>DJPO01000095.1 GCA_002437405.1 Opitutia bacterium UBA6410 | reverse complement strand
TTCATAAAAATGCGCAAGCTGTTCGGCAATGTGATTCTGATTTATTGTGTATTGGCGGTATCGTTCGTATACGGGCTTTACGCGCTCGCGCGCTTTATTTGACGGATTTACCCCAAGCGGCATTTCGCAGATTGCCATATTGATAGGCAAAAAAAATACGAACCGATGTGGTTCGTATTTTTTTGTCGGGCGGGTGTGCCGCCCTTTCGGGGCGTTGCGCTTGGCGCAACGCTCTTTCCGTATCCGCCGATTAGGCCTTGCCTGCCGAGCCGAGTACGTTGACGACCTTGTGCATGTAGAGCTTCTTGAGCTCGTCGCGCGCGGGGCCGAGGTACTTGCGGGGGTCGAATTCGGCGGGCTTGGTTGCGAATACTTCGCGAACCTTTGCGGTCATCGCCAAACGGCCGTCGGAGTCGATGTTAATCTTGCAGACTGCCGATTCAGCCGCCTTGCGGAGCTGTTCTTCGGGAATACCGACTGCAGCTTCGAGCTTGCCGCCGTACTTGTTGATCATATCGACGTACTGTTGCGGTACGGACGACGAACCGTGCAAAACGATCGGGAAGCCCGGGATACGCTTTTCGATTTCCTGAAGAATGTCGAAGCGCAACGGCGGGGGAACGAGTCTGCCGTTTTCGTCGCGCGTGCACTGTTCGGGCTTGAACTTGTATGCGCCGTGCGAGGTGCCGATGGAAATCGCCAAGGAGTCGACGCCCGTCTTGCTGACGAAGTCTTCGACTTCTTCGGGGCGGGTGTAGGAGTGTGTTTCGTGCGAAACTTCGTCTTCGATACCCGCGAGAACGCCGAGTTCGCCTTCGACGGTGACGTCGTGTTCGTGGGCGTATTCGACGACCTTCTTGGTGAGGGCGACGTTGTCTTCGTAGGAGTGAGCCGAGCCGTCGATCATAACAGACGAGAAGCCGAAGTCGACGCAGGATTTGCAAAGTTCAAACGTATCGCCGTGGTCGAGGTGCAAAACGATCGGAATATTGTAGCCCAATTCCTTGGCGTATTCGCAAGCGCCCTGAGCCATGTAGCGCAGGAGCGTCTGGTTTGCGTACTTGCGCGCGCCGCTCGAGACCTGAAGGATTACAGGCGACTTTTGTTCGACGCAAGCCTGAATGATTGCCTGCATCTGTTCCATATTGTTGAAGTTAAACGCGGGAATCGCGTATTTACCGACGATTGCTTTTTTGAAAAGCTCGCGCGTATTAACCAAACCGAGTTCTTTATAGGATACCATAGTTATATTTTTGTTAAAAGAGCCTTGAATATATTTCACCAAGCCCGAAAAACACAACAAAAAATTGCGGAGCGGGCGAATATTTTTTTGCGTCGGCGCGCGGGCGCGGGAATTTTCGGCGAAAATCAGAATGATACGCCGTATTGCATACCCAGCACGAGGGCGTCGGAGTACTTTCCGCCCGACGGGTTGAGCACGAACTGGACGTTCGGCTGGATAAACGCAAAGCGGTTTATCTGGAATTTGTAGTTCAATTCGAAGACCGCCTCGTACGAGCCGCCCTCCTCGCCCGCGAGCTTGTCGGAATATTTACCGTACGCCGCGCCGAAGCAGATAACGTCGTCTGCGCGCGACTCGAACGGAGCGTTGAAAAGCAGCCCGCCGCTCGCGAAGTATGGCATTCGCGCGAGATTTTCCGAAGGGTCGTATTGGAAGACGCCCCAGAGAATCAGCCCGCGCAGGTCGCGGTATTTTTCGCTGTCGCGCACTATATAATAGGGTTCGCCCTTTTTGATGTAGCCGAGGTTGTAAATCATATAGTTCGCCTGAACGTAGACCGAACAGTTGAACGGCGACGACACGAGCGGATTGTCGTTGTGCGGCGCGTTGTACCAGCTGGCAATCACGCCCGCCGAGATGTTGCCGGGGGAGCGTCCGCTGCCGTCGTGGTTGATGTCCCAGCCGATTTCGTAGTTGGTATTCACGCCGTCGCCGCGGAACGACCAGTCGAGCCCGTGCATATTCAGGGAATCCTGCTTTTCGGTGTTGATTTGGTAGACGCCCGCTTTCAGATAAAGCCCCTGCGAGTCGGTAATTTGCGCCATCGCGCCCCAAGCCGACCCCGGGAAAGCCGAAAGTCGGGTCTGTTTGAACGCCCCGACGGGGTTGCCGTCGAACGCGTTGTTTTGATAGAGCCAGTAGAGCGGCTTTGTCATAAAGTTGTCGCCCGCCGCGATTCGCCCGATTTTGAACATCAGGCTGTTGTCGCCGAAAAACGAGTCGGTGGTATAAGTAAGATAGAGGCTCGAGAGCAGGAACGACTGCCCGCCGTAGTTTTGCTGGACATTGAATTCGTTGTCGATGTACTCCTTTGTCAAAGACCTCCCGAAACGCCAAGACCACGCGTTTATGAGCTTCCAGCCCTTCAATTCCTTAATCCCCGTGAGCTTTTCAAGCTCCAGACCGTATCCGACATAGAAAGCGGACGTGTTTGTCGCGCTCTTGGAATTTCCGCCGACGGGGTTTGCCGCAAAGTTCCCGAGGTATGTAATTACGGGATAGAAGCCGATGTTTTCGAGCTTCCTGCGCGCGCCTATCCAGCCGCCCGAGAAATTCGGGCCGTTGAACCATTCGTCGAAAGAAAGCTCCCACAGATATTTGTCTTTCAAAATGTTGTCGTAGTAATCCGCGCCGTGCGAGAACGGCATTTCGCCGTCGTCGTACTCGACCCCTACGAAGAATTCGCGGGTGCTCGCCGAAGCCGCCGCCGCCGCAAAAAACGCAAATATCCACGGGAGTATTTTTTTCATTGCCAATCCTATTTTTCGGACGCCGCCGCGGGGGCTGCGTCGGGTTGTTTTGTTATTGTTATCACGGAAATTACGGGCGTGCAAAGAAAGCGCACAGGCAGGCGGCTCGTGCCCACTCCGCGCGTTACGTATATCGCCTTGTCGCCGTCGCGGTACAACCCCTCGACCAGCTTGTCGCCCCTAAATGTATTTGTAAAAAGCGCGCCGATTTTCGGAAGCCGAACCTGCCCGCCGTGAGTGTGCCCCGAAAACGTTATCCCGATTTCGTTCGGGATTTCCCTGAAAACGTCGGGAGTATGCGCCATAAACAAAACGGGCGCGCCCTTCTCTACCCCCTTCAGCGACTGCGAATAAGAGTAATCGACCGACAGCGGGTCGGCTATCCCCGCAACATAAAAATCGCCCTTTGGCGTCGAGACTTTCGCGTTCGAGTTTTCCAGCAAGGTTATCCCCGCCGAATTGAGGACTTTTCGGACTTTCCCCGCGTCGTAAAGGTAGTCGTGGTTGCCGAGAATCGCGTAGACCCCGAGCGGCGCTTTCAACCGCGAAAGGTATTTTGTAAGCCTCCCCGACTCCATTGCCGACTGAAACCATCGCCCGTTCACGTAGTCGCCGACAAGCAGAATAATGTCCGCGTTCACGGCGTTTGTTTTTTCGACGACTTTTCCCATTCGCCAATTTTCAAAAAACGGCAGCCCCGCGTGGAAGTCGCCAACCACGGCGATTTTCAGTCCGTCGAGTCGGGAGTCCCACTTTTTGATGTCAATATTTTCGTATTCCACGTCGAGCATAAGATGGGGCTCGACAACGAACCCCCAAAACCACAGACAAGCGAGCGGAACAAAAAGTAGCAATTTTATAAAAAAATTCATAATCCGATGCAAATTATCGTCAAATAGCGCGCCGAATACAAGAAAAGACTGACTTGCGCCCGCATTTATCGGCTTGGCCGCAAAAAAAATCCGCCCCCGCAAACTTTTTGCTTGCGTTAAAAAATAAATTCGTTTGGATAAAAGCTTTCAAATCAGGAGAGGTGGCGGAGTGGCCGATCGCGCTGGTTTGCTAAACCGGTGTAGGGGCTAATACCCCTACCGTGAGTTCGAATCTCATCCTCTCCGTGATTTGAAAAATTTTTTAATACGCACGCGTTGCGTACGAGTTGGCGCAAAAATCAAAGCGCAAAACCCACAGAATGGGGATATAGCTCAGTTGGTTAGAGCATCTGTATCACACACAGGGGGTCCTCGGTTCGAGTCCGAGTATCCCCATTTTGTTAACCACCATTCTGAAGCAATAAGGGTCAACACTAATGAGAGTGGACATTAATGAAAGACACCGCATGGAACCAAGACCCTTCATCTATCATTTTCAAAGTTTCGATAATCGTAAACCATTCGCTGTATCAATTTCATTTTTCAATTAAAGCACTCGGTTATGTTTTCGTTATATCACCGCAACGCGCATGCCTGCGGGACATAATGGGTCAACACCAAAGAGAGTGGAATAACGATTTTTTTGTAATTTGTTTTTCATAGTTTCAC
>DJPO01000033.1:14447-23349 GCA_002437405.1 Opitutia bacterium UBA6410 | reverse complement strand
AATTGGCAAAGCCAATTTTTCCGAAGGGGGCAGACAAACCGTGGCGGGGGATAGGCGCAATTGGGCTACGCCCAATCGCCGAAAGGGGGGCTATGCCCCCCTTTCGTTAAAAAATTGACTTTTTAGTCTTTGACTTGTCTAATTGGGATAATGAAAAGTATCGCTGCTATCCATAGTTCATACGGGAATCCTGCGGAAGTGCTCCATGCCCAGTCCGTCGATGTTCCCGAACCCCAAAAAGGCGAAGCCGTCGTCAAACTCGTGAAAGCTGTCGTCAACCCATCGGATTTGGGAATGATAGGCGGCTCGTACGGCAGACTCCGCCCCCTGCCCGCAATCGCTGGGCGCGAGGGAATCGGGGAAGTCGTCGCACTCGGACCCGATACGGAAGAGCCGCGAATCGGGACACTCGTACGCCTGCCCTCCGAACCGGGGGCTTGGACTCAATACCAAGTGGCAAAGGCGGCGGATTTGCTGCCGATTCCTGCGGGTCTGGATACCGATGCCGCCGCAATGGCATTCGTAAATCCGCCGACCGCGCTTTGCATTTTGCGGGAATTCGCCGACCTGAAAGCGGGCGACTGGCTGATTCAAAACGGCGCGGGCAGCGCGCTGGGGATTTTCATGATACAAATATGCTCGGCGCGCGGAATCAAGACCGTGAATATGCTGCGCAACGCCGACAAAAAGCGCGATATGCTGCTTTCGTACGGGGCGGACATCGTCGTCGACGAATCGCAGTTCGACCCGAAAGCCGTGAAGGAGGCGACAGGCGGCGCGCTGAAACTGGGGCTTAACCAGATAGGCGGCAACAGCGTCTCCAATATGATAAAGGCGATGGGCAACGGGGCGACGGTCGTCACAATCGGCGGTATGACGGGCGAGCCGATAAAATTCCCGACGCGCTTTCTGATTTTCAACGACCTGCGCCTGCGCGGGTTCTGGTGGGACAAATGGCAGCGCACACACTCGGCGGACGAATGCCGCAAAATCTACGACGAAGTCTTCGCGCTGATAAAAAACGGGACGCTGAAAGCGCCTGTGGACTCGCGTTTCAAGCTCGCAGACATCGAGTCGGCAATGAAGCGTGCTACGGAAAACTCGCGGCTCGGCAAAGTAATGATCGAATTTTAAGAATATGAAAAAAACGCAGAAAAAAGATTTGAAGGGGCTGACGCTCTTGGGCTCGGCTCTGCACGGCAAAAAGGCGAAGGCGTCGAGAAAGCTCGAAGTGTTCCCGAACAAAAACGCGGGGCGCAACTACCTCGTCGAACTGGAGACCTCCGAATTCACCTGCCTGTGCCCGATGACGGGGCAGCCCGACTACGCGACGATAAAAATTTCGTACATTCCGCGCGACAAAATCGTCGAAAGCAAGTCGCTGAAACTCTACCTGTGGTCGTTCCGCAACGAAGGGTGCTTCCACGAACACCTAACAAATATAATTCTCGACGACCTCGCAAAGGCTCTCGACCCGATTTGGTGCAGAGTCGAAGGCAACTTCAACGCCCGCGGCGGAATCGCCATCAAGGTAACGGCGGAAGTCGGGGAAAGAAAATAATGCGCGCGCCGAAACCTTTTGCGGCGGCGTTGCTGTGCGCCGCGTGCCTTTTCGTCTGCTCGTGCGCCTCGACGTTCTCGGACGAATCGCCCGACAACTCGGGGTTCGACGGTCTTCTGGAGAGCGTCGTGAAAATCGACGTCTGGGAGAAATCGCAAAAGGACGGCGGCAACCTCACAACCCGCGCAATAGGCTCGGGCGTGATTATCGACGGGAACGGCACGATACTCACAAACGCGCACGTCGTCAACTGCTACGCGACGAAAATCGTCGTGACCCTCGCAAACCTCGAGCGGGTCAAGGCGGACTTCGTGGGCTGGGATCACTGGACGGATTTGGCACTCATTAGGCTCGACGGCAAAGACCTCGAAAAACGCGGGCTGAAATTCAAACACGCCGACTTCGGGGACTCCTCGAAACTCAAATCCGGACAGGTGGTCTACGCAGTCGGCACGCCGCACGGCTTCGCCAGAACCGTGACGCGCGGGATTATCTCGAACACGAGCCGCTACTTCGAGGGCACGATTCTAAACAGCGGTTACGAGACGGGCAACTTCAACACTTGGCTGCAAACGGACGCGGCAATCAACCCAGGCAACAGCGGCGGCCCGCTCGTGCTGCCCAACGGGAAAATCGTCGGGATAAACACGCGCGCGCGGACGAACTCCAACAACCTCGGGTTCGCCGTGCCGTCTAACGTCGCGCAATTCGTCGCGGGCGCGCTCGAAAAGTCGCCGCTCGTCGAGCGCGGATACATCGGCATCACCCCCGCCCCGCTTCAGGATATGGAACATTTTTACGAAATCGCCGTAAACCGCGGGGTGCTCGTGCAAAACGTCGACGCGGATTCGCCCGCCGCGAAAGTCGGGGTTCAACCGGGGGACATAATTTTGAAAATCGACGATACCGAAACGGACGGCAGATTCCCCGAACAGCTGCCCGACATCATGAACAAAATCGCGACAAAAAAAGTCGGCGACACCGTGCGGCTCGAGATTCTGCGAAACGGGAAAATCCTCGAGAAATCGCCCGTCTGCGAAAGGCTCGAAAGCCGCGTAGGGCGCGAATTTTCGCTCGAAAAATGGGGCGTCGGACTTCAGGAAATCACGACGGTTTTCAAGCGCGAGGCGAAAATCAAGTGCGACTCCAACCTGATGGTAATCGGGCTGCGCAACGGCTTCCCGTTCGACTTGGCGGGGATTTGCTCGGGCGACATAATTGTATCGGTCAACCGCAAAAAGATTGCGTCCGCCGCCGAACTTAACGAAATCTACGAAAAGCTCGCCGACAAAAAGGAAAAAGTCCTGATTGAAGTCCAGCGCAACAACGCCGTGAGCTTCCACATTCTCGACCCGAACAAATAGACGCGATTGACCGCGCCGTTCTCGCCGCGCCGCATTGTACAAGCCTACCCTGCCTGCACCGCCCGCGCCTGCGCATTGCGCGCCGCTCCTCACTGTCCGCAGCCGCGCACACACGACTACTGCCCAACTGTCCGCCGAGTCCGAACCGACCGCGGGCAATTTTTTATTGCCGCAACTGCCGCCCGCGCGACAAACATAACGCGGCTAAACAAAATTTTTTGCGAAAAAAATGCGAAAAAAAAAAAATGAGGGAAAGAAAAATTTCCGCCCCGCAAAAGCCTGCGCAAAAATTTGATGTTGGCGGCGGGCGAAAGGCTTATCCCTTGCCGCCGCGCCGAAGTTTGCCCGCCGAGCATTACCCTCAAGACCGCCGAGCCTCACCCAAGCTGCCCCAGCCCCAAGCCGATTTTCCGTTATTTCGCGCCGTCCGCGCCGCGCCCGTATATCGAGTAAAAAAGCGACGCCAAAATGAAAAACATTCCGATAGAACCCGTGACGATTTCGGGAATCTCCAAGAATGTGGAAAGCAGCATTATCGCGGCGAGCGAGCCTATCGCCCAATACGCCCCGTGGGTCAGATAAACGAGCTTTTCGAGCGTCTTTTTTTCGACAATCATAATCGTAAGCGACCTCACGAAAAACGCCCCAACCGCAAGCCCTATCGTAATTACAACTACGTCCTTTGTGAGCGCGAACGCCCCGAGCACGCCGTCGAGCGAAAACGACGCATCGATTAGCTCCAAATATATGAACGCCGCCAGCCCAGCGTGTTTGAGGGCAAACGCGTTTTTTCGCTCCGCCATAGTCTCGAGCTTTTCACTGACGCCGTGTATCGCCAAGTGCACGACAATCCCCACGACGCCCGCGACTATCGACATCATGTGGTGCCCCGCAAGCATCGGCTGGACTGCCCCGAGTGCCGCAAGCGTAAAAAGCGTCGGAGCGAGGCGGCTTTTCCCGCATTTCTGCAAAAATTTTTCGAGCGGCGCGAGCCAATGCAAATCCTTTTTCGCGTCGAACATAAACTCGCAAAAGAGCATCATCAAAAACGCCCCGCCGAACGAGGAAATCCCGACATGCGACTCGTGCAAAAGCTTTGCGTAGTCGTCGGGCTTTTCGAGCGTAAGCCGCAATACTTCCATACACGAAATGTCCGAGAATATCGCGACAATCGCTATCGGGAAGACGAACCGCATTCCGAAAACCGCAATCGCGATGCCCCACGTCAAAAAGCGCATACGCCATTTGTGGGACATCTTTTCGAGCTTAGTGGCGTTGATTACGGCGTTATCAAACGACAGGCTAACCTCCAGTGCGGTAATCACAAGCGCCGTAAACATAAAGCTCCAGCCCAGCCCCGAAGCGACGCATTCGCCCCTGTAAAATGCAAGGCCGAGCCCCACGATTAAAATCGCAAAAGACCATTCAAAATATTTTAGCATAAAATATAGACGACGCCGCGCACTACCGCCTTTTTTCGGTAATCGGCAACATCTGCCCCTTTCTGAAAAGTGTAATCTGCCCCGTGCTCGACGAAACCACGATGGACACGCAATCCGCCATCAGCGAAATCGAATAAGCCGCCGCGTGCCTCGCCCCGAGCCCCCCTGGGAGCTGCAATTTGAAGTCGGGCGTATGAATCAGCGCGCCCGCAGCCTCCAAGACCCCCGAGCCGTCGATGATAAACGCACCGTCGATTAGCGAGTACTCCTTGACGGTCTCGTCCATAAACGGGTTGAGCACGTTTCTGTCTTCGGGCTTGTATCCGAAAAACGGATTTAGAATCAGCTGCTTCAGGTGCGGTTTTAGTTCCTCCGAAGAGCCTATCACGAAAATACAGCCGACGGGCTTGCCCTCGCGACCCTCGACGGAAAGCTCCGTCGCGATGTCCAGAACGCGCTCGACAACTTCGGGCGAAACGCCCTCGGGCAGCATATTTTTCTGTCCGATAAACATATTCGCGAACTCTTTTTCGATGTCGAGAATTACGATGGTGTCGATTAAATTACTTTCGCGCACTCCGCCGAGGCAGCAGATTTTTTCCTTTGCGGTAAAAACTCCGCGCGTAAGCCCTATCATCACCGCGCTGCGCAGCTGCGCAAACCGCATGCTCGAAAACGCCCTCACGCCGATAAACTCCCACTTGGGCGGCAGCGACGCGGGCGGCTTTTCGCTGACGAGCACAACCTTTGCGTCGCCGAACGTCTTGGCGACATCGGGCATAATCGAAAACGAGTCGCACAGCAGGATTATCGCCGAGCACTTCGAGGCTCTCGAGATTTTCAGAGCCGAGCGCATTATAAATTCGTTGATTTTTTCCTCGCGCCTGCGCGGCAGTTTCCGCGCCGTGTTTTTAGCCGACTCCGCCGCGCCCCCGCCGTTGAACGCGCCCAGCACGGCGTTGCGGAACGACCCTATATCGGGCGAAGTTTTTATGCGCTCGCAAACGTCGTCCGCCGAAAAAATCTTCGCGAGGTTCGAAAGCACGCTAAGGTAGTTGTCCACCTTTTCGTCGGAGAGCATCAAAAACAGAATGCGGGTCTGCTTGTAATCTTCAAGCCCCTCGAAGTCGATTCCGTCCCGAATCCGCCCCACGGCGAATACGTATTTTTGCTTCAGCCCGACTACGCGCGTATGCGGCATACAAATGCCGTCGCCCAGATAGGTCGAAATGGATTTCTCGCGCTCAATCAGGTTCGCGAGCACGTCGCGCCTGTCCGCGCCCCCCAAAATCGAATCGGGAATTGTCTCCAAAAGCCTTCCCACGGCGTCGGCAAACGTCGGTTCGGCTACGTCGATTATTCTCGTTTTCGAGAGGAAACGCTTGAGATTCATTTTTTAGTTGCTCTTGGGAATATTCCAGTTGAGGGCGTCCTTTTTGATTTCGTAGACAATGCCAGTCGCGAGAACGGCAATGAAGAAAAGTATCGGCAGAAGCACGGGCAGGTGCTTGGCGACCAAATCGCCGTACGAAACCGCGAGCGGAATCAGGAATACGACCTCGACGTCGAATATCACAAAGAGCATTGCCACTGCGTAGAATTTTGCGCCGAAACGCGGGTGGGGCTGCCCCTCGGGAACTACGCCGCACTCGTAGGCGGAATTATTCGGCTTGTTCGGCTTTGCCCGCTGTCCGAAAATCTGGCTGGCGGCGACAATCCCGACGCCCATCGCGAGCGCGACGACAATTTGCATCAAAACCGGTATATAAGATGACAATTCCATATTGCGCGTAAGATTTTCACAGAAACGCCCTCTTTGCAACTCTTTTCACAAAAAAGATTGCGCCCCGCGCAGGCTTTGACACCGACCGCAAAAAAATGTTTGCAACGCGCGGCGGAAAATTTTTTATTTTTCCCCGATGAAAACGCTTTTCCAAAAAATTTTGGACGGTGAAATTCCGTCGAAAATCGTCTATCAGGACGACGTTTGCGCGGCGATAAACGACATCAACCCGCAAGCTCCCGTGCACGTACTGCTCTTCCCGAAAAAGCCTATTCCCAGAATCGCGGAGGCGACGGCAGAGGACGCGCAGATACTGGCACACCTAATGTTGACAGTGCCGAAAGTGGCGAAGGAATGCGGGCTGGACGACGGGTTCAGGGTAGTGATAAACAACGGGCTGATAGCGGGGGAAACAGTCCCGCACCTGCACATTCACATATTAGGCGGGCGCAAACTAAACTGGCCTCCCTGCTAACAGGGCTTGTGAAACTACCGCTTATGCGGCGTTTCTGTTTTGGCGCACACTGGTCACGTACCACTTGTACGCTCCCACCGTGCGCCAAAACAGAAGCCACCACCTAACCGACAGTTTGACAAGCCCTGTCGGGGGGCTCTTGTTTCTCGTTTTTTAGATTTGATAATAATTTTCAATCTGGTTTTTTTAGTCGGTTTGACGTACCCCATTTTTACGGATAGGATTATAAAGTGCAAGTCGCGGCAATGCCGTCTCCACAGCCCCAACCTGCCCGACTCCCCAAAACAACAAATCCATCGAATCCGTCCAATCCCCTAAACGTCGCGGGGGATAGAAGCATTGGCGAAGCCAATCTTCGCAAGGGGGGCTATGCCCCCCTTCAATAAAAAGTTGACAGGAAGGGGCGGCGCGCAACAATGCTAAACTATACTTTTTAAAACAAAAAAAATTCCCTATGAAAAAAATAGCTTTGCTTGGATTGATTCCGCTTCTGCTTTGCGGCTGCAACGAAAAAGAAAAAACCGTCGTGTTCGAGGAAAGCGACGCGGTAATCGTAAACCCCGCACAGGGGTTCGTGTCGTACTCGCAATCGCCCAAAACGGACAACATTCTGCCGTACGGGGTCGGCTACGGACGCTACGATTGGTCGGACTTCGAGCCCGAAGACGGAAAATACGATTGGCGGAAAATCGACGAACTTATCGCAAATTACGCGAAAATCGGACTGCCCGTGTCGTTTAGAATCACCTGCGCCAACTACCACAGCCGCAACGCCTACGCAACCCCCAAGTGGGCGCTCGACAAGGGGATAAAATACAAAGCCTACAACTGGGAAAAGGAACGCCAAAACCCGAAAAGCCCATTCACAACTATGACCCGCTACACGCCGTATTTCGACGAACCACTGCTTATCGAACTGCACGCGCGGTTCGTCAAAAAGCTCGCCGAACGCTACGACGGCAACCCGCATATCAGCTCGATTGACATCGGCGGATACGGCAACTGGGGAGAATGGCATACCCACAGACTCGGAATCCCCGAAGCAACGCCCGAGTCGCGCAAAAAATTCGCCGACGCATACCTCGACAACTTCAAAAAAACACAGCTCGTTTTTATGAGCGACGACGCCAAAACACTCGCCTACGCACTCGGCAAGGCGAACGTCGGAATACGCCGCGACGGCGTCGGCGGGTCTTGGCACTATAAAAATTGGATAGGCTCGAAAAAATACGCGGGCGTGGCAAATATGGATAAAATCTGGGAAAACGCGCCCGTGCTGCTCGAGTTCATCGCCTCGCCGCACAAGGAGAAAGACTGGTCGCTCGAGCGCGCCGCAAATTTTATCTTGGACAACCACTGCCAACTTTTCAACGACAACCTCCATTTCAAAAATACCCTGACATCGCCCGCCGACAAACCGCAAACCGACCGACTCCGCAAATACGTCGGCGCGCGGCTGGTCGCCGAAAAGGCGGATTTAAAATACAGCCCGACAACCCTCGAAATCTCGCTCGAGGGCAAAAACATCGGGTGCTCGAAAATCTACCTGCCCTTCGAGCTGGTATATTATATATATAGGACGGACGGCGGCAAATTTGAAAAAATCGCGGAGTTAAAATCGACCGCCGACCCGACCCGCTGGCTGCCCGACCAAAAATTCACCGCCACCGACAAATTCGCCCTGCCCAAGAACCTCCCGAAAGGCGAATATTCTCTCTACGCAGGGCTCGTAAACAAAGACGGCGTTTTGCGCAACTTCAAATTCGCAAACAAAGAAATTTTTTCTTTGCCCTCAACCAAAACCTACGGCGAAGAAGTTCTCCCCATCGCAAAACTACAATAGAAAACGCCGCAGCCATTCCGCCAACCCACGCTCACAAAATCGAACATATTCCCAGCCAGAAAACTCAAATCCCAAACGCCCGACAAAACGGGCGTTTTTTGTTGCTATCCGACACCTTCAAATTCCGATCTATCCCACAGATTTTGCGCCATAGTATTTGGAATACTACGGTCAAGTAAAATTTTCGCAAAACATTGATTGCAAGCGTATTCTGAATAATAATTACGCAATAAATCATACCCTACCGCGCCCACTTCCGCCGCTTCGCCTCTGAAATAATGCGTTAAAAGCCATAGCATTATGATTCCCTCATAGGGTATAGTATTCCAAATACTATACCCTACCCAGATAAATGGGAAGAGCGTACGAATATTCAGAAAAAATCAAACAGCCATCACAAAACGGAATTTCGCGCGCCGAATTTGCCCCCCCCT
>DJPO01000033.1:0-14403 GCA_002437405.1 Opitutia bacterium UBA6410 | reverse complement strand
CCCCCCCCCCAGAGACACATAAAGCAAAAAAACTCAAAGATTTTTATTATAAATCTTGATAGAGCTACTACACGTTGGGAAAAAATGCGAAAACAGATCGAAAATCTCGAATTGCAATACGAGCGTTTTTCGGCAATAGACGCCGAGGCTGTGTCGGACGCATTTTTAAACCAATACTATTCGGCTGAACTCAACAGAAGAAAATATTACGTTTCGCTCAGCAAATCGGAAATTGCATGCTATATTAGCCATTTAAAAGTTTGCGAAAAAGTACTTTCCGACAATCTCGACTACGCAATAGTCCTTGAAGACGACATCGAACTAAACGATTCGTTTAAACTTGTTCCCTACGCATTGGAATCCCTCCAAAATTGGAATTACATCAAACTGATTGCGCCTTTTAAAAAGAAAAAAATCGTTTCTCGCTCCTTTTGCGCCGAAATACCCGCAACTTGCAATATAGAAAATCGGCAGTTCGACAAAACGTCAAACACACAGCAAATAGCCCCAACCTCAAAAGATATAACCGTTCCGATTCCTTTTGAAATCGTAAAATGGCGTAAACCGCCCGCGGGAACACAGGCATACGCAATAACGAGGGACGGCGCGAAGGAATTTCTTGCAAAACGTTCGCGTTTCTTCCGCCCGATAGACGTGGACTTGCAGTTTACATGGGAAACAAACTTGAATATCCAAGGCCTTTTTCCGTCATTTTGCAAACTCACCGACGCTCCGTCCGAAATCTCCCGAAAAAAGCACTACCACAACCCGTTGGCTCGTTTGATTTATAAGTTCCAATACGCCACTTGCTCCCTGATTAAAAAATAATGAAAAAACTAAATTACAAAATCTTTGTCATAAATATGGCGCGCAGCGTAGAGCGATGGAATAAAATTTCCGCCCAGTTGAATAAATTCGGACTGCCATACGAATGGGTGGGAGGCGTGGACGCTTCGGGACTCCCGCAAGAAACACTAAGTTTTTATTTTTCCGAAGAAAAAAACAGGCGCGACTTTCCCCGCCCACTGTCTGTAGGCGAAATAGGCTGCCACATATCGCATATAAAATGTTGGCAAAAAATTGCAGAATATGGCCTTGATTTCGCCGTTATTCTGGAAGACGATGTTGTTTTATCCGACGAATTTCCAGCTGCATTGCAATTTTTACAGGATAAATATTTCAAGTGGAATTTTATAAGACTGCAAATAGAGGAAAAAAAGCGAATCCTATATAGGGAGCGGGTTTATCCAGATTTTTCCCTGCGCGAATATATCAGAACCTCAGGATGCGCTTGGGGATATGCGTTAAATTTCAAAACAGCCAAAAAATTATTGAAAAATATTATACCCTTTGGATGTCCTGCAGATACTAATACGCATTTATATTATAAGTATGGGATAGATGTACTAACCCTATTCCCGCCCGTTGTGTTTTGTAAAAATGAAATTGGCTCAGAAATAGACTCTTACAAAAACAGATTAAAGATACACAATTTTTACCCATTTGCCAGACAAGTTTTCCAATTTAAATCATACGTAGGAAAACTTAATTATCTTAGAAAAAGAGACGGTCTTCATCGCTTTCTAAAAAGAATGGCAAAACTAAGAACAATAAAACCTCCGCTTTGCAAAAAAATATATGAATAAATTAAATTTATCTATAGGAATTTTAAGCTGGAAGCGCAATGACGTATTACGCCAAACATTGCTTTCATACAAAAAAAACGGCTTGCTGGAAATTTCAAACGATATCACCGTTTTCTTTAACGAAATGGGAGACGAAGAAGTCGCGTTGGCAAATGAGTTCGGATTAAAACATATCGGAAGTACGGAAAACGTTGGTATAAAAAACGGCTATAAGACACTTGCAGAGAATGCAAAAAACGAATATTTTTTGTTTCTGGAAAACGATTGGTATTTATTCGAGAATCGGGAAACCGCGCAAAAACGGCTTGAAAGCGGAATCGAGATTCTTTCCGAGAATAAAGCGCAAGTTGTACGCTACCGTTCGCGGAAATTTCCAGGCTTTCCCTGCGGAATTGTTTGGAAAAATGCGAAGCATCCAGAATTAACTCCCAAGCGCGACTTAACATTTGTACCCTGCATTTCCGAAAATCCGTGCAAGATTTTCCCCGAAATAAAATCAAAAGAAATAAACGGAGAAACATATTATTTTTTTGAGTCGGAAAATTCGTTTTGGACAAACAATCCGTGCCTGTTCAAAACCGATTTTATTCGCGGAATACTCGCCGTCGATTTGCCGCCTACGCCCAATCCCGAAAAGAAAACGAGGTACGGAACATCTTACAAAAATATTTCACTGGAAGGCGATATGGAAGCCTACTGGCCTAAATCTGGATATATAACGGCAACGTCCGAGGGACTTTTTTCGCATCTCGATTATATAGAAAATTTCAAGCCGAGGCGAAGATATAACATTAGATTTATACAATTTTTAAGCAATATAATTATCAACCCCAGAAAACGGCGCATTTTTCGCGCAAAATATTCTTTTCCCAAGGCCTTTTACGAATAAGCGCATTTGTAGACTGGGGAAATGCCAACGGAAACGGGAATTTTTTCCGCCGTTTTTGTTTTTCGGAGTGGGGCGTTATCGCTTGACTTTTTTGGAGCTTCGTGGGATTGTCTCTCGGAATTATACTTGCCGCTTCGGCGGATACCCCCATTCTTAACCGTCAAATATACATACAAATATGCCCCTCATCAAAAAACTTTCTGCACGTCTCCAAAACCACCCCAAGCGCATTGTCTATCCCGAAGGCGCGGATCCGCGCATTTTGCAGGCTGCCCGCCAGTTCTCCACACGCAAGCTCGGCGTGCCGATTCTGCTCGGCAACCGCGACAAAATCGAACAGGCCGCCGCGTCCGTCGACGTTCGGCTCGACGGAATGAAGATTATCGACCCCGTCCTCTCCGACGACTTCGGCGAGCTTTGCCGCCTGATGAAAGCGTTCCCCAGATTCAGGGCGTTGGACGACGACGGCATCAAAAACCTCGTGGCGAATCCCAATTACTATTCGACGCTGATGGTCGCCAGCGGCCGCGCGGACGCGATGCTCGCGGGCGCGACAACGGTTTCGTCGAGCGCGCTGCGCCCGATTTTCCAGATTATCCCGCTTCAAAAGGGTTTCAAGACGGCGAGCTCGATTATGATTCTCTCGACGGGACGCCCCGAAATCGGCATTGACGGCGACTTGTTCCTCGCCGACTGCGGAGTCATTCCCGAGCCCTCCGAGCAGCAACTCTGCGACATCGCGCTGACGACGGGCATGCTCGCGAACCAGCTGACGCTGCGGACTCCGAAGATTGCGATGCTCTCGTTTTCATCGAAGGCTTCGACCTCGGCGCACCCGAGCGTTACGAAGGTCAAGGCGGCGACGGCTCTCGCGCACGACAAGGCAAAGCGCGATATGCTCGAGATGGAAATCGACGGCGAGCTGCAAATCGACGCCGCGCTCAGCCCCGAAGTCGCGAAGCTCAAGAACATTTCCAGCTCCGTGGCGGGCAAGGCGAACGTCCTGATTTTCCCCGACCTCGACAGCGGCAACATCGCCTCCAAAATGATAAAGGTGCTCGCGCCCGAAATCGCCTGCTACGGGCAGATTTTGACGGGGCTGACAAAGCCCGCCGCCGAAATCTCCAGAGGCTCGAGCGTGCCCAACATTTTCGGCACGAGCGTAATCGTGGCGGCGCAGGCTGTCGACCGCAGGTTTATCGACATCGAACTCGAACGCTAAATTGCGGCGCAAATTCGGGAAGGGGTTGCGGGAGCGACCCCGCCGAAAACCGCGTGGAAAATGTCAAGTCAAAGACTACAGGGCCACATTTGCATACTTGCGGCAAACGTCATTTTCGGGCTGTTTATTCCCGCGTCGAAATACCTGATGGCGAACTGCCTTTCGGGCGGAACGCTGACGCTCGCGCGAATGTGGGGCGCGGCGGCGTTGTTTTGGCTCGCGTCGGTCTTCGTTAAAAACGACAAAGTCGAACGCCGCGACCTCGCGCTGTTTTTCCTCTTCTCGTTCTGCGGCGTGATAATGAATCAGGGGATTTTTATCTACGGGCTGGGGAAAACCTCGCCCGTGGACGCGTCGGTCATCGCGACAATGATTCCGCTGATGGTGCTGGTAATCGCCGCCGTTTTCATGCGCGACCCGATAACTCCGCGCAAGGCGCTGGGGGTGCTTTCGGGCGCGGCGGGCGCGATATGGCTCGTGCTTTCGGCGGGAAACATCGCGCGTTCGACAAGCTCGGTGGCGGGCGATTTGCTCGTGCTTTTAAGCGGGGTTTCGACCTCGATATATTTCACGATGTCCAAGCCCGTGACTTCGCGCCACCACCCGATTACGATGATGAAGTGGATGTTTTTGTTCGCGTCGATAATCCTGCTGCCGATTACGCCGACGGTCGTCGGGGCGGAGAACGCGGTGGCGGGCAAATGGGGGATTTTTGAAATATCCGCGCTGCTGTTCGTCATTGTCGGGGCGACGTTCATAACATACATTCTGCTCGCGATGGCGATAAAGCGAATGCGCCCGACGACGATGGCGATGTACAATTACGTCCAGCCGATAATCGCGTCCGCGGCGGCGGTCTATGTGGGGCAGGACTGTTTTTCGTGGGTGAAAGTTGCGGCGGCGGCGTTGGTGTTTTTCGGGGTCTACTTGGTGACCTCATCGCCGCGCGTTCGGCAATGACGCCTTTTTGCTTGACCCGCGCGCGCGCGGGCGGGAATATCGGGCTATGAAATATTTTAGATACGCCGCCCTCGCCGCACTGTCGGCAGCAACCGCTCTCATCTGCTCGTGCTCGGGCGACACCGCCGCCGACAACGCTTCGGCGGGGGAATCGAACGGCGGGACAATCGGCGTAGACTTCAAGGGCGAACCGAAGATTTCGTACGTCCTGCCGCGCTTTCTGAACGACGCCCAGACCCGCTCGATATACGAAGTTTTCACGGGCGAGGAAATAAACTACGGCAAGCTCACGATGCGCACGAACCCCGACAAGCGCGCGGGAATGTATTTTTTTGTTATGTTCGGATACGAGCCCGACGACATTGCGCTCGCCTGCACTTTCGAGCTTTCGGTGGACTCGACCGCCGACTCGAGAACCCGAACCTACAAATTCACCGTCCCCGAAACGCATTCGGTCACGCGCGAAGTGGTGCTCGGGTTGACGGGCGCAGATTGGCCGAATCCGAAGGCTAAGGTCAACGCGTGGAAGCTCGTGCTGAAATCGCCGACGGGCAAGGTGCTCGCGCAAAAGCAGTCGTGGCTTTGGGAGGACACTGCCGCCGCGGCAAAGTCCGAAAAATAGCGCGAAAAAATTTGCCGAAAAACCATGCGGACAAACTCCAACTGGGGCGGGTTTGAAAAACTCGGCGGTATCGAATTTACCGAAAGGGATTTTTGCGAAACCCTCGACGGCGGGCAGGCGTTTGTGTGGAACAAAGTGGACTGCCCGAATTTCGCGGCAGCGTACGAAGGCGTCTTCAAAAAACTGGCGGTGAGGCTTGCGCTCGACGGAAGCGGAAACGTCTTTTATTCCCTGCCGCAGGACACGCTTGCACGCGCAAAATCGGCGGCGGAATCCGAAATAAAAAAATACCTCGACGCCGACACAGACTACGAATCAATCCGCCGCAGCCTCGCCCAAACGGGCGACAAAAACATCGCGGCTGCACTCGGGATTTGGCGGACGCTAAGAATCCTGCGCCAAACGCCCGAAGAGGCGATTGTCGGCTTCATCTGCTCGTCGAGCAAGCGCATAGTCCAGATAAAGCAGTGCGTTGGTCTGCTGTCCGAAAAGTTCGGCGAATACGTCGGCGGCGGACGCCACGCGCTTCCGTCGCTCGAAATTTTGGCGGACGCTCCCGAAGAGGCGATTTGCGAATGCAAGCTGGGCTTCCGCGCGCGCTATCTGAAAAAGACCGCGGAGAAAATCCGCGCCGAAAAATTCGACCCCAACTCCCTGCGCGAAATCCCCTACCCCGAGGCGAAAAAATACCTGACGAGCCTCCACGGAATCGGCGACAAAGTCGCGGACTGCATTCTGCTTTTCGGGGCGGCGCGCTTCGAGGCGTTCCCCGTCGACACTTGGATAAAGCAGGCGATGACAAACCTATACAACACCCCGCCCTCGCCCGACAAAATCCGCGACTTCGCCGCAAGGCGTTTCGGTCAGAACGCGGGCTTTGCCCAGCAGCTGATTTTCGGGGCAATCCGCAAAAATCTCCTTTGACGTAAAAATGTTTGTCTTGCGCAAAAAATTCCATATAAGAAAGGGAAAATGGAAAAATCGCTCAATAGACAGGAAATCGAAAAACTAATGCCGCACCAAGACCCGTTCCTATTTTTGGACGAGGCGACTCTCGGCATCGGCTCGGCAACGGCTAAATACAAAATCAAAGGCGACGAGTTTTTTCTCAAAGGGCACTTCAAGGACAACCCCGTTTTCCCGGGGACTTTGATGCTCGAGGCGGTCGGGCAGCTCGGGGTGCTCTACCTGCTCGCAAGCGGCGACCCCGCCCTCGCAAAGCCCGTCGACCCGAAAAAAATCTTCTTCACCTCCTCCGACAACGCGCGGTGCTCGCGCATCTGCCGCCCAGGGGAGACGCTCGACATCTTCCTTAAAGTCTCGCGCGTGCGCCACCCGCTATTTTCCTTCGAGGGCAAGGGCTCGGTAAACGGCCAGCGCGCGTCGTTCGTCGAGACAATCACTTTAACATTCGACTACCAATCCTAAAAAAATATGGACAAGAAAAACGTAGTAATCACGGGACTGGGCTTCATCACCAGCATCGGCAACGACCGCAAGACCGTAATCGACAGCCTTGTAAACCTCAGAAACGGAATCGAGCACTACAAGCCGTTCGACGACCCGAAAATCCCCGCCAAATGCGTCGGGACAATCAAAAATTTCGACACCGAAAGCTGCGACCCCGAAGACTGGACGTATCCGCCCGAATACCGCGTGCGCCGCGACGTTCTGCGCGGGTTCGCCCCCCACTGCCTCTACGCGTACTGCGCGATGGAACAGGCAATCAAAGACGCCAACCTTTCGCCCGAGGAAATCTCGAACGTGATGACTGGCATGTACACCGCGTCGGCGGGCTCGTCGGGAATGCTCTACCACCACATGCAGAAGATGGACAAAGTCGGCGCGCTGAGGTGCTTTCCGTTCGCGATTGTCTGCTCGATTGTCGGGACGCTTTCGTTCAACTTGGTTTCGGCATATAAAATCAAGGGCGCGAGCTGCGGGTTCGCGTCGGCATGCGCGAGCAGCTCGCACGCGATGGGCTTTGCGTACGACGAAATCGCAAACGGACGCCAAAAGAGAATGTTTGTTGTCGGCGGCGAAGACGGCAATTTGCGCACGCTCCTGCCGTTCGTCGGAATGCGCGCGCTCAGCGTAAATCCCGACCCCGAAACCGCGTCGAGACCCTTCGACAAAAACAGGGACGGATTCGTCGGCACTGGCGGCGGAGTCGTCGCAGTGCTCGAGGACGAGGAAACCGCCAAGGCGCGCGGGGCTAAAATCTACGCGCGAATGCTCGGCTGGGGTCAGGCGAGCGACGGCTACAACGTGGCAATCCCGCACCCCGACGGCGACGGCGTCGTCAACGCAATCAACTTCGCGCTGGCAAGCTCGGGAATCACCGCCGACAAGGTCGGCTACATCAACGCCCACGCGACTTCCACACCGATGGGCGACACCGCCGAACTCAAGGCAATCAAAAAAGTCTTCGGCGAAAACGCCAAGGCGATGATTAGCTCGACAAAGGCGATTACGGGGCACGGGCTGTCGCTCGCGGGCGTAATGGAGGCTTCGTTCTGCGCCCTCGGACTCAGCGAAGGCTTCACCCCCGGCTCGGCGCACATTTCGGAGCTCGACCCCGAAGCGCAGGGGCTGAACATCATTTCCGAAACGCAAATGCACGCGCCCGAAATTTCGATGTCGCTCTCCAGCGGCTTCGGCGGCGCAAACGTCGCGGTCGTTCTGCAAAAGGCGTAAGATGATTTGGCTGTATCGGGCGTTGTTCATACCCGCAATGCTGCTCTCCGCGCCGTACTACGGCTGGAGAATGCTAAGGCGCGGCGGGTACGGAATCGACTTCTCCCACCGCTTCGGACTCCAGAAAGACCTGCCGCCCGTTGCGGCGGGCAAAAAGCGCGTCTGGATTCAGGCGGTCAGCGTCGGGGAAATCGAGGCAATCGCGCCGCTCGTAGACCTGCTGTGCGAGAGCGGAAAAGTGGAAGTCGTGCTCACGACGACAACGAGCACGGGCTACGCCGTATTGCGCAACAAATACGCGGACAAAATTCTCTACGGCGGGATTTTCCCGTTCGACTTTTTCCCGTTCTCCCGCTCGGCGTGGCGGCGGATAAAACCCGACGCCGTGGTTTTGATGGAAAGCGAGCTCTGGCCCGAACACCTGCACACTGCAAAATCGAAAAAAGTTCCCGCAATGCTCGTCAACGCGCGAATGTCGGACAAAAGCTTCCGCAGATACTCGCGCGTGCCGTATTTGGCGCGCAGACTGCTCGACAAACTTTCGCTCATCGCAGTGTCGGGGGAAATCGATTTTTCGCGCTTTATTTCGCTCGGCGCAAACCCGCGCAAAACAATCTGCACGGGCAACCTGAAATTCGACACCCGCCCCGCCGCAATGCTCGACGAAAACGGGAAGCTCGAGCTGCGCAAACAGCTCGGCTTTAGCGCAGATTCCTTTGTCCTGCTCGGTTCGTCGACTTGGCCGACCGAAGAGGAAATGCTTTTGAAGGCGGCGGAAAAAATCAGGGCTGCGGGAATCGACTGCCGACTGCTTTTGGTGCCGCGCCACGCGGAAAGACGCGCCGAGATAATCGAGCTTATAAAAAATCTGCCCCACTGCGTCAGAAGCCGCGAAAAACAGGCGCAGGACGGAACGCTCGTGTACCTCGCCGACACGACGGGCGAACTGCGCACACTCACGCAAATAGCGGACTTGGCGTTTATCGGCAAGTCGCTTGCGCCGAACGAGGGCGGACAAAGCCCGATAGACTGCGCGGCGTCGTCAGTTCCGATGGTCTACGGCTCGCATATGTCGAACTTCCGCAGAATCTGCCAGACACTCGAGGAATCCGCCGCGGCGGTAAAAGTGGCGGACGCGAACGCGGCGGTATCGGAAATCGTGCGGCTTGCGAAAAACAAAAACGCGCGCGCGGCACTGGCGGAATCGGCGAAGAAATGGCACGACTCGAACATCGGCGCGGCAAAGCGCGACTTCGACGCCGTTATGAAAATTTTGTTTCCCGAAGGTGGCGGCAAGTAAATTCTTCGGATTTGCAAATTCGGGAAGGAAACGGAGCAACTTCCACGCGTACCCAGCGGAGAAGCACTGTCAATTCCCGCGCCGACAAAACGGAATCACAACACTCCACCCGACTAAAAAAATATCGCGGCGGATTTTCCGAAAAAGTAAAAAAACTACAAAATGTGATCTTCCGCTATCTTTGCCGCATTCGCAACGATTCGCGCGCACGGACGCTTGGCGTAATATTCGGCGGTGCGCGCGTCGGGCGTCGGCGGCGTGGGCGCGGACTTCGACAAATTCAAAAGTTCGCGACAAATAATCGAGCCGTTCGCCGCCTTGAATAGTTCGGCGAGTTTCTGAACGCGCGCGTACGTTTCCGCCTTTTCTTCGGCGGACGGATTCGGTGTGCAATTTTTGAGCCCGTCGAGCATTGCGCATGCCGAAAACGCGCCGCAAACCTCCCTCATTCGCCCGACTCCGCCGCCGAGCGGCGCGGCGAGCTTGAGGGCGGTTTCAAAATCCACTCCGAGCCGCGGAGCGTATACCGCAAAAACCGACTGCGAGCAATTGTACCCGCGGGCGAAAAGCTCCTCGGCATTGTGCGGCGGATTTTGCGGCTGCTCCATTTTTTCCCCGAAGTTTCTATTTTTCCTCGGGCGTCTTTTTGCCGAACGCCTTTTTCATTTCGAGCGACGCGCGCATCGAGCAGAACTTCGGCCCGCACATCGAGCAATAGTGCATTTGCGCGTTGTCCTTCGAAAATTCCTTGTCGCTTTTGGAGCGGAATTCGCGCGCCTTTTCGGGGTCGAGCGAAAGGTTTATCTGGTCGTTCCAGCGGAATTCCGCGCGCGCGAGGCTCATGGCGTTGTCGCGGTACTGCGCCGCGGGGTGGCCTTTCGCCAAATCGACTGCGTGGGCTGCGAGTTTGAATACGACGACCCCTTCGCGGACATCGTCGCGCTCGGGCAAGCCCAAGTGTTCCTTGGGTGTTACATAGCAGAGCATCGCCGTGCCGCCCCAGCCGATGACCGATGCCCCGAGCGCCGCCGTAATGTGGTCGTAGCCCGCCCCGATGTCGGAGACGAGGGGCCCGAGGGTATAGAACGGAGCTTCGGCGCACCAGTCGAGCTGGCACTTCATATTTTCGTCAATCATCTGGAGCGGGACGTGTCCAGGGCCTTCGCACATAACCTGTACGTCGCTTTCCCACGCGATTTTCGCGAGGTCGCCCTGCACTTTCAGTTCGCCGAGCTGCGCGGCGTCGTTGGCGTCGGCGATTGCCCCGGGGCGGAGTCCGTCGCCGATGGAGAACGCGATGTCGTACGCAGCCATAATTTCGCAGATTTCGCGCCAATGTTCGTAGAGGAAATTCTCCTTTTTGTGCGCCATAATCCACTTTGCCATAATCGCCCCGCCGCGCGAGGCAATACCCGCCATTCTCTCGGAGGCTATCGGCAGAAATTCGCGCAACACGCCCGCGTGGATTGTAAAGTAGTCGACGCCCTGCTCCGCCTGTTCGATTAGAACGTCGCGGTAGATGTCCCAGCTAAGCTCCTCGGCGACCCCGCCGACCTTCTCCAACGCCTGATAGAGCGGAACAGTCCCGAGGGGAGTCGGGCAGTTGCGGATAAGCCATTCGCGCGTGTCGGTGATGTCCGCGCCCGTGGACAAGTCCATCATCGTATCCGAACCCCATTTTATCGCCCAGAGCATTTTTTCGATTTCCTGCGGAATCGAGGACGCCATCGAGCTGTTGCCGATATTGGTGTTGATTTTTACGAGGAAATTCCTGCCGATTGCCATCGGCTCAAGCTCGGGGTGGTTGATGTTCGCGGGGATTATCGCGCGGCCGCGGGCGACTTCGTCGCGCACGAATTCGGGAGTTATCTCGAAACCCTTTTTGAACCACGAGCCCGCGTGCTGGATTCGCAGACTCGAGCGAGGGGCGGTCTCGGACATCGAGCCGTCCACACCGTTGAGCATCGCGAGGTTCTCGCGGAGGGCGACGTACTCCATTTCGGGGGTGATAATGCCCTTCTTGGCGTAGTGCATTTGGGTCGGGCGGCAGCCGACTTTCGCCTTGCGGATTTCGCGCCCGCCGAACGGATTTTTCGCGGACTCGGGAAGACGCCCGACTACCTGCGTGTCGCCGCGGCTTTCGAGCCACTTTTCGCGGATTTTCGGCAGACCCTTCGACGTGTCGAAATGGAAGTTCGGGTCAGCCCACGCGCCAGCCGTGTCGTAGATTCGCACGGGCGCATTGGGGCGGCACATTCCCGCCTCGAGGTGCGTCGGGGTCAGCTCGATTTCAGTGAGCGCGACTTTCACGCCGTTTTTTTCCACATACACCCTGCGGCGGGCGTCGTTGTCCAAAAATAGTTCTCTAATACCCATAACCTTTTTGTTTTAAAAAATATCCGCGGGGTTCGCCTTGCGCAACTTGCGCGTTGCAAGCAGCCCCGCAATCAGACACATCGAAAGCGAAAGTCCGAACACGAGCGCAATCCCCGCCGCCGACATATACGTCTGCATTCCCGCCACGTTGCGGGTCAGCACATAAAGAGCCTCCGCCAGTGCCGCCCCTGGGACGAACCCCATTATCGAAAGAATGAACGACTCCTGCACGATAATCCACACGAAAAACGAATCCGCAAAACCAATCGCCTTGAGTGTCGCGTATTCGGAGAGGTGGTCGGTTACGTCCGTGTACAAAATCTGGTAGACGATTACCGCGCCGACGAAAATCGCAACCGCCATCGACGCGCCGATTACGAAGCCTATCGGGGTGCGCTCCGCCCAGTAGTTTTTCTCGTTTTCGATAAACTGTTGCTTGGTCAAAACCGAAACATCGTCGGGCAAAATTTTCTTCAGAGCCTTCGCCGCAGCCTCGGCGTCCACGCCGTCGCGCAGCTTGATTACCCCGACACTGTAGACGCCGTCGGGCTCGGGCCAGACTTTCGAAAAAGTCCGCAAACTCGTCAGTACATTGCCGTCCGCCGCAAACGTCGCGCCGATTTTCACAAGCCCCTCGACCTTCGCGTGCATTCCCGAAATTTCCGTGCGCAAAGTGCCCTCGCGCAAAAATCTGTCGGCGACAGTGCCGTACTGCGGGCGGGAAAGACTGTCGAACAAAATCGCGCCGTCGCGCTTCAAAAGCCCCTGCGATTTTTTGATGTCCTCCGAAAGGAAAACGTTTTTCGAGGGGTCGAACGCTATCACAAAAATGTCGCGGGCGCGGCCATCGTCCACATTCTTGAACGACATATTCCCGAGCTTTATGCCCGTCGCCGAAACGACGTCCTTCAACCCGTACGCCTGATGCATTCTCACCTGAGGAAAACCCTTGCCGACCCCGAAATACTCGTAGTTCGCCCCGACAATCACCAGCTGCCCGTCGAGCAGCTCGAGCGGCCCGACAACCTGCTTATAGAGCGCGCTGCGCAGCCCGAACTGAAACAGCATCATCGCCACCGCAAAAGTAATCCCCAGCAGCGCGACAAAGAAACGCTTTTTGTCGCCCGCAAGCTGAAGCCACGCCACTGGAATGCCCAGCGGCACGACTTTCTCGAAAAGACTTTTGCGAACTCCAGCCACGTCCCTACTTTTTGACGATTATGCGAACGTTGACCTGCGAACCTATGAGGTTGCGGAATTTGTCGGGCGAATCCATTTTGATTTTAGCGACAACCACCTTGAGGTTGGAGTAGTCGCTCGGGTCGCTGCTAAAAAGCCTGTTTGCCTTGACGTACGAGGAAATGTGGACGACCTTTCCCGAGAACTTGGCGTCGCCGAGCGCGTCGGAGAAAATCTCCGCCAAGTCGCCGACCGCGACTTTCGAGATGTCCGAAATATAGACTTCCGCCTCGACGTACATTGTGCTCGTGTCAGCAATCTCGCAAATGCCCTCCATTCCGACGGACTCGCCCGCAACGACGTTCGATTCCACAACTTCGCCCGAAATCGGCGCGCGCACTTCGTATTCGTCGAACGCCGCCTGCGCCTCGTCAACAGCCGCCTGCGCCTGCGCGATTGCCGCCGCCTGCGCCTTTTCGAGCGAATCGAGCTCCGCCTTCGCTTGCGCGATTTTGCGCAGCAGCGACTCCTGCTCGTAATTCAACTGTTCGCGCTCGCGGCGTGGCGGGTCTTTTTCGTCGA
The DNA here is from genome assembly GCA_002437405.1 of Opitutia bacterium UBA6410. Taxonomy (GTDB): domain Bacteria; phylum Verrucomicrobiota; class Verrucomicrobiia; order Opitutales; family Intestinicryptomonadaceae; genus Merdousia. Next base: position 930 of record DJPO01000033.1, on the reverse strand, counting down.
GAATTTTTTTGTTTTGGTCGAAGACGCCCCGAAGCTCCGCCACTGCGTTTTTCTGGCGCAAAATCGACAAATCCGCCTCGGCTTTGGCTGCCTGCAACGCCGCCTGCGAATTCAGCAACGCCGCCTTTGCGCGAGCCGCACCGCGCAGAACCGCGACGACTTCGCCCTTTTCGACAACCATTCCCTTTCTGATGTTCAATGTCTCGACAATCGCCTGCGAGCCGCCGAGAGAGGGGGCTGCGAGCTTAGAAATGCGCGCCCCCGGGACGATTTTACCTATGCACGCAACCGCGTCCGCGGAATTTTCGGCATAGAGCGCGGCGGGGATAAGAGCGAGACAAAACAAGCGGAAAAAATTTTTCATATCCCGACAACTTACCCGAACGGGCGCGTATTACAATACAAAAAGCGGGTTTCGGGTCAAAGACGGGCAGAAAAAAGCGCGGAGACAACACCAACAAAAAATAGACGAAAAGAAAAAAATACGCATAAACGGCACAACGGGAAAAAATGCACACGGAACTTGCGTTCATTCGGAAAATTACAAATAAAAACAAAATTTTTGAATTTTTTTCTTGCAAAGCGAAAGCAAAAGCGTAGCGTTAAAGGATAATTTGATTGCCTGACTAGCTCAATCGGTAGAGCAGTTGACTCTTAATCAATTGGTTCAGGGTTCGAGTCCCTGGTCAGGTACGACTTTAAAAAAGCGGTTTCCACTTCGGAAGCCGCTTTTTTTTGGTTTGTGGTTTTTGCGGTTGCGGGTTTGCGGGTTTGCGGACGTAGCAAATGAAGCGCGTGAGGCTTAAAGTGAAGCTTTTTTATCATCGCTTGATATTCATTTTCCTGCTTTTTTTGCACACGCCTGCACTTTCAGGTTTTCGAGGTAAGTAAAATCGGAAAACGGGATCCCGAAACGCGCGGGTTTCCCCG
>DJPO01000016.1 GCA_002437405.1 Opitutia bacterium UBA6410 | reverse complement strand
GAAAATAAACTTGAATCAATAAAACCAATCAACAATAACATCAACCAAGTCAATTTACTCCCTTAGCTCTTTGGTCTATTTTTGGGTACAGCTCACACCTTGCGCCCGCCGTAAGGGGGCTTCGCCCCCTTCAATAAATTATTTTTCGTTGAAGATGCTTTTTAGGTTTATGGCCTCTAAGATGTTCATTGCGTGGGAGTTTACTCTTTCGCACGCCGAGAGTATCTCTATGAACAATATCCCGCCTCTTGTTACGCCGCCGACTTCCATTTGCGAAATCGCCGCCCTTCGTAGCGACTTTCTCACACTGTCCAGCTTCTTTCTCATCGCCGCCGCGTTTTCCAAGTCCGCCGCGGGTATCGACGTCTGGTTCAGGCTCTTGTCCGCAAAATCTACAAACTTGTTCATCTCCGCGCAGAATTCCACGAATGCGGGCGACTGCAAAATCTGGTCCATCAACTGCCGCCTATAACGCTTGCGCGCCAGTGTTATCAGTCGGTAGCACGAATCGCACAACTCCTCCAGCTCGGGGACGATTAGCATATTGCGCGTTACGATTTTTATGCTGTTTTGGCTCAGCTCGTGCGACGAACATTTTACGAAAAAGCTCGTCAGTGCCATTGCCAGTTTGTCGGAATCCTCTTCTATGTCGCGCAACCTCGCCACTTCCTCGCTCAAATCCTCGTTGGGTTTTTGTATCACCTTCACGAAGCCGTTGAACATATCGCCCGACATTTCCGCAAGTCTCACCATTTCCTTTTGCCCCTCGAAGAGCGCGAGTTCGCCCATTTCGGCGACGTTGCTTGTCAGGTATTCGAGGCGCTGGACGGACGTGCGGTGTCTGCCGCCGCTCTTGTCCTTCAAAATCCAGTTTGTGAGCTTTTCGATTTGCGGGACGAAGCCGATTAGCAGGCAGATATTGCAGAAGTTGAACATCGTGTGGAACATCGCCAGACGCTCGGGCACTGCCAGTTTCTGCAGCGCAACTTCCCTCGCAGCCCCCGTTAGCGACTGGAAATTTTCGATACCCATCGCCGCCAGTGTCGCGGCGTCTGGATTCGGGTTGAGCGGAACAATCCACTTTATCATCGCGAGGAAGAAGTAGAACGCACACAGCACCCAGATTACGCCCAAGACGTTGAAAATCAGGTGCGCCATCGCCGCGCGTTTCGCCGCCAGATTCGCGGTAATCGCCGCAATGTTCGCCGTAATTGTCGTGCCGATATTTTCGCCCAGAACAATCGCCGCCGCGAGGTCGAAGTCAATCCAGCCCCTTGCAGCCATTGTGATTGTAATGGCGACCGCAACGCTCGAGGATTGGACGATTATCGTCAGCGCAACGCCGAACGCCAGAAACAGCAGAACCGATAAAAATCCCAGATTGGAATAGTGCCGCAACCACGTCAGCGCGGGGGAATCGGGGTTGAGGTCGGGAACGGAAGTTTTCAGGAACTCAAGCCCCATCAGCAAAAGTCCCAATCCCACGAACAGCTCGCCCGAGCTCCGCCATCCGGGGCGTTTGCAAAACGAAATGACTACGCCTATCCCGACAAGCGGAAGGGCAATTGACGAAAGTTCGAGCTTGAACCCGAGGATAGCGATAATCCACGCGGTAGTCGTCGTGCCGAGATTTGCTCCCATAATCACCCCGATGCTCTCGCGCAAAGTCAAAAGCCCCGCGTTTACAAAGCTTACGACCATTACGGTCGTCGCGGAGGACGACTGGATTATCGCCGTAACGAGCGTTCCCGAAAAGACGCCCTTGAAGCGGTTGCTCGCCATCGTCCGCATGACCATTCGCAGACGTTCGCCCGAAACTTTTTGAAGCCCCTCGCTCATCAGTTTCATACCGAAGAGGAAAAGCCCGAGACTACCCAATATTTGAAATGCGGCTATCATAAAATTATAACAGGATTCTAATCATTGCATAAAATCGCCTCTATGCAAAGTTTTTTTTTGGCGGGCGGCGATTGCGCTTGCAACGCGGCGGCGGCGGGGCAGAATTTCGGGCGATGAAAAATACAGGCAAGGCGTTGGTGGTTTACTCGGGCGGGCTGGACTCGACCGTGCTTTTGTACAAGCTTGCGTCGCAGTCGCGCGCGGCGGGTGCGTTGGGATTTTTGTACGGGCAGCGGCATGCCAAGGAGCTCGAGTTTGCGCAATACAACTGCGACAGGCTCGGAATCGAATTCCTGAAAACCGACCTCTCGGGGCTGAAAAAGCTCTTCGGGGAGAACTCGCTCACGGACGAAAAAATCGACGTGCCCGAGGGCGACTACCGCGAAGACAATATGAAATCCACCGTCGTGCCCAACCGCAATATGATAATGCTTTCGCTCGCGGCGGCGCGCGCTATTGCCGTAGGAGCGGACAGCGTCGCCTACGCGGCGCACTCGGGCGACCACGCGATATACCCCGACTGCCGCCCCGAATTCGCCGACGCGGTAGCTGCCGCCCTGCGCATCTGCCACTACACGCCAATCGAGCTCGAGCGGCCGTTCGTGGATATGACGAAAGCGGACATCGTGAGGCTCGGGGCGGACTTGGGGGTTGATTTTTCCAAAACGTGGTCGTGCTACAAGGGCGGCGAAAAGCACTGCGGCAAGTGCGGGACGTGCGTGGAGCGCAGGGAGGCGTTTCGGCTCGCGGGCGTTCCCGACCCGACGGAATATATGTAATATATAAAAGTTTTTGGGATTATGCCGAAAAAAGTAGCGGTCATACGGCACTGTCGGGAAAATATCAAAAAGTGCTCCCTGCGCGGGCTGCACGACCACCCCGACTTCGAGTTTTTCAAGGCGTCCGACGGATTTTCGTTCGACGCGACGGGCTACATTCTGCTCGAAATCGACGCCCCCGCGATTTCCCCGTCCGATGCGGGATTGCCGATTCTGCTGCTCGACAGCACTTGGCGGCTTCTTCCGACAATCCGCGCCAAAGTCTGCGGCGACTATATCCCGCGTTCGATTCCCCCGAACATCAAGACCGCCTACCCGCGCGTATCCAAGATTTTCGACGACCCGTCGGGGCTTGCGACGCTCGAGGCTCTGTACGCGGCAATGCGCCTTACGGGCAATCCCGACCCGCGGGTTTTGAAGGGCTACCCGTTTGCGAAGCGATTCCTCGAAATCAACGGGTGGCTCGCCGACATTCCGTCGCCCGAGTTCTTCGACGCCTCCGAATCCGTGTTTTTTGGCGATTAATTGGATAATTTTGGGATTGCCCAGCCGCCGAAAAATGCGGTAAATTATATATATGAAAGAAAAAAACGTCTCCGCAACTTTCGGGCGCAGGGAATTTCTGGGCGCGTCCGCATTGTCCATCTTGGGGTATTCTCTTTTTGTAAACGTCCCCGAAGCCCGCGCCGAATCCGCAGCCAAGAGCCAACTCGGGCGCGACATTGAAGCGAAAATCAGGGGCAGGAAATTCGACCAAGCCGCCGAACCGAATATGGACAAAAAGCAAATCGACTGCGACGTTTTCGTGGCGGGCGGCGGACTGGCGGGAGTATGCGCTGCGATTGCGGCGGCAAGAAGCGGGGCGAAAACCGTCCTCGTTCAGGACAGGTCGAGACTCGGCGGCAATGCCAGCAGCGAAATCAGAATGCACCCGCTGGGCATAAGCGTCGAAAAATGGGGCTGGCGCGAAGCGGGAATTTTGGAGGAAATCAAACTCGACAACGCCGCGGGCAACCCCCAACGCTCGTGGGAAATCTGGGACTTGCTCCTCTACGACAAGTGCGTGAGCGAGCCGAATCTCACGCTGATTCTCGACACCGCAGTCTTCGCGGCGGAATCCGACGGCGGGCAAATCCACGCCGCCTACGCGCGCTGCGACAAGACGCTGACGATTTACAAAATCAACGCAAAAATCTTCATCGACTGCACGGGCGACTCGAGGCTCGCGATGGAGGCAGGCGCGGAACTGATGGACGGGCGCGAGGGCTCGGAAAAATTCGGAGAGCCGCTCGCCGACACGTATCAAAAAGGCGGGCATCTGTGTAGCTCGATTATGTTCACAAGCAAGGTGCTCGACCACCCCGTGCCGTTCAAAGCCCCCGCGTGGGCGAAAAAAATCACCGCCGAAAACCTGCAATTCCGCGACCCGTCGCGCTGGGGCTTCGACTACGGCTATTGGTTCATCTCGCACGGGGGGCTCGCCGACACAATCCGCGACAACGAAGTCATACGCTTCGAGCTGCTCTCGATTGTCTTGGGCGTCTGGGACTACATAAAAAACAGCGGCAAATACCCCGAAACCGCAAACCGCGCGCTCGACTTCATCGGTATGATACCAGGGAAGCGCGACAGCTTCAGAATCGCGGGCGAGCGGATTTTCACGCAACACGACATCGCTGGCGGCTGGAAAAACCTGCCCGACCAAGTCGCGGCAGTCGGCTGGCCGCTCGAAGACCAGCCCTCGGAGGGCTTCTACGCAAAGGGCAAAAAGCCCGCAATGTACGGCGGTAACACGCCTTTCTACAATCTACCGCTCACGGCAATGTACGCCAAAGAGCTGAAAAATCTGATGATGGCGGGGCGCAATATGAGCACCAGCCACTTGGCTTTCACCTCGACGCGCGTAATGAACGTCTGCGCCGTGGCGGGGCAGACCGCAGGCACGGCGGCGGCTATGTGCGCAAAGGAAAAAATCTTCCCGCGCGACATTTCGGCATCGCCCGAGCGCGTCGAAACCCTGCGCCAAAAGCTCCTGCGCGACGGACAGATTATCCTCGGGGCGAAGAACAACGACCCGCTCGATTTGGCGAGAAGCGCAAAAGTGTCGGCAACGCAATCCTGCGACGGTACGAGTCCCGAAAATATTCTGACGGGGCAGATATTCGACATGAAAGGCGAATACAAAAACCGCTGGAGGGCGGAAATCAAAACAAAGCCGTCGATAACGCTGGAATGGGAAAAGCCCGTAAAAATTTCGGAGGTTGCGATAAATCTGGATACGGGCTCGAGGCTGCTAACGCAGACAGTCGAGACGGCATTGATGAAGCGGGTACTGCAAGCCCCGCAGCCCGAAACGTTAAAGGATTTCAACGTAAAGGCGACATTGGAGGACGGCTCGGAGAAAGAGTTGGCAAATATAAGGGGCAACCACCAAAAAAGGTGCATAATAAAAATCCCCGAAGTAGACGCCAAGAAGCTAACAGTAGAATGCGTAGCAACGAACGGCTCTCCCATTTCCTCCATATTTGAAATACGCGTCTATTAAAAAATTTTAAAGAAAGGCGCAAAGCCCCCTTACGGTGAGCGGGCGCAAGGTGCGCCACCCGTTGAAGGGGCGTTGCCCCTTACGGCGATTTGCGTAGCAAATTGCGCCTATCCCCGAATATTACAGTAAACGTTGTTTTGTTCCTTTTACGAGTAGAATTGGAGCAAACGGATTAACCTCAAAAAACAATCGAAACGGCAACCCGATTTGACGTCTCGAACGCAAAAGTTTATTTTATCCGAAGCGAAGCGAGGTTATAAAATAAAGCTTTTGAGAAGGATAATTTGCGAAGCAAATTACCCCGAAGGGGCGAGAACAGCGCGGATTGCGCGTAAGCGCAACCAAGCGAGCGAGTCCATTTTGGAGCTAAAAATTAGACGCAAAAAAGCGGGGAAGCTCGCAGCGTATTAGACATACGTAAGAGTTTCCCCGCTTTTTTAGCGGCTAATTTTTAGCCCAAAAGCGTTCGTCAAATCTGTTGGAAGAAGTCGTTGCCTTTGTTGTCTACTAAGATGAAGGCGGGGAAGTTTTCCACTTCTATCTTCCATACCGCTTCCATTCCCAACTCCGGATATTCCACCAATTCCACTTTCTTGATGTTGTCCTGCGCCAATATCGCCGCCGGCCCGCCTATCGAGCCCAAGTAGAACCCTCCGTGCTTCTTGCACGAATCCGTCACTACCTGCGATCTGTTGCCCTTTGCAATCATTATCATGCTCCCGCCGTTCGACTGGAAGAGGTCTACATACGGGTCCATTCTTCCCGCCGTCGTCGGCCCGAACGAGCCCGACGCCATTCCCGCGGGGGTCTTTGCCGGCCCTGCGTAGTAGACGGGGTGGTCTTTGAAGTACTGCGGCAACCCTTCGCCAGCCTTTAGCCGCGCCGCCAATTTTGCGTGGGCTATGTCGCGCGCCACGATAATCGTCCCGCGCAACTTCAGACGGGTCTTTACGGGATACTTTGCCAGTTCCGCCAAGACTTCGTTCATCGGGCGGTTGAGGTCGATGTCGACCGCTCCGTCGCCCGTGTCCACCGTGCGGTATTTCTCGGGGATAAAGCGTCCGGGGTTTTCTTCGAGCTTTTCGAGCCAGATGCCGTTTTCGTCGATTTTCGCCTTCATGTTTCTGTCGGCGGAGCAGGAGACGCCCAAGCCTATCGGGCAGCTTGCGCCGTGGCGCGGCATGCGGATTACGCGCACGTCGAGCGCGAAGTTTGCGCCGCCGAACTGTGCGCCGATACCCAACTTGCGGGCTTCCTCCAAGAGGCGTTTTTCAAGCTCTACGTCGCGGAAAGCGTGCCCGAGCTTGTTGCCTTCCGTCGGGAGGGCGTCGAGGTATTTTACCGAAGCGAGCTTTACGGTTTTCAGGCAGGCTTCCGCGCTCGTTCCGCCTACGACCCACGCGATGTGGTAGGGCGGGCACGCCGCCGTCCCGAGGGTCTTCATTTTCGCGACCATAAACGGAATGAGCTTTTCGGGCGAGATAATCGCCTTGGTTTCCTGATAAAGGTACGTTTTATTCGCCGAACCGCCGCCCTTTGCGACGAACAGGAATTCGTATTTGTCGGAGTTCGTGGAGTAGAGGTCGATTTGCGCGGGCAGGTTGCAGCCCGTGTTGACTTCGTCCCACATATTGAGGGGCGCGTTCTGGGAGTAGCGCAGATTTTCCTGCGTGTAGCAGTCGTAAACGCCCTTGGAAAGGTATTCTTCGTCGTCGGCGTTCGTCCAGACGCTCTGGCCTTTTTTGCCGATAATCGTGGCAGTGCCCGTGTCCTGACAGAGCGGGAGTTTCCCCTTGGCGGCGACTTCCGCGTTGCGCAGGAGGGTCAGGGCTACGCTCTTGTCGTTGTCGGAAGCTTCGGGGTCGTCGAGGATTGCGGCGACTTTCGCCAAGTGCGCGGGGCGCAGCAGGAACGATACGTCGCGCATGGCGTTGCGCGCGAGCAGCTCGAGGGCTTCGGGCGCAACCTTGAGAATCTTCCGACCCTCGAATTCGGAGGTCGAAACGTAGTCTTTTGTCAGCAGACGGTATTCGGTATCGTCTTTGCCGAGCGGGAACATTTTTTGGTATTTGAACGGAGGAACTGCCATATTTTTGTCTGTTAAAAATTTTATAGTATCGAACGCGGCTGATTTGTCCGCGCGATTATTTTATATTTTGCAAATATCCGACAAGTACAAGCATTTTTTGTTCGGGGAGGGCGGACTGGGCGGAAAATTCGCCAAATAGCGGCTTGACGTCCCCGCCGCTTTTTTAAAACATAGACATCAGGAAATTTCTTTGTTATAAATTTCCGTGAATTTTTTAGGAAGATGAAAATTATTGATTCCAAAATCGTAGACAGCGGCTTTGAAGATTTTAACAAGCTGGACATACTAAAACGCAACCTCGGGTACGAGGCAATGCGCACGCTTTCGTCGAACACGAAGAGGGAATGCGTGTTCGACTATTCGCTCAACAAGCGCGTCGACAGGGGCACTATGCTGGCGGTCGCGCTCGCGCTGCGCGAATACATCTTAAAGAACTTCGCAGAATACGACAGAATCGGAATCGCGCTGCCTTCCTGTATGCCCGGGGTCGCCGTCAATTTGGCGGTTCAGATGGCGGGGAAAGTCAGCGTCAACCTGAATTTCACAATGGGCGCGGAAGCCGAACGCGCGTGTCTGGAGCGCGCCAACGTGCAGATGGTAATCGGCTCGGACAAAGTCCGCGAAAAGGTCAACGCGCACTCGCCCGACTACCCGTGGACGGACAACTTTTTCGATATCGGAAAGATTCTCAAGAAAATCGGCAAAAAGCGGATTGCCGCAAAGCTCATTGCGGTTAGGACGCTGCCGTTTTGGCTGCTTTCGCGCATATATAAAGTCCCGCGCGAGGGCGGCGACAGGGAGGCTTCGATAATCTTCACGAGCGGCTCGGAGGGCATGCCCAAGGCGGCGGTTCTCACGCACCGCAACATCATGGCAAACTGTATGCAGATGTGGCAGATAGGCATTGTCAACCAAGATACGACCCTCCACGCAAATCTGCCGCTCTTCCACAGCTTCGGACAGACGATTCAGGTCTGGATGACGTCGATTTGCGGAATGAAGTCCGTTGCGGTTCAAAGCCCGCTCGAGGTTCAGGCGAATCTGGACGCCTCGCGCAAGGCGGGGTCGACGATTATGATTAGCACGCCGACTTTCCTGCGCTCGTACTACAAAAAGGGCAAGCCCGAAGATTTCCCGAAAATGCACGGGGTAATCGGCGGCGCGGAAAAGACGCCCGACGGATTCATCGAAAAGTGGCGCGAGAAATTCCCGAATGTCTATTATTGGGAGGGCTACGGACTCACCGAGGCGTCGCCCGTCGTCGCGGTCAATTTGCCCGAAAACCTCAAGCGCGGCAAGTTCTGCCCGCAGCCCAGCCGCACGAAGCCCGAATCCGTTGGCGAAATCTTCCCTGGAATGCTGGCGGCGGTTGCAAGCCCCGAAACGGGCGAATTTCTGCCGCTCGGGTCGGTCGGACTTTTGCACCTCAAGGGCGCAAGCATATTCGGCGGCTATCTCAACCAGCCCGAGGAAAACAAAAAGAAGCTCCATGACGGCTGGCTAAATACGGGCGATTTGGCGTGTCTGGACGAAGACGGCTTCATTTTCATCAAGGGCAGACTCTCGCGCTTCTCGAAAATCGGCGGCGAAATGGTGCCGCATACGAGCGTCGAGGACTCGATTGTCAAGGCGCTGGGCATTCAGGATTCCGAAGTGCCGCTGGTTGCGATAGGCTCGCGGCTCGACGAGGCAAAGGGCGAATCGCTCGTGCTCGTCTCGAGCTTCGACATCGAAATGTCCAAGCTGCGCCGACTCCTCACCGAAGCGGGTCTGCCGAACCTCTGGATTCCCAAGCACCTCGTAAAGGTCGACGCAATTCCGCTGCTTAGCTCTGGCAAGCTCGACTTGGGCAAAATCAGAATACTCTGCGCGGGCGAATAATCCGCGCGCAGGAATTTTTTTATTTTTTTATCGACAAAATTTTGACTATGGACGTATCCGAAAAACCCGCATTTTTGAAAATCGCAGTCTCGGTCGCGAAAGCCGCGGGCGACAGACTCGCGCAAATCGCCGAACGCCGCGTGAATTCCGACGCAGGCAACGACGTCAAACTTCAGGAGGACGTCGAAAGCGAAATGTTTATCCGCGAAAAGCTCGAGCCCACGGGAATCCCCGTAATCGGCGAGGAGAACGGCGGCGACACATCGCTCGCGTTTTCCGACTCCTATTACTGGATTGTCGACCCGATTGACGGAACGTACAACTTTTTGCGCGGTATCCCCGGAGTCTGCGTGAGCATCGCGCTAATGCGCGGGCGTAAACCCGTCGTCGGCGCAATCTACGACTTCACGCGCGGGGAGCTCTACGCGGGTGGTGCGGGTCTGCCGCTGACGCTCAACGGGCGCGAAATCAAGCCGAACTGGGCGTCGGACATCAAGCAGGCGGTTTTGATGACGGGTTTCCCGAACGCGACGGACTACTCCGACAAAAATCTCAAACATTTCGTAATGTCCGTGCAGAAATTCAAGAAAGTGCGCATGTGCGGCAGCGCGGCGCTCGCCATTGCGTGGGTCGCGGCGGGGCGCGCGGACGCCTACAAGGAAAGCCGCCTGTACCTCTGGGACATCGCCGCGGGGCTGTCGCTCATCGAATCGGCGGGCGGAACGTACGAGCTCGAATTTTTGGGGCTTGAAGACAAACCGCTTTCGATTTCGATTCAAGCCGCCGCATCGCACGAATTTTTCACCCAATAGAGCGAGATGAAAGACCAGACATACATCGACCATCTCGTCCGCAGAATAACGTGGGGCGACCTCGACAAAAACTATCTCGAAAGCCTCGTGAGAACCGCGAGAGCCGAGGATATAGAAGGCTTGGGGCTCGCGGTAAAACCGAAAGTCGCAGCCGACATAACAACGCGCTCGCTGACGCCGTCGATTAAGACAAAAACATATCTTTGCGCGCGCCGCGATATGGTAGTCTGCGGAATGGAGCTTGCGCAGATTATCCTGAAAGTCTACGAAGAGGCGTCGGACGACTTCGAATGCAAGTTGACTGCGCTGGCGAAGGACGGCGACAAAGTCGGCAAGGGCGCGAAGCTTGGAATAGTCGAGGGTTCGGCGCGGGTAATTTTGCAGGCGGAGCGGATAATGCTCAATTTCCTGCAACGCCTTTCGGGTGTGGCGACGGAGACGGCAAAATACGTAGCCGCTCTCGGGGACTCGCCGACAAAATTGTTGGACACCCGCAAAACGACGCCGTCGCTGCGCGTCTTGGAGAAATACGCGTTCGCGTGCGGCGGGGGATTCAATCACAGAATCGGACTGTTCGACAGGGTTATGCTGAAAGACAACCACTTGGCTGCGGCTGACGCGGCGAAAGGGGAGTCGTTGGCAAACGCGGTAAGGACGGCGCGCGCGAAAAACGCGGGCTATGCGATTGAGGTTGAAGTGGACGCGTTGGATCAAATTCCGCCTGTGTTGGAGGCAAAGGCGGACGTGATAATGCTGGACAATTTCACGAAAGAGGACATCGCGAAGGCGGTGGAAATGATAGGCGACAGGGCGTGGACGGAGATTTCTGGCGGAGTGACGCTCGAGAGTGTAGGAGAGTTGGGCAAGTTGGGGACAGATTTTATCTCGACGGCAGCCCCAATCCACTCCAGCAAATGGATCGACATAGGGCTGGACGCGTAGGGCTTGTGAAACTACCGCCCAAACGGCGTTTCGGGGAAGAAACTGCAATGGGTACGTAC
>DJPO01000043.1 GCA_002437405.1 Opitutia bacterium UBA6410 | reverse complement strand
CAATGGGATTTTCACAGTTGTATTATATGGAAGTTTTGCGGGGTTTTTCGACCCCGTTTTTTTGTGTTTTTTGTGCGAAAAGAAAAAATCTTGACATCTCCTCAAACGTTTGAGATAAGGATTTGCATTGATTCGCGGGGCGTCGCGCACTGCCCGCAAATCTATAAAATTGTTCCGAAATGTTGCGCCCAAACAGTGCGGGATTTCGGGAAGCGAAAACAAAAGAAAAAATTTTTTCGCCTGCCAAATCGGCGTTTTCTTTCCTAAAGGAGGCGGCGGATTTCGGTCGGCTAAAATAAAAAACGGGCTGGCTCGGGCTGCCGAATTTGGGTTGGCTCAGAAAAAGCGGGAAATAAAAACGGAGAGGAAATTCGGGAAATTTTTATGAAAGACATAGTCAATATTGCGGTGGTGGGGCTTGGACCGATTGGGTCGCTCCATGTCAAAAATTTGCTCTCGCAGAAAATCGCGGGCGCGAGGCTTGCGTGCATTTGCGAACAGCGCGGGGCGGATTCGGCGCAGTACGGCGGAGTCCCGATTTTTACGGATCTCGACGAAATGCTTGAATCGCACGCGTTCGACGCCGCGGTTATTTCGACGCCCTCGTTCACCCACTATCCGCTCGCGAAAAAAATACTTCAGGCGGGCTATGACGTTCTCGTCGAAAAGCCAGTCGCGCTCTGCACCCGCGACGCGGAGGATTTGCGCGAAACCGCCCGAAAGCTCGGCAAAGTCTGCGCCGTAATGCTCAACCAGCGCACGAATGCGCTTTATTCCAAAATCCGCAATCTCGTCGTTTCGGGGCAGCTGGGGGAAATCAACAGGGTCTCGTGGACGATGACCAGCTGGTACCGCCCGAACATCTATTTTACTTCGAGCCCGTGGCGCGGGACGTGGAAGGGCGAGGCGGGCGGCGCGCTCGTCAACCAGTCAATCCACAATCTCGACATATTCGCGTGGACTTTCGGCGTGCCCGAAAAGCTCCGCGCGTGGTGCGAGTTCGGCAAGTACCACGACATCGAAGTAGAGGACGAAGTAGTCTGCCGAATGAAGCTCAAAAACGGCGCGAACGCGACTTTCACGACATCGACGGGCGAATTTCCGGGGGAAAACAGGCTCGTAATCGCCGCCGACAGGGGGTTTATCGAAACCGACGGCGACGCTTTAAAATTTACGCGCTACAAAAACGGGAGTCTCTCCGAATACACGCGCGATACCCGCTATATGTTCGGTTCGCCCGAATGCGAGAGCACGGAGGAGGTTATTTCCGACAAGGGGGCGCAGCATGCGGGGGTTCTGCAGAACTTTGCCGACGCGCTCGCGGGGCGCGATATGCTGCGCTTCGACGTTTCGGAGGCGTTGGGTTCGCTCGGGCTTGCAAACGGCATGCTGATGTCGGCGTGGTGCGGGTGTGAGGTTGATTTCCCGCTCGACGGTGCAAAATACAAAAAGCTGCTCGACGAAAAAATAGCGCAGTCGCGCCTGCGCGAAAATCCGAGGTCGGACGCAGTTGTCGAATTTTCAAAATCCTTCAAATGACAAAGCACGCGACAGGATTCGACTATGTCCCCGACGGCGGCGCGGCGCGCGTAATCGGGAAGGGAGAGCTGCTTTTCGCGGCTGCGGGGTTAGAGCACGGGCACATTTTCGCGCAGACTCAGGGGCTTGAAAATGCGGGCGCGGAGTGCAAATGGGTGTGGGATTCCGACCCGAAAAAAGTCGAAGGATTCCTCGCGCGCTTTCCGCACGCCAAGCGCGCCGAAAGTTTGTCGCAGATTTTTGACGACCCCGAAATAAAGTTGGTCGCCAATGCGTCCGTGCCCGCCGACAGAGCGGATTTCGGGATTGAATGTATGCGCGCGGGCAAGCACGTCTTTGTGGACAAGCCGCCGTTTACGACGCTTGAACAGCTGGAGCGCGTCAAAAAAACCGTGCGCGAAACGGGGCTAAAATATATGCCCTACTACGCAGAGCGCGTGCACAACGAGGCCGCCGAAAAAGCCGACGAAATCGTAAAGAGCGGGGCAATCGGCGACATTTTGCAGGTGCTGATTCTCGCGCCCCACAGACTTTCGAAGTCCTCGCGCCCGAAGTGGTTTTTCGAGCGCGAAAGGTACGGCGGGATTCTCGTGGACATAGGCTCGCACCAATTCGAGCAGTTTTTGCAGTTCACGGGTTGCGAATCGGCGGAGATTGTAAGCGCGCGCGTCGCGAACTTCGGCAATCCCGACACCCCGCAGCTTCAGGACTTCGGCGAGGCGTTGCTGAAGACTCCCTCGGGGGCGTCGTGCTATTGCAGGGTAGACTGGTTCACGCCCGACGGGCTGCCCGTTTGGGGCGACGGGAGGACTTTCATTTTGGGGACGAAAGGGTATGTGGAAATCCGCAAGTACATAGACTTTTCGCTCGGGGGCAATCCGCCGCAGGTTCTGTATTTGGCGGACTCGGGCGGAGTGCGGCAGATGCGCTGCCTCGGCAACGGCTTCCCGTTTTTCGGAAAATTCGTCCTCGACATCTTAAACGGAACCGAAAACGCGATGACCCAGTCGCACGCATTCGCCGCCGCGGAGCTTGCACTTAGGTCGCAGATTTTCGCCGAAAAAAATTTATGAAAAACATCGAACAACAGAGAGCCGCAATTCTGGACGCCAAAAAGCGCGGGAAGTGGGCGGTATTGAAAACGTACACGAAATTTTCCGGTCCGGGGTGGCTGCAGAGCGCGATTACGCTCGGGGGCGGGTCGCTCGCGTCGGCGTTGTATTTGGGCGTGCTGGGCGGCTTCGGGTTCATGTGGCTCCAGCCGCTGGCGATGATTTTGGGAATCGCGATGCTGGGGGCGATTGCGTACATCACGCTTTCGATAAAAAGCCCGCTCGAGGCACTCAACAAAAACATAAGCCCGCTTTTGGGGTACGGCTGGGCGTGCGGGGCGATGTTTGCGTGTTTCGTTTTCGCTATGCCGCAGTTCGCGCTCGGGACTGCCGCAATCACGCAGAATCTCGGGTGGCTCGCCGACACGCGCGCAAACCAGATTGCGATAACGGCTGTTTTGTTCGCCTTCGCGTTGTCGATGGTCGCGATGTATGCCGTCGGCGGAAAGTGGGTCGGGATTTTCGAAATCGCGATAAAAATTTCCGTCGCGGCGATTGTGATTTGCTTCTTCGGGGTTGTGGTTTCGCTCTCGATGCAGGGCAAGATTCCGTGGGGCAGGATTTGCGGCGGATTCGTGCCGAACTTCTCGGTGCTCTTCGCGCCGTCCGAGGATTTCGCAAAATACATTGCGCAGCTCGGTGAGGCGGGGCGCGGGTATTGGAGCGGTCTGATTGTCTCGCAGCAGCGCGACGTTGTGATTTCGGCGGCGGCGATGGCGGTCGGGATAAACATGACTTTTCTCTTTCCGTTTTCGATGCTCAAAAAGGGCTGGAACGAGGACTTCCGCGGGCTCGCGATTTTCGATTTGGCGACGGGGCTTTTCGTGCCGTTTATGCTCGCGACTTCCTGTATCGTGATAGCGTCGGCGTCGCAATTCCACGCCAAGCCGTACGGGCAGCTCGTGTCGGCGAAAATCGAAAACGGCGCGCTGGTCGGCGGCTCGCATATTGCGCCGAATCTTGCGAAGGGCTATGTGTCGCTGCTCGACGCGCGCATAGTATCGGACATCGGCGCGGAGAAATTCGCGTCGCTCGCCCAGCCGCAAAAGGACGCTTTGCGCAACGCGCTTTCCGTTCCCGAAAAGAATATGGCGTCTATGCTCGTAAAGCGCGACGCTTCGAATTTGTCCGAGACGCTCGAGCCGCTCGTCGGCAAGGACGTAGCGCGGTACATTTTCGGGTTCGGCGTCCTTGGAATGGCGATAAACGCAATGCTTATGAATATGCTAATTTGCGGGCTTTGCTTCGCGCAGATTACGAAGGCGGGCGGCAGCGCAAAGCGGCATTTGATAGGTTCGTCGCTGATTGCCGTCAGCGCGGTGACGAGTCTGTTTTTTGAGGGCGCGAAAATGTGGCTTGTCGTGTACGCGGGAGTTGCGGCGATGGTGTTGCTGCCGATAGCGTACGGCGCGTTTTTCGCGATGATGAACAGCCGCAAAATTATGGGAAAACATATGCCTACGGGAGCGTCGCGCGCGGTTTGGAACGTCTTTATGGGCGCGTCGGTCGTTGCATCGGCTACGGCGAGCCTTTGGGTGTTGCACGCAAAGCTCGGCTGGTGGGGGATTGCGCTTTTTGCGGCGTTCCTCGCGGCGGTTTTGGTTTCGATGAAAATGAAAAAGGCTGAAAAATGAGGGATATTTTCGATATAAAAGACAGGGTTGTCGCGGTCACGGGCGCGACGGGCGTTCTCGCGGGAGCGGGGGCGCGGTATTTGGCGCGGTGCGGCGCGAAGGTCGCGTTTATCGGCAGGAGCGTCGAAAAGCTTGGGGCGGCGCAAAAGTTTTGCGACGAAAATTCGCTCGACGGCATTGCGGTGCAGTGCGACGTTTTGGACGCCGACGCAGTAGCGGTTGCGAAAAACAAAATCCTCGAAAAATGGGGGCGGATAGACGTGCTCGTAAACGGCGCGGGCGGAAACCGCAAGGGCGCGGTAATCGCCCCGAACCAAACGCTCTACGACTTGGACATTCCCGCGTGGGAGGATGTGCTCAGGCTCAATCTCGAGGGGACTCTCCTGCCGATAAAGATTTTCGGCGGGGAGCTCGAGAAGTCCGAATCTGGGGCAATCGTGAACTTTTCGTCGATGACTGCCCAGCAGGCGGTGAGCCGCGTTTTGGGCTATTCGAACGCGAAGGCGGGGGTGGACAATTTGACGCGCTGGCTGGCGGTTGAATTCGCAAAGCGCGGCACGCGCGTTAGGGTCAACGCGCTCGCCCCTGGGTTTTTCGTGAGCGAACAGAACAGGGAGCTTCTTTTGAACCCCGACTCGACCCCGACGCAGCGCGGGCGCGACATTATCGCAAAGACGCCGATGGGGCGTTTCGGAGAGGCGGACGACATTTTCGGGGCGTTGCGCTTTTTGTGTTCGGACGCGTCGAAGTTCATAACGGGCACGGTGGTTGCCGTCGACGGCGGGTTTTCGTGCTTCTCGGGCGTTTAGGAGGTTTCGGGTATGTTGACCAAGATGAAAGAGGGCTTTAGGTGGTACGGAGACAGGGACGTAGTTCCGCTTTCGTATATCGCGCAGTCGGGGGCGACGGGCGTGTTTACCGCCCTTCACGAAATCCCGTACGGCGAGGTCTGGAGCGTCGACGCAGTCCGCGCGCGGGTTGAAAAGCTCGCGCAGTTCGGGCTGTCGTGGGACGCGGTGGAGTCGCTGCCCGTCAGCGAGGACATAAAAATCCGCGCGGGCGATTTCTGCCGCCACATAGAAAACTACAAGGAAAGCATTCGCAACCTTGCGGCGTGCTCGGTGCACAGAATCGTCTACAATTTTATGCCCGTGCTCGACTGGATTCGCACCGACCTGCATTTCAAAAAGCCCGACGGTTCGACCTGCCTGAAGTTCGACCCCGCCCAGTTCGCCGCGTTCGACCTTTTCGTGCTCGCGCGCCCCGCCGCAAAGGACGAGTGGGACGCCGAAACTGCGGCGCGGGCGGCGGAGTTTTACGGGAGTCTTGACGACGCCCAAAAGGCGGATTTCGAGCGTTCGATAATCGACGTTTTCCCGGGGTGCAAGATGGGGCTGGAAATCGGCGATGTGCGCAAAATGCTTGCGCGGTACGACGGAATCGACGCGCGGCGGCTCAGGGAAAATCTCGCGCTGTTTCTCGCGGAGGTTCTGCCCGTCGCCGAGGAGTGCGGGAGCATTCTGGCAATCCACCCCGACGACCCGCCGTTCCCAGTGCTGGGTCTGCCGCGCATAGCGTCGGTGCTATCCGATTTCGAGGATATGTTTACGCGCAATCCGTCGGCGGCGAACACGGTTTGCTTTTGCACGGGCTCGCTTTCGGCGAATCCCGCAAACAACCTGCCCGATATGGTCGACGCGCTCGCGGACAGAATACAGGTGGCGCATTTGCGCAGCACTCAGCGAATGGCGGACGGCTCGTTTTTCGAGTCGGGGCATCTCGAGGGCAGTGTTCCGATGCCCGAGGTTGTCGAAAGGCTTTTGCGGATTCAGGAGAATCTGCTTTCGCGCGGAATCGACCCGATTGTCTTCCGCCCCGACCACGGGTGCGACATGGCGGACGATTTGTCGAAGCCGCCGCCCGAAAATCCGGGGTACAATTTTATCGGCAGGCTCAAGGGGCTCGCCGAAATCAGGGGACTCGAACTCGGCATAATTTCATGCCTCAACAAACAAAAATAGCGTTATGAAAAGAAGGGATTTTTTGAAAAACATAATCGGCGCGGGAGTTGCCGCGGGATTTCCGACAATCGTGCCCGCGGCGGTCTTGGGACGCGGCGGGGCGGTTGCGCCGTCGGAGAGGATAAACCTTGCGGCGGTCGGGCTCGGCACGCAGGGGACGAGCAATATGCAGAACTTTTTCGGCGACAGGCGCGTTCAGGTCGTCGGGCTATGCGACGTAAACAACACCGAAGGCCGCCAATACTACGGCTATTCGAACAACACGACGTACGGGCTGCGCGCCGCCCGCAAGCTCTTCGGCTCGGACATTCCGTGCTATAACGACTACCGCCAGATGCTCGCCGAGCTCGACATCGACGCAATCTGCTCGTCGCTGCCCGACCACTGGCACGCCGTCAGCGGCATCGACTACGTCAAGGCGGGCAAGGACGTCTACGGCGAAAAGCCCCTCACTCGCACTATCCGCGAGGGCAAGGTTTTGCGCGATGTCGTCCAAAGTTCGGGGTGCATTTGGCAGACGGGCTCTTGGCAACGCAGTCTGCCGCAGTTTGTCCGCGCGGTGGAAATCGTCCGCAGCGGCGCGCTCGGGGAAATCCGCAGAATCGAAATCACAGTCCCTGGGAATTTTGTCGGCGAGGTTCTCGCGCCCGAGCCCGTCCCGCAGGGCTTCGATTACGAGCTTTGGCAGGGCCCCGCGCTACACTCGAGTTTCTACAATCCGCGCAGGACGTTCACGCGCTGGCGCGGGGTGTCGAACTACAGCGCGGGGAAGATTGCCGACTGGGGCGCGCACCATCTGGATATCGCGCTTTGGGCGACGGACGCGGGCAAAAAGGGATTCGTCGAGGCAGTCCCCGAATATGTCGAATGGCAGAAGGACGGGTTCTCCGACCAACCCGTAAAATTCAGGGTGTCGCTCTTCTACGACAATCTGGAAATCGCGATAATGGATATGTCCGCCGACAGGCGTTTTGCGAACGATTCGGGTGTGATGTTCTACGGAACGAAAGGAAAGCTTTTTATTTCACGCGAGACGTTCTATTCGCAGCCGCTGGACATCATTTCAAAGCGCATCGCGCCGACCGACGAAAGGGTTTTCCCGATTCGCAACGGCAACCACTTTACGGCGTTTATCGACAGCGTAATCGACAGGCGCATTGCAACAACCGACATCGGCGAAGCCCACAGGACGAACACGGGCTGCCTGCTCGCGGAAATCGCCTACAGGCTCAACCGCCCGATAAAGTGGGACGCCGAACGCGAGGAAATCGTCGGCGACCCGCTCGCCGCGAGAATGTGCGACCGCGTCTATACCGCCCCGTGGCAACTTCGGGCATAACAACTTCAAAAACTCCGACATTTATGAAAAAATTTTTACCGCTAATTTTCGCGACTCTGATTTCCGCCGCATTGTGCGCGTGTAACTGCGTCGATTCCGCCGCGCCCGCCGCTTCCGCCGAGCAGCAAAACGTTTCGGCAAACGCGGGCAAGCGCAAAATCGGAATCGCCCTCTTCACTCTCAGAACCCGCACGATTGCCGAGATTGTCGAGCTGCTCAAGGATATGCAGGTCGACGCAATCGGGCTTTCGACGACTCCCCTCGGCGGCGGCTTCGACGGCGTCTATACGACTCCCGATATGACGCCCGAGCAAAAGGCGTACCTCAAAAAACTGCTCGCCGACAACGGAATAAAAATCGCAAGTTACGGAGTCCGCAGCCCGCAGACGGAGGCGGAAATCCGCAAAATGCTGTCCTTTGCAAAGGAGATGGGAATCCCGCTCGTACTCACCGAGTCGCAGGGTAAGGCTCTCGAAATCTGGAACAGAGTCGCGCCCGAATATGGCGTGAAAGTCGCGCTCCACAACCACGCATACAACGAAAACACTTATTTTTATCCGCGCACAGTCGCGTGGCTTATGCGCAAGTATCCCAACATCTACGGCTGCCCCGACAACGGGCACTGGGAGCGTAGCGGCATAAACACTGTCGACGGCTACAAAATCTACGACGGGCGCATTGCCATTACGCATTTCAAGGACATCGACAAGTTCGACGATTTGGACGGGCGCGCGGTCGCGCTCGGGACGGGGAAGGTCGATTTGAAGGCGGCTCTCGCGGAGCTGGACAGGCAGAAGTTCGACGGCTATTTTATGGTCGAATACGAATGGAATCCCGAGGGGAATCTCGAAGATGTCCGCAAGTGCGTGCGGTTTTTGAAGAACAACTAATTTTTTGAGACTATGGAAAAACAGATTTTTAAAATGAATCGCTCCGCGCTGTTCGCATGCCTGTGCGCATTCGCGCCGTGGGCTGCGGGCGCGGATTTTGCGGCGTTGGCGGACTACAAGGCGGGCGGAAGCCTCGCGTGGTTCTACGAACTGAAATCCGAAACCCAAGACCTCTCCAAGTCCGCGAAATTGGAGGCGTCGCTCTTGGACGTTTTGGAAAACAAAAAAATTTCCGACGAGGCGTTTTTCTATCTATGCGACGCCCTCCGCCCGATTGCTTCGGAAAAATCCGCAAAGCCGCTTTCGAAGTTTCTCGGCGACCCGTTCCGCTCGCAAATAGCCTGCGATGTTCTGCTGGGAATCGGCGGAGATTCGGTCGACGGAATTTTGCGCGGCGCGGCGGAAAATGCGCAATTCGACAAAAAATGCCGACAGGCGGCAATAGCGACTCTCGCGGCGCGCGGCGGCTCGACTAACGCAAAATTTATCGTCAAGCTTGCGTCCGAGACAGAAGACGCGGATATTGCGAAATTCGCAGTAGTTTCAGCGGGGCGCATTTCGGATTCGCAGACGGCGGACTTTCTGAAAGACGCGCGCGGTGGCGACGCCGAATTCGCGCTGTGGTCGCTCGCGCTCAAAGCGTACAAAAGCGGCGACGCGAAAGCGGCGGCGAAGCTCGCGCGGCTCGTCGGCGACGGCAAGTCGTACGCAGTCGACCTCTACGCAAACTCCCAAAACGGCAATGCCCAAAAAATAAAATATCTCGATACGCTCATTGCCGAAAATCCCGAGCTTGCGCCCTATGCGGGCAGGAGCGCGAATTTCGGCAGGACGTACGAAAATTCGGCGAAACTTTTGCGCAGCTTCCCGAACCTCGACAACCGCGCAAAGGCCATTGCCGTGGCAAGTTTTATGCTAACGGGCGATACGCGCTTCTTCCCCGTTGTCGCGCCCGAGCTTGACAGCCCCGACGAAAATCTGCGTCTGCTTGCCATATACAGCGCGCGGTTCATTTGCGACGACGAAGCCGATTTGCGCAAAATATACGGCATTTACAAAAGCTGGAAAAAACCTTTTTGGGGAGTCGCGAGGGACGTAATGCGCGAAAACTCGAGCCCGATTGTCGACAAAATTCTGCGCGAAGAGGGACTCGGCGACATCGACGCTCTCGAGCTGCGCGCATACCGCTGCGACGCCGCGGCACTCAGGGAGCTCGAAAGGCTTTTCCTGCGCGGCGACCGCAAGGCGCAGGCGGCGTTGGAGCGTTCGATAACACTGTCGGAATTGAAATACTTCGCCCGCCATTTGAAGACTGCGGACAAGGGCGTCAAACAGGAGATTGTAAAGCTGATTGTCAAGAAAATCGCGACGGGCAAAAATGCGGAATTCAGACGCTACGCGCTCGACGAAATTCTCGACGGCAATCTCGAAAAAGGCGACAAGCTGTACGCATTTATGGAGCAAAAGCTGAATATCACCCCCGCCCCAAGCGGCAAATGATTAAACTGTCCGAAGAAATTGCGGCGGGAATTCCCGCCGTTTTTTTTTGCGCCGAAAATTTCTTGAAAAATTTTTTCGGCGAAGTTTTTTTGTCTTCCCTAAAAAAGAAAAAATGAAAATTTCGACGAAAACAGGCGATGCGGGAAAAACGAAATTAATGTTCGGCAGGGAGGTTTCCAAGAGTTGCGTGCGTGTCCGCGCGTACGGTGCGCTCGACGACTTGTCCGCCGTGCTTGGCTTTGCGAGGGCGTTTGCGGACTCCGATATGGGTGCGTTTATTTTGTCGCTACAAAAATCGCTGACCGTTTTGATGACTGAGCTTGCGACGGATTCGGCGGACTTCCCGAAGCTCGCCGAGCGCGGAATTGCGCTTTTGGGGGAGGCGGATTTAAAAGTGCTCGAGGACAGAATCGAAGCCGCCGAATTGGCGGGCGACGTGTTTTCGGGCTGGGCGTATTCGGGGGAAAATCCGCTACAGGCCGCGCTCGATATGGCGCGGGCGCGGTGCAGGTTTGCCGAGCGCGAAATCGTTTCGCTCGCCGAAGACGGCGGGCTTGTCCGCGATTTCCCCCTAAAATATGTCAACAGGCTTTCCGATTTGCTCTGGATTTTGTCGCAGCAGGCAAAATAAAAAATTTTCGGATTGCGCAGGAATTCCCGATTGCCCAGTGCGGTCGGGATTTTTTTTCTACAATTTTGTAGTTTGGTACTCGGGATAATACAAATTTGTTTTATCCGAATTTTCCCGATTTTTGGCGTGTTTTTGTAAGTGGTTTATTTTCAGTGTCGCGGGCGGTTCGAAAAAATTGGCACGGCGTCTGCTACATATCGGGTAAACAAAATTTTGCCTGATAGAACTATGAACACCACAAAGACAAAAAACGAAACCGTTCCCGCCGAAACTGCGGGTCGCATGAACAAGAGGGGCTTTTTGAAGTCCCTCGGTATCGGAACAGCCGCCGTATTGGGTGCTCCCTATGTAATGGGGGCGTCGAAAAAGCCGATTAGGTGGCGTTTGCAAACGTACGCGAGCACCGCGCTGGGTGCGCACGTCATAAAGCCCGCCGTCGAGGCGTTCAACAAAATCGCAAACGGCGAGATGAAAATCGAGCTTTACTACGCCGACCAGCTCGTCCCCACGAGCGAGCTTTTCAGCGCGCTACAGCAAGGTACGCTCGACTGCGTGCAAAGCGACGACGATTCGATGGGCTCGCCCGCCGACGTCGCACCGTTTAGCGCGTACTTCCCGCTCGCTACCCGCTACTCGCTCGACGTTCCCGCGCTCTTCAACGAATTCGGCTTGGCGAAACTCTGGGCGGATTCGTACAAGGAGGTCAAAAACGTCACTTGGCTTAGCTCTGGCTCGTGGGATCCGTGCAACTTCATAACGAAAGACCCGATTCGCTCGCTCGCGGACATCAAGGGCAAAAAGCTCTACACGTTCCCGACGGCGGGCAGATTCCTGACGCGTTTCGGAATCGTCCCGATTACGATCCCCGTCGAGGACATCGAAATGGCGATGCGTACCGGCGAGCTCGACGGCGTTGTCTGGTGCGGCATTACAGAAGCGTACACCGTCGGTTGGGCGAACGCCACGAAGTATTTTCTCACGAACAATATTTCGGGCGCGTGGATCGGCTCGTTCCTCGCGAACACAAAGTCTTGGGAAAAAGTCCCGCCGCATTTGCAGGAGCTCTTCAAGGTGTGTATGGATTCCTCCCACTACTACCGCCAATACTGGTACTGGGGCGGCGAGGCGAATCTGCGCGTCAACGGCGGAAAGCTCAAACTGACGACCATTCCCGCGGAGGAATGGAAGACTGTCGAGGACGAGGCCGTAAAGTTCTGGGACGAGCTTATCGCAAACGGCACGCCGCGCCAAAAGCAGGTCGTGAAAATCTTCAGGGAATACAACGCGATGATGGAAAAGGCTGGTTCGCCCTACCGTTAATACGCGTCCTGTTTCGCCGAGCCCGCCGAGTGTGCGGGTTCGGCTTTCGCGAATCCCCGACCCGCGTGCGGATTTCCCGCGCGGGCGGGCGCAATTTCAAGTTTCGGATTTTTTATGATTATCAGAAGGACAAGGTTCGACGACCTCGACGACTGGCTCGATTCGGTCGATTGGGGGAAGGTCAAGGAAAACACAGGCGCGCCGTTGATGAAGCTTATCCGCATTTATATAAGGTGGATCAGCAAAGTCAGCGAATTCGTCGGCGGGGTTGCGATGTATCTGCTTTTGGCGATGATGGGCATTCTGCTTTATTCCATTATCACGAATGCGTTCCACAGACCCGTGATTTGGATTATGGAGATGGCGCAGTTCACGATGGCCGCGTACTACATTTTGGGTGGCGCGAGCAGCCTCAAACACGGTATCCACGTTAGAATGGATTTTCTCTACGAGCGTTGGAAGCCGCGGACGAAGGCGATGGTCGACGTATTCACCGTATTCTTCCTGCTCTTCTACCTCTATGTGATGGTAAAGGGCGGCTGGGACAGTTCGGCGTTTGCGCTCGAGTTCGACCAGCGCAACCA
This sequence comes from Opitutia bacterium UBA6410, assembly GCA_002437405.1. GTDB lineage: Bacteria > Verrucomicrobiota > Verrucomicrobiia > Opitutales > Intestinicryptomonadaceae > Merdousia. The sequence continues at coordinate 12,599 of DJPO01000043.1, read as the reverse complement.
CAGTGTCTGGAAGCCGCCGATGGCTCCGATTAAGATTGTTATGACTGCCGGTATGGCTCTTATGTTTTTGCAAGCCACTGCCGAGCTTCTCAAGGATTTTTGCAAGGCGATAGGAAGGAAGTATTGATATGAGCCTCTCTCCCGAAATTATTATTTTGTTGATGTTCTCGACCCTGATGCTGCTTATGCTCACGGGGCAACGCGTGTTTGCCGCGATGGGGTTTGTCGGGGTTGTAGCCGCCCTCTTTTTGTGGGGCGACGGAAGCAGCGCGCTGGGCTTCAACGCCGCGATTAAACTGTTCAACTGGTATCCGATGCTGACGCTGCCGATGTTCGTTTTCATGGGCTTTATGCTTTCGGAATCGGGAATCGCGAACGATATGTACCATATGTTCCACGTCTGGATGGGCTCGCTGAAGGGCGGGCTTGCGGTCGGGACGCTCTTCGTGATGGTTCTGATTTCGTGCATGAACGGTTTGAGCGTCGCGGGAATGGCAATCGGCTGCAGTGTCGCGCTGCCCGAACTGCTCAAGCGCGACTACGACAAGCGTATGATTAGCGGGCTTATCCAAGCGGGCAGCTCGCTCGGTATTCTGATTCCCCCGAGCATTGTGCTTGTCCTCTACGGAATGATTGCCCGCCAACCCGTAAGCCAACTGTGGCTGGCTGGCATCGGCCCTGGGCTTTTGATGACGGTTTTGTTTCTGGCGTATATCCTCATACGCTGCCACATCAACCCCAAGATGGGGCCAGTCCTCCCAAAGAGCGAGCGCAACTATAGTTTCAAGCAAAAGCTGCGCGTGCTGAGTGCGGGGATTATTCCGCTACTGCTGATTTTCTCGGTAATCGGTTCGTTTTTCTTCGGGCTTACGAGCCTTGTGGAAAGCTCGGCGTTCGGGGCGTTTGCGGCGTTTTTAGTCGCGCTGTTCAGGCGCAGGCTCACGTGGAAGCTCTTCAAGAAGATTCTGCGCGAAACACTCGACAACTCCGCGATGTTTATGTGGGTTATGATGGCGGCGCTCGCGTTTGCGGCGGTCTTCGACGGACTCGGTGCGGTTCGCGCGCTCGAGGGATTGTTCCTCAACGACTGGGGGCTCTCGCCGTGGCAAGTACTGCTTCTGATGCAACTGTCGTTCGTGGTTCTCGGGATTTTCCTCGACGATACCGCGATGCTGGTGATTGTTGCGCCGCTCTACATTCCGCTGGTGATGAAGCTCGGGTTCAATCCGATATGGTTCGGGATTCTCTACACGATTACCTGCCAAATCGCATACATCACGCCGCCTTTCGGATACAATCTGTTCCTGATGCGCGCGATGTCCCCCAAGAGCATTACAATCCGCGACATCTACGCGTCGATTATCCCGTTCGTGGGGCTGATGCTGCTCGCGCTGGTTTTGATTATGATATTCCCCGAAATCGCGCTCTACATTCCGTCGCTCTTCAACACAAAGATGTAGCAAAATGAAAAAGACCTGGAGCATATGCACGGGCGGAAAAACCCACAATTTCCGCTCGCTCAAGGAGCTGATGGCAAAGGCTTCCCCGCGCCGCTCGGGCGACGAGCTCGCGGGGATTGCCGCCGCCGACTACGAAGAGCGCGTCGCCGCGCAGATGTGTCTTGCCGATGTCCCGCTTTCGCTGTTTCTCGAAGAGCCGCTGATTCCGTACGAAAAGGACGAAGTCACGCGGCTGATTCTGGACAGGCACGACAGGGAAGCCTTCGCGCCCGTGTCGTCGCTGACAGTCGGAGAATTCCGCGACTGGCTTTTGCGCTACGAAACCGACGGCGAAGTGCTTGAGCGTCTGACGTGGGGGCTTACGCCCGAAATGGTTGCGGCGGTATCGAAGATTATGGGCAATCAGGATTTGATTCTCGTAGCCTCAAAGCGCAGGGTTGTCACGAAGTTCAGGGACACCATCGGGTTGAAGGGCAGATTCTCCTCGCGCCTGCAACCAAACGACCCCTCCGACAACCTAAACGCAATCGCGGCCTCGATGCTCGACGGACTGCTCTACGGAAGCGGCGACGCGGTAATCGGCATAAACCCCGCAACCGACAGCGTCCCCGCAATGACCGAGATTTTGAAGCTCATTGACGAGCTCGTCCACCGCTACGAAATCCCGACCCAGTCCTGCGTGCTCTCGCATATCACAAACGCAATCGCCGTGATGGAGAAGGGCGGGCCCGTCGACTTGGTATTCCAGTCGATTGCGGGCACGGAAATCGCCAACACGAACTTCGGGATAAACCTCGGAATCATAAAGGAGGCGCACGAAGCCGCGCTGTCGCTGCACCGCGGAACGGTCGGCGACAACGTGATGTATTTCGAAACGGGACAGGGCTCGGCGTTGTCGGCGGAGGGTAATTGGGACGTCGATATGCAGACCTGCGAGGCGCGCGCATACGCCGTCGCCCGCGAATTCCGCCCGCTTCTGGTCAATACCGTCGTCGGGTTTATCGGGCCCGAGTACCTGTACAACGGCAAGCAGATAATCCGCGCGGGCTTGGAGGACCACTTTTGCGGCAAACTGCTCGGACTTCCGATGGGCTGCGACATTTGCTACACAAACCACGCCGAAGCCGATCAGGACGATATGGACACGCTGCTGACCCTCTTGGCGGCGGCGGGTTTGAACTACGCAATGGGTATCCCCGGCTGCGACGACATTATGCTCGGTTACCAAACGACGTCGTTCCACGACATTTTGTACGCGCGCCAACTGCTCGGGTTGCGCCCCGCGCCAGAGTTCGAGGCGTGGCTCGAAAAGATGAACATTTTCCGCGACAACAGGGTAATGCGCCTTGGAGGGGAAAACAAACTTCTCGCAGACTATGAATTTACCGCAGACTAACAAGGGTTTTGTTTTGAAGCCGAACTCCGCGCCCAACGCCGTCGGGTGCGCCGACCCGTGGGTCGAACTGCAAAAATACACGACGGCTCGGATAGGAATAGGCCGCGCGGGCGGAAGCCAGCGCACGCCGTCGGTTCTCGATTTCCGCTTGGCGCACGCGCGCGCCCGCGACGCCGTACTCGCCGATTTCCATCTTGACGAAATCGCCGCGCGCCTTCGCGAAGCGGGCTTCGAAACCGCCGTTTTGCACACGAAAGTTTCCGACAAACAGACCTATCTGATGAACCCCGAGCTCGGGCGGCAGCTCGACGGAGAGTCGGCGGAAAAACTGGCGGAGCTTGCCAAAAAGTGGGGGCGGCGGGATTTTATGGTTGTCGTTTCCGACGGACTTTCCGCAACCGCCGCGAATCTTCACGCCGTAGACACGGTTGTCGCGCTGTTTAAAAATCTCCCGAAGGAAAATTGGTCGGCGTATCCGATAATCATCGCGCCCTACGCGCGCGTCAAAATACAGGATTCGATAAACGAAATCCTCGGGGCGCGGCATACCCTCGCGCTCGTCGGCGAACGCCCTGGGTTAGGCTCGCCCGACAGTCTCAGCGCGTATTTTACATACCGCGCGAAGTGGGCGAGCGTGGAGTCCGACCGCAACTGCATTTCGAATATCCGCCCGCTCGGTTTCCCGATAGAGCAGGCGGCGCGCAAGCTCGCGCTGCTTCTGGAGGAGTCGCGAATCAGGAAGATAAGCGGTACGGCACTCAAGGACAACATAACGGGGCTTGAAAATCTCCCGCAATAACGGGAAAACCCTCCAAGGCATAAAATATATTTACACGGACGGCGATTTTTGCAAAACTTCTCCGCGAATACGAATACTGCTACGAATTCAACAGAGAAGCAAATTGTCCATGACAAAAAAAATCCTTATTTTGACCGCCGCCATAGCCATGTCGGGAATTTCTTTTTCGAAAACCTGTCCCGATTTCGTGCCCTCTTCGGCAGAGTGGGTTGAAACCGACATATCCGACATCGCAATCGCCGAGGGCAGCGCGCTCGACCTTTCCAAGAATTTCGACGACGCCCCAGCAGGAAAATTCGGCAGGGTGATTGTTTCGGAGAACGGCAAATTCGCGTTCGAAAAGAAGCCGAATGCCGAACTGAAATTCCACGGAACTGTTTGGTACTTGGCGGGCGAGGGTGGCAAAGACGTTCAGGAGACAAAGGAAAACATCAAAAAGCTTTGCCAAATAGCAAAACGCCAAGGCTACAACCTCTTGCGCTTCCACACGACCGACTACCTATGCTCGTCCGACCCCGCCAAACTCGCCGAGGGTTTCGACCTCTACGACTTCCTCATCTCCGAGGCTAAAAAGAACGGCATATATCTGAATCTGCTTATAGCAAACAACGTGTTCGACGATTCGGGGAAAAGCTGGGACGCGCGATTTTCGGCAAAAATGAAAATGCTCATGGGCGACGAAAAAACCCGCAAAGACTGGGAGGCTCACGCCCGCAAGCAGCTCTGCCACATCAACCCCTACACGGGGCTTGCGTGGAAGGACGACCCCGTTTTTATGGGTATGGAATTCTGGAACGAAATGGATCTATTCTATACATTCCCCGGTCTCGACGCCGAAACCGTAGCCCTTGTAAACTCGGAGTTCGCAAAGTACGCCGAGTCAAAATACGGTACGGTCGAAAATATGAACGCGACGGGCAAATTCGCAAAAAAAGACTACAAAAAATTCGGCGAAATCGACTTCGCAAAGGAGTCCGAAACTTCCGAGTGGGTAAATTTCTGTAGAATCAAAAACGACGAATTCCGCAAATTCTGCGAAAAAGTGGTGAAAAACAATCTCGGCTACGGAGGACTGATTTACCAGTATAATTGCAACCGCACGCTAAATGTGGCGTACATGAGTTCCGAAATCGCCGACTATTCAACGCTCAACGTCTACTTCAACCACCCGACGGACTTCATGCAGGTTAATTCGTACGTCGGGCAGGGAAGCTCGCTTGGCGAATCGTCGGGGTTTGCGGACACAATGCGCGCGGGCGTGGCGCGGCGGATTTCGGGACGCCCGATTTGCCTGACCGAATACAATCACAGCCACTGGAATCAATACAAGCACGAGGGCGGGCTGGTCTTCGGCGCGTATGCGGCCTTGCAGGATTTCGACGGAATGATTGTCCATTGCAGCGGCGTGAGAACGGGCGCAAAAAAGGGCAACGTGCTTGGCCCGTTCAACGTGGCGAAATCGCCAGTGTTCAGAGCGAACGAATTTCTGGCGTATTGCCTGTTCATGCGCGGCGACGCAATGAAGTCGAAACACCGCGTCGAACTTTTCTTCCCGAAAAACTATGTTGAAAATAACGCAAATATGGCGCAGTCGGCAAACGGGGCGCAGACGCGCATCGCGCTATTGAGCGGATTTTCGGTGAAATTCGAGGGGGCGCGGATACCCGAAAAACTCGCGCATACAAAAATAAAAAACGCCGACATGACAATGCTGCCCGTCGGGGCGTCGCGTACAAACTCGGCGCAAAACTTCGCGACCACGGGCACGAGCGTCGGCGAAAAATTCGACGAAGAGGCGTTTGTTATGCAAATGCGCAAAAACGGAATTCTCGGCGAAAACAACCGCACATCGCCTTCGTCGGGCGTGTACCACTCCGACACGAATCAGATTCTCCTCGACACGAAAAAGGAGCGCATTTCCGTAATCACGCCGAAGACGGAGGCGGTGGCATTCAAAAGCGGAGTGGAAAATCTCGACGCGCTGACCGAAATTTCCTCCACAACCCCGTGCGCGGTCGCGGCGTGTTCAATGGACGGCTCTCGACTTTCCGAAAGCAAACGCATTGTGTTTATCTACAATACCGACAACATAAACGACGACATAAATTTGGACTCCTCCCGCACGTTGATGCGCAAAAAACCGTCGCCGAATTCGAAGATTCTGATAAAGCGCGGCAAGATGTCCGCAAAACTCAAAGTGCCCGCCGACAAAAAATACAAAATGTACGAGCTCAAGTACAGCGGCGAGCGCAGGGCGGAAATCCCGCTTGAATACGTTGGCGGCGAGCTTTCGATAAACATCGATAACTCGAAAAATCCGTCGACGTTCTTTGAAATCGTCGCCGAATAAGAGAAGTGCGTTTGTACTCGAATTCGTTTACTCGATGCCTATGACTTCGTTGCATAGGCATTTTTTTTCTGCACTCAATCTGCCGAAAGGGGAATACAAACCGTGGCGGGGGTTGGCAGAATTGGCTTCGCCAATCTGCCGAAAGGGGGGCTTTGCCCCCCTTTCAATAAAGTGTTGAAGGTTTTGGGGGTTGGGGTAATGTGTGGCGTATGAAGTTTTTTAATGGTGCTTTGATTTTTGTTTTTGCGGTGGTTTTGGCGGGGTGCTCTTCCGCTCCCAAATTCGGGGAGGGGGTTTATCCTGTCGGGGCGGTTTTGCCGCTTTCGGGCGAGTCCGCCGTTGCGGCGCGCGACGCTTTGGACGGTATGCTTTTGGCGGCGAAGAAGGTCAATTCTGCTGGGGGAATCGCGGGGCTGGAGCTTAAAATCGTTGCGCGCGACTGCGGCGCGGGGAAGTCTTTCGGAGAGGCGTTCGACGCATTGCGGCGCGACGGCGTCAAGGTCGTTTCGGTCGGGTTCGACGAGCAGGTTGTCTCTTGGCACACGCGCCTTATGAAGTGCGACGACGTGTTTATCAATTATATGTGCCAATATCCGCCCGCGACACTCGACTCGCAAAACTCCACACGCATATTTTTGAACGGCGCGCAGGACGGCGATTTGCTTTCGACAGTCGTCGAACGCCCCGATTCGCGCGATGTCAACATCGTGGCAATGTCCGTCGATTCGCTTTTCGGGAAGGCTTGCGGCGACTATCTTGCGTTCTGCTTGAAACTCGAGCACACCAAGTTTTATTCGGACGTATTTTCGTCGGGCACGCGCGACTTCTCGATATTTTCGGAGCAGATGAAGCGGCTGTTCCCGCAGTATATTTTTTATGTGGGGCGCGGGAGCGAACTTAAGCCGTTTGTCGAGAGCGTCTGCCGCGGCGGATACTCGGGCGTTATCGCCTCTTGCGCAGTGTTCGGGTTCGAGCCGTTCGATGTTCCCGAGGGCGTAAAGTTCTACAGGACAGCTACGGCATTCGAGCTCGGGAAAGTCGCGACGCCCGTCTCGCGCGAGTTCGTTGCCGCGTTCAAGGCGGAGTACGGGCGCGAGCCGACGTGGGTCGCCGCCTACGGGTACGATTCGGTCGTCGCTTTGTCGAAAGCCGTCGTTGCGGCGAAGTTCAACCCCGCGAAAATGCGCGCACAGTTCGCTGGCGCGAAAATCGAGGGCGCGGTCGGGACAATCACGTTCGATTCGTCCGCCGATTCGCTTTCCGAGCTTGAAGTCGTCGGCAAATGATTTTTTCTTCCCCGCAGCGCGACGAATTTGAAATCCGCCCTCCGCGAGCCTACGCGCCGCCGTCGGTTTGGATTTTGTTTGCGCTGCTTGCGGGCTACGCCTGCGCGGTCTGCCTGCCCGAGCTGCGCAATTTCGCGGGGTGGATTTTTTCACTCGGGCTGGCGGTTTTTGCGGCGGTCGCGAGCTTTTCGATTTTTTGCGGGGGCGGCGGACGGGCACGGCGCGTTTTTCTTTTGTTAGGGGTCGGCTGCTTGGCGGTTGCGTACTTTTTTGGGCGCGTGCCCGAAAATCCATACCCCGACTTTGCCCCGACCGAAGCGGACTTGACGGCGCGGATTTGCGACGTTTCGAAGGGGAAAAACGGCTCGCTTTACGGGACTGCCGAAGTCGTCTCGTGCGGGCGGTTTCCGCGGCTTGTCGGGTTGCCTATTTGGTTTACGGTTTCGGACGGGAAGGGCGGACTCGCCAAGCCGCTGGGTTTGACCGCCTCGGAATGCGTGAGTTTTGACGGGGTGCTTTCGCCGACGGACGGGAAGAGGTATCTTTCGCGCGGGCGGATAAATTCGAGGTCGCGGGATTTCGACTCGTACCTTTCGGGAAAATTCGTGCATTATAAAATATTTTCGCAAAGTTGCGGCGTGGAAAAGCTCGAGCCTGCGGGGGCGCGCTTCGGATTTTATTCGCGCTTGGCTGCGTATATGGACGCGTCGCTCTCGGCGTTGCCGCTCGGAATGTCGGCGGATTCGGTCGCCGCGCGCGAGTATCGGGCGATGATTCTCGGCGACAAAAGCCTGCTTTCGCGCGAAAGGAAGGAGGCGTTTGCGCGCACGGGCGTTATGCACGTTTTCGCGATAAGCGGGCTGCACGTCGGGTTCGCCGCCGCGATACTTTATTTTGCGCTGACGGTTCTGCGCGTGCCGTGGAGGTATCAGGCGGCGGCGGGGCTTCCGATTCTGTTTTTATACGTCTGCGCATGCGGCGGGCGGCCGTCGGCAATGCGGGCGTTTTCGATGGTCGCGCTCGTGTGGATTGCCTCGCTTTTGGGGCGCGGGGCGAAGCCTATCGATTCCCTCGTGCTGGCTGCGACGGTTTCGCTCGCGCTTTTCCCGCGCGATTTGGGCGACGCGGGGTTCGCGCTTTCGTACTGCATAGCCGCGTCGATTTTCGTGTATTCGCTTCCTCTGTTCGCGCTTTTGGAAAGGCGTTTCGAGCCTCGGGTTTTGTACGGCGGATTTATGCGGCGGACGTATTCGCGGCTGCGTCGCGGGGCGTTCGGATTTTTTGTCGGAGGGGCGTGCATATCGTTCGGGTGCGCGATGGCGGCGTTCCCGCTTTCGGCGCATTATTTCGGATACGCGTCGCTTTTGTCCGCGCTGTATTCGCCGCTTTTCGTCTTTGCGGCGGGAGTCGCCGTCAGCCTCGGATTTGCGGGATTTTTCCTGCCCGCGTTTTTGGCGCAGTGGCTCAACGCCGCCGCGTGCGCGGTCGTGTGGGCGATGGACTGGGGCGCGATGCGGATAAATTCGCTTGCGGACATGGCGGTCGATTTCACTTTGCCGAGCGGATTTGCGGCGGCACTCGCGGCTGTCGGATTTCTGGCGGCGTCGGATTGGCTCGGGCGGATTCTTCCGCAGTGGGCGGGATTCGTACTTGCGCCGCTCGCGGCGGCCGCGTTAATATTTTTGTACAAAATTGCTTTTTGAAAATGGGCGGAAAATTCGGAATAAAAATCGGCGCGGGGCGTTTGGAGGCCTCGGCACTTGCGGAAATCGAATCGGTGCTTCGGGGCGGCGGGCGAATCGGCGTCGCGTGCTCGGGCGGGGCGGACTCGGTCTGTGCTCTGATGTTTGTCGCGCGGATTTTCGAGTCCGCAAAAAACAGAATTTGCGTCCTGCACTTCAACCACCGCGAGCGTCCTGCGGCGGATTCCGACGCCGAGTTTGTCGGGCGGCTTGCGGGGCGGCTCGGGGCGGAGTTCGTCTGCGGGGCGGCGGACTGCCCGCCCGAGCGGATTACCGAGGCGGGGTTGCGGGCTATGCGGCTTAAGTTTTTCGCGGCGGAATCGGCGCGGCTCGGGCTGGGGGCGATAGTGCAGGGGCACAATTCGGGCGACGTGGCGGAGACGCTCGTTATGCGGCTTATGCGCGGTGCGGGGCTTGCGGGAATGTCCGCGCCGAGGGCGGTTTCGCACTACAAGGGGGCGGAGTTCGTGCGCCCGCTGCTGCGGCTTTCGAAGGCGGAAATAAAGGAAATTTTAAGGCGCAACAAAATCGAATGGCGCGAGGACGAGACCAACGCAAGCCCCGACTTTCTGCGCAACAGGCTCAGGTCGGAAATCGTGCCCGCGCTCGACTCCCTCTGCGCGGGCGGTTTCGCCGAATCCGCATTGCGCACGCGCGCGCAGCTTTGCGAGGATTCCGATTTCGTCGAAAATATTTTCTCCCGTGCGCTGGTTTCCGCCAATCCAGAGCTCGAGCTTGCGGGGGCGGACTCGGAGTTGCGTCTGTTGCGGCTGCCCGAAGAGTACCGCGCCGAGCCCGCGTTTTTGCGCCGCGCGGCGGTCAAGCTGCTTTCGCTCAATTTGCTCGCGGGGCGGGTTAGGTCGGGGTGCGTTGACGCGTTCGTCGCGGCGGCGGCGGGCGGATTCGCGCGGGCGGACGTTTCGGATAAATTCGATATGTATTTCGACGGAGTGTCTGTGAGGCTCGAGCCGAAAGCCGATGCGCGCGAATGGGAGGTCGTCCTGAAATCGGGCAAAAACAGGCTTCCCGACGGGCGGGTTTTGCGCGTCGAAAAAGTTTCGCTTACGCAGGCGCGTTTTGAGTCGATAAAAAACGGCGACAACGACGACTCCCGCAGGGCGTACATCGACCTCGCCGCAACGGGCGGGCTGTGTGGTGGCGCGCTCGTCGCCCGAACCCGCCGCGACGGCGACGAATATCCGCCGCTCGGGTCGCGCTCGCCGAAGCGGCTGAAGGAGATTTTCAACGCAAAAAAAGTCCCCGTTTGGAAACGCGCGGCGGCGGTTGTTGTCTGCAATTTAAAGGGCGAGATTCTCTGGAGTCCCGCGCTGCCGCCGTCGGAACTTTACAAGGTCGGGAAGTCGCGCTCTGTTATTGAGTTGACGTGCGAAAATTTTTAAATCTAATCATACCGTTTAGTTTTAAATGGATAAAAAGGAAAAAAACACTTTCGGAAGAATCCCGAACAAACCGTATTTTGTTTGGATTGCAATCATTTGCGTAATAATAATGCTCGTGTCCCTGCCGCGCGGCGGCGCGGGCAAGGTTCAGACGCTCGACACCAAACAGCTGATGACCGCCGTCCAGAACGACAATCTGCTGGAAATCTCGATGCGCAACGACCCCAACGCGGGCAAGGACTGGTATGTCGTCGAGGGCAAAATGAAAAACCCCGTCTTCGGAATGGCGGACACCCCAAAGGACACCCCGCGCGCGCTCGACTTCGTGTTCTCGGGGCGAATCACCGAGGACATGTACAAACGCCTGACGTACCCGACCGCCCCGTGGGAGGTCAAGGAAGTGCCGTCGAGCACATTCTGGGGCAACATAGTCTCGAGCGTTCTGCCGTTTCTTATAATAGTGGGCGTATTGTATTTTCTCTTTACGCGCCAGATGAGGGCTTCGGGGCGTAGCGCGATGAATTTCGGCAAGAGCCGCGCGCGCCTGCTTTCGCCCGACGGCGAGAAAATCACCTTCAAGGACGTTGCGGGCTGCGACGAGTCGAAGGAGGAAGTCTCGGAAATCGTCGAATTTTTGAAAAATCCCAAGCGGTTCAGCGACATCGGCGCGAGAATCCCCAAGGGCATTTTGATGGTCGGGCCGCCCGGAACGGGCAAGACCCTGCTCGCCCGCGCGGTTGCGGGAGAGGCGGATGTGCCGTTCTACTCGATTAGCGGCTCGGACTTCGTGGAAATGTTTGTCGGCGTGGGCGCGGCGCGCGTTCGCGATATGTTCGATCAGGCGCGCAAAAGCGCACCGTGCCTCGTGTTCATCGACGAAATCGACGCCGTCGGACGCCAGCGCGGTGCGGGCATGGGCGGCGGACACGACGAGCGCGAGCAAACGCTCAATTCGCTGCTCGTCGAGATGGACGGCTTCGACGCCCATAGCGGAGTCATCATAATCGCGGCGACCAACCGCCCCGACGTTCTGGACAGCGCGCTTCTGCGCCCGGGCAGATTCGACAGGCAGGTTGTAATCGACCTTCCGGATGTCAAGGGGCGCGAGGAGATTTTGAAAATCCACGCGGCGAAAATCAAGCTCGACCCGTCCGTCGATTTGGCGACAATCGCGCGCATAACCCCAGGGTGCTCGGGCGCGGACTTGGCGAACCTGCTAAACGAGGGCGCGATAATCGCCGCCCGCCGCAACGACAAGACCGTCACGAACGCCGACATCGACGAAGCGCGCGACAAGGTTTTCTTCGGGCGCGAACGCCGCAAGCTCATGGACGACGACGAAAAGAAGCTCACAGCCTACCACGAGGCGGGGCACGCGCTCATTCAGGCGGTAATCGACGACGGCAGGCTTCCGATTCACAAGGTGACGATTATCCCGCGCGGGCAGAGCTTGGGCTCGACGATGTTCATTCCCTCTCGCGACATTCGCACGGAGTCGAAAAATTCGCTGCTCAACCACATCTGCACGAGCCTCGGCGGGCGCGTCGCGGAGGAGCTTGTATTTTCTGACATCACAAACGGCGCGGCGGGCGACATCAAGCAGGCGACGAAAGTCGCGCGGAAAATGGTTTGCGACTGGGGTATGAGCGAAATCGGGCCCATCGCTTTCGGCGAAAACCAGGACCACATCTTCCTCGGCAAGGAAATCGCCCGCGACGAACATTTCAGCGAAAAGACCGCCGAGTTCATCGACTCGGAAATCAAGCGCATTGTCGATACCGAGCTTGCGCGCGCGCGCAAAATCGTCTCCGAAAACCGCGACAAACTCGACCTCATCGCAAGCGAGCTTCTAATCCGCGAGACAATCGACGGTGCGGACGTCTACAAAATCGCCAAGGGCGAATTTACTCCGACCGACCCCGAAGAATACCGCAAAAGGGCGGCGGAAGCGCAGGCGGAAGTCAAAGCCGCCGAGCCGAAGCCCGAAGGCGAGACAATCGCCCCGCCGCCCTCCGACGCAGCCGACGCCGAAGCGTAAGTTTTTTTATTGTTTTCATAGTTTTTTTCGAGGCGAACCCCGCGCGGGTTTGCCTTTTTTTTGCAAAAAATTTTACGGTATATCTTCAATCCCTTTATATTAGTGGGGTCAACACCAAAGAGAGTGGA
>DJPO01000018.1:2442-25387 GCA_002437405.1 Opitutia bacterium UBA6410 | reverse complement strand
GCGGTGGCGTTGGCTTTTGCAGTGTACCGCAGAAGAAGGTAATCCAATAAAAGCGGCGGCGGGGGTCGGCATTATGCCACCCTGCCGTTTTTGAAACGAAAATAATTCCGAAAAGAGAAAAAATTTTTTATAATGAAAAAATACATAACAATTCTATCCGTTTTAGCCGCAGGCGCGGTCTTTGCCGACAACGAGATTTTTACGGGCGATCAAAGCGGCAAAAGTTTTCTCGGCGAAAGCCACAGGAATTCGGTATGGGACGGCGTCACCGCAAGGGGCACAGAATTTTCAAGGTACACCAGAGAATACGACACGACATACAATTCCGACTACACCAACGCCAGTTTCAGAAATGCGGATTTGACAAATGCCTCTTTTGCGGGTGCAACAATGAACGACATCGACGCAACCGACGCCATAATCAAGGGGGCATCGTTCTATAATGCCCAGATGAACGATATGGCGATTTTGACAAAAACAAAAAGCTATAAGGACAAAGATTTATCGGGAGTCGATTTAAGAATAGACGGCTATAAAATAACCAAAATTTGCATATACGATTTCAGCGGGTTCAATCTAACAGGCGCGTATCTTTGCGCAAATCTGTATGATCCAGATCCAGACCGTTACCCCAATTACACGAATCCCGACGGTATCTTCAAGTATGACGACGCAATCATATTGGGTGCCACGATGCATAAAATAGCTTTCAGAAAGGAGCAATTATGCTCCACAAAGAGCTACAAAGACAAAATGTTGGACGGGATAACCGTTTCCGAGACAAATTTTGCAAACATAGATTTCAGAGGAGTCAGCCTGAAAAATACAACTTTTGAGGGTATGAACTTTTCAAATGCAAATTTTTCGAATGCAAACCTTAGCGGCGCGAAAATATCGGGGTTCGACCAATCCGCGTCAAGGTACGCTGAAGTATATTCGTTGAAAAATGCTGTCTTTTTCAATGCGGATCTCACAAATGCCGAGCTTTCCGCTGGGATTTTGGAAAATGTAGATTTTCGGGGCGCAAATATGACGAATACGAAAATCGGCGAAAGCGTTTCCTACAAAAATACCATAATGTCGGACGGGGTAATCAAAAACTTCACGGCGGATTCAGCCAGCGACATATATATACGCAAATACACACCCGCAGAAAACGGCGAAATGATTTCGGCAAAAATTGCGGAAGAGGACGCCACGCTTATCGGTTCGAAACTAATGCTCGGGCAAGGCGCATTTCTCGAAATAACGAACGGCAAAACGCTGACAGTAGCAAGCGAAATACAAATCGATACCGATTTGGGCGGTTCGACAATTTTCAAGGTAGACAGCAACGCGGGGCTTACTTTCGAGCATGGCGCAAAGCTCACGGTAAACCTTATAGGCGACATTTCGGAAGACGACGCCTACACTTTCACCGCGATGACTTTTGAAGACGACTCCCGCATAGCGGGGTTGGAGAATCTCTTAAAAGACGGAAATTTATTCTTAACAGTACTCGGCAAGAAATTCAACGGTTCGTGGGATTATGCAATCAAGGGCAACAATCTGCTGATTTCGATAAACGTCCCCGAGCCTGCGACGGTTGCGGCGATTTTCGGCGCTGTGGCGTTGGCTTTTGCAGTGTACCGCAGAAGAAAGTAATCCAATAAAGGCGGCGGCGGGGGTCGGCGTAATGCCGCCCCGCCGTTTTTTTACAAAGAGAGGGAAAGATTATGAACCACGGAATTTTTATAACGTTCGCGTACTTGGCGACAATTGTCGCGTTCTTCTGCTGTTTTTTCTGTCTGAATTTCAGAAGTCCGCAGGACGCCGACCCCGATGTTCAGGCGTTCATAAAAATGCGCAAGCTGTTTGGCAATGTGATTCTGATTTATTGTATGTTGGCGGTATCGTTCGTATACGGGCTTTATGTGCTCGTGCGCTTTATTTGACCGAGGCGCGCCCCGCGCCAGAACCGAAAATAAAGCACCCGACGATTGCCGTAAACGGCGCGACAAGCACCAAGCCGAAGCTTCCCACAAGTGTCTTGACTGCCTCGGCGCAGACGTACGGGTTATTGATAAAATCGCCCAGCTCCACTGAGTTTGCGGCAAACGCCATCATCAGCGTCAAATATCCGCCCGAGTATGCCAAAAGCAGGGTTGTGGTCATAGTGCCGACTACGCTTCTGCCTATCGAAAGCCCCGCCTTTAGAAGCCGCCGCCGCCCGAGGCTCGGGTTTGCTTCGGCGACTTCCCCCATACCTGCGGCGACGTCCATACTCAAGTCCATAACCGCCCCAGACGACGACAAAAACAGCGCGCCGATAAAAAGTTCCGTAAGGTTCAAAAACTCGTAGCCCGAGTAGAGCAACGCCTGCGAATAGGGCATCACCGCGCCGTTAACCTTAAAGCTCCCCGAGAAATACCAAGCCATCGCGCAGCTCGCGAGCACCCCGAGCATTGTTCCCGCGAACGCCGCGAATCCCTTTTTGGTGAATCCCGCGACGAGGAAAATTATCGCCGCCGACAGCACGCAGACCGCCGCGAGGCAAATTGCGATTGGGTCGCCGCCGCGCAGGCACGCGGGCACGAGAATCTTCCAGACGACAAGGCAGGAAAATACGAACGAAAGCAGGGCTTTCACGCCCGTGAATCCGCCGAAGAGCACGAGCATCGCAGAAAAGAGCGCGAAAAGCCAAAGGGTCTTCGAGCTGCGGTAAAAGTCCTGCGCGTTGATGGTGCTCTTTTCGGGCACTGCCCCGTTTTCCGCCGAGACCCACGCGGTGTCGCCGACGGAAAAGGTTTTGTCCAAATCCATTTGCGCCCTGAGCAGATTCACGGCGTCGAAGACCTGCCCCTTGCGCGAACCCGAAAGGATTTCGACTTTAAGCCGCTGTTCGCCGCGCTCGAGCAGCCCGACTTTGAAGATTGCCGAGTTGTCGACGGACAGGACTTTGGCGGGGAATTTTTCGCCGATTTTTTCGGATTCGTTCGGATAGAAATCCGCGAACCACAAAACAATGCACGCGACGGTAAAAACCGCCGCGATTATTGCGTCCGAAAACCTCCCGCGCCGAGACATAGCCCCTACTTTACGAGTTGTTTGAGGGTTTTGGCGATGTCGGTATTGTCAATCGAGCCGGAGAAGACCTCTGCCTGCGCGCCGCTCGCCGACGTTTCGACGGGGAGTGCGGTGTGCGCGTTGCTCGTCCAAGCCAAGCCCGCCTTGTTGTTCAGGCACTTCGCCGCCGCGAGGGAAAGCGCGCCGCTCTTGGGGTTCTGCTTCCAGCGATTGAAGGCGTTTTCAAGCTCGGCGCATTCCTTCTCGTTGACGACCATCGCCATTTTAAGACGCCTGTCGAAGACGAAGCCGAACGAGTCGGAAAGCAGCGGCTTTACGTCGTCGAAAGTGAGCTCGGGCTTTTCCTTTTGGAGCTTTTTGAGCGCGGAGTCGAAGCCGTCGCGCGAGCGGGTCTGGGCGTTAAGTCTGTCGATGTACGAGTTGTACGCAGTGCCCGCAAAGCCCATCGTAAGGCCGCCCGTTTCGTGGTCGCCCGTTACGACGACAAGCGTGTCCTGCGGGTGTTTTTTCGCGAACTCGAGCGCGACTTTCACGGCGTTGTCGAAGTCGATGACTTCGCGCATCACGGTTGCGGCGTCGTTTGCGTGGCACATCCAGTCGATTTTGCCGCCCTCGACCATCAGGAAAAATCCTTTGTCGTTGTCGAGCAGTTCGATTGCCTTTTGGGTGAAGAGGGAAACGCGCGGGGAGTCGGGATTGTCGATGTCGTACGCCAGCGCGCCGTCCGCGCCGACTGCAATGACTTTGCCGTCGCCCGCCTTGAGGGCTTTTATCGCGTCAACGTTTTTACGGACGACCTTATAGCCCGCCTGCTTTGCAAGCTCGTAAACGTCGCCCTTGTAGTTCTTGGAATCCTTTTTGTTGTGCTCGGCGATTCCGCCGCCGCCGAAGAAGTCGAACTTCGATTCGATGAGGTCGAGCCCGATTTCATAGTAGTTGCCGCGGCTCAAATTGTGCCCGTAAAAGCCTGCGGGAGTCGCGTGGTTGAGCGTTACGCTCGTTACAATCCCGACCTTTCTGCCGCTGTCGCGCGCGACTTCAGCTATGGACTCGAGCCTCGCGCCCTTTGCGTCGACGCCGACCGCCCCGTTCTTGGTTTTCGTGCCGCACGCGATTGCCGTTGCGCTCGCGGCGGAGTCGGTGATGAACGAATTCGCCGAGCGCGTCGTCGTGAGCGCCTGACTGGGCATTGCGTTGATTGCAAGCCCCTTGCCCGTGTTTATGCGGGCGAGCTCCTCGGCGGTCATTCGCTGGGGAATCGACATTCCGTCGCCGATGAAGAGGAAAACGTATTTTACGGGTTTGAGCTGCTCCGCGCCGAACGAAACCGCAGCCGCGGCAAGCACCGACAACAATAACGATATTTTTTTCACGGTTTAAACTTTCCTTTTGATGTTGAAATCGAAACTGCGCAACGCCAGTGAAAACTACGCGATGTCGATATTGCGCACGCTGTCCACGAAGAACTTGTCGCCCTCGGGGGTCTTGGCGGACTGCACGAGCTCCAAGCCGATTATCCCCTTGTAGCCCTTGTCCGCGATGTGCTTCATAATCTTTTTGTAGTTGATTTCGCCCGTACCGGGTTCGCGGCGGCCGGGATTGTCGGCGATTTGGAAGTAGGCGATTTCGTCCCACGCGGCGTCGATATTTTCAATCAGGTTGCCCTCGGTTTTCTGCTGGTGGTAGAGGTCGTCGAGAATCTTGCACTTCGGGCTTCCTACCGCCTTACAGACCGCGTACGCCTGCGGTATGCGCTTGAGCCACAATCCGGGGTGGTCCTTGATGTTAAGCGATTCCAAAACCATAATCGGCCCGTTGTTCTTTTCGAGGTAATCCGACGCGTACTTCAGGTGCTCGACGACATTCTGGAACTGGTATTCGTACTCGAGACTCGGGTCTTCAGCACCGATTACCACCGTAAACCACTTGGCGTTTGCGCGCTTCGCGGCCTCGACGGAGCGTTCCATAACGGCGCGCACTTTGCGCATAACCCCTTCCTTGTCGCGTTTGCGCGATTTGGGGTCGAGAATGTTGCCCGTGAGGTTCGGGACGCTCCAGTCGCCGACGTTCGGGGCGAAGACGCCCATCGTCATACCCAGCCGCTCCATCTGCTTTGCAATGGCGTTTTGGGTGTCTATCGACAGCCCCGCGTATTCGTTGTATTCTACCGCTCGGAAACCGAGGTCGTAAAAATATTTTACTTTGTCGGCGTCGGAAAGGTTCGCCGCCGTGCCCGACAAGTGCCTGCACCAACCGCTCGGATTCGGAGCAAACAGCATGTTAAAAGTTTTTCCCGATGATATTTTTTCCATATGTTTTACCTATTTATTTTAGTTGAAATTTTCGCTACGCGACATCTATCGAACGAATGCTGTCCACGAAGAATTTGTCGCCCGCCTCCGTGCGCTCGGACTGCTTCAATTCCAGCCCGATTATCCCCTTGTAGCCCTTGCGGGAGATGTGCTCCATTATCTTTTTGAAGTTGATTTCCCCCGTCCCCGGTTCGTGGCGGGCGGGGTTGTCGGCAATCTGGAAGTAGGCGATTTCGTCCCACGCGGCGTCGATATTTTCAATCAGATTGCCCTCCGATATTTGCTGGTGGTAGAGGTCGTCGAGTATTTTACACTTTGGGCTTCCGACAGCCTTGCAGACCGCGTACGCCTGCGGTATGCGCTTGAGCCACAGGCTCGGGAGCTCCTTGCGGTTGAGCGCCTCCAAAACCATAGTCGGGCCGTTGTTCTTTTCGAGGTAGTCCGCCGCGTACTTCAGGTGCTCGACTACGTTTGCAAATTCGTACCAATACTCGAGGGACGGGTCTTCAAAACCCAAGACAACAGTGAACCATTGGGCGTTGGCGCGCTTTGCCGTCTCCGTGGCAAGTTTCATTGTCTCCAGAACTTTGCTTTTGACAGCCTCCTTATCGCGACGCCTCGACTTCGTGTCGACAATGTTTCCCGTAAGGCTCGGCTTGCCCCATTCGCCCAAAATCTGCGCGAACACGCCCATTTTCATTCCGAGCCGCTCCATTTCCTTGGCAACCGCCGTTTGGGTGTCGACAGGCAGCGATGCGAACTCGTTGCACTCCAATGCCCTAAACCCGATATCGTAAAAATACTTTACCTTGTCGGAGTACGAAAGTTTTTCGGCAGTACCCGACATATGCCCGAACACGGGAGTCGGATTCGGCGCGAACAATAGATTAAAAGGTTTCCCCGACGTAATTTTCTCCATAATGTATACCGTTTTGTTTCGTAAAAACTACATTACCCAAAAACTTTTTAAAAGCAAAATTTGCGGATTTTTTCACTTGCAAAAAGCAAATTCCAAGCTGCCAGATACGGAAGACAAAAAACACAAAAAACGCCCGTCAAATGGCGGGCGTTTTCGGGAGAGAAAAAGGATTAGTTGTCGTATTCCTTGACGGGCTTCAGACCGCGCAGAACTCTGCTGCGTCCGCCGTTGTTGGAAGCCGTGAACTGCTTGATAATCTTGTTCTGCTCGGGGGAAAGATTTTCGTTTTTCCCGCGGAAGATAATCATGTTCAGTGTCGGGGGCTTCATCTGCTTGTCGCGGTAGACTTCCTTGAAGAGCTTGTCGTAGTACTTGAGGATACCCGCCCTTCCGTAGGCGTCGAACTTTACCGCGGGGGCTTTTACCGCAACGTGCGGGGGCTGAGGGGAAACTGCGGGCTTGAATTTGTTTTCCCACATTGCCTGCATTACGTTGCCGACGTAGAGAGGTTCGCCCTTCTTGGCGCGGCGTTCGTTTTCGGACTTAATCCATTCGCGAGCCTTTTTGACGCCCTCGCGGCTGGCAATCATATCCTGACGTTCGTATTCGATTTGCTTCTGGTCTGTCCAGCCCTGCTTTTTGCGCCCCTTTTCGATTGCCTCCTGATAGCGAGCCATATTGCGCATATAGTTGTTGGTCTGGGAAATCGTCCACGGCTTTTTGACGAGGTCGGGATTCGTCCACGAAGTCGTCAGAATGTAAATCGTATCCGCGCCCTGTTCGAGAGCCGCCTGATAGATGCGATAGATGTTGGAGACATTCTGGTTGTAGTGGCTCGAATCGGGCGGCTGGGGCAGGAAGGGATACTTGAGCTTGTAGTTGTTCCCGCCGGGGCCGAGACGGTTGAGGCTCGCATTGAGCGGTTCAACCCAGTTGCACGCCATTTTCTTGTTCGCCGCCGTCGCCGCAACGAGGGACGACTGGAAGAGGTTTATCGACGTGCCGTATTCGGTGGAATACGCCATTACGTTGAAGAGAACCGTCGGGGGCAGGTGGGTGATGAGCTTTTTGATGTCTTCGCGAATCGCCTTGTATGTATCCATACCGCCGCGTTCGTCGGTCATCAGATATTTGCCCGTGTCGATGCAGACGAGAACCTTTTCGGTTTTGGACTTGATACCGCCCAAGTCGACGGTCGTCGCAACGATATTGAACTTGGAAGTCATATCGATGTTGCTAATCGAGCTGATTGCAGCCCCCGTCATCTGCGCCGCGGGGAGCGTGATATTCACCTTGGGCAGATTCGTGCTTTGGGGGTTGGAGACGCTGATTCTGCGGGTGAGCTTCTTGGTTTTCTTCTGCTGCTGCTGGACTCTCACGCGGGTTTCGCGCACGGCTTGGTCGACCTTTTCGATGGTCGGCGGGGCGTCGAATTTCTTTTCGTCGGTGATAATCGACTGCGAGATAATCATACTGCCCATTGTAATAAGCAGCGTAATTTGGATAATCGCGACGACGACAAACACCTGATAGAGGAGTCCGCGCTTTTGCTTTTTGGGTTTAAAATAGTGGAGTTTCATAATTTTAAAATTTGCGTATTCGGATTTGCGAATCTGGAGCGGCTAAACCAATTAGTCTTCGTCGCCCTCGTCCTCCGCTTCGTCTTCCTCCTGCGGGGCGAGCTTTTTGATGTCGACGATTTCCTTTTTGCCGAGGCTCGCGAACGAGTTGTCGGGATAGAGGGTCTCGATTTGCTTGAAGATTTCGTTGGAAGCTTCGAAGTTTTTGATTTGCTTGTACGCCATCGCCGTCTTGTAGAGCAGCTCGGGCATCCACGAGCTGGAGAGCGAACCGAAGACTACGCCTTCGGAATAAAGCTCGAGAGCCGCCTTCGGGTCGGGCTTTTTGTCCTGAATTTTGAGGTCGCCCTTAATCATCTGCAGGAGGGAGAATTCGGCTTCGCCTCTGTCCATTTTGATTGCGGCGAGCCTGTCGGCAGCGGAGAGCTTGTTGCCGGTTGCGATGTCGCAGAAAACGCCCCAGAGTGCCGCCTGATTCTTCATCGGATTTTCGGGGAGAGCCGAAAGTCGCGAGTAGATGAGCGAGCAGCGTTTGAAGTCGCCCGCTGTGCGGATTTGGTCGAGAACCGCCATAGCCTGCGCGATAACGTCGGCGGAAGTCGAGGAGTTAATGCGGACTCTTTCGATGATTTCCGCCGCCTTTGCGGTGTTTTTCTTTGCCGCGAGCGTTTCCGCGACGGAGAGCGCGGCAACTTTCACGGTGTCGGACGCCGACTGGAGCGGCAGTGACATAACGTAGGCTTCCGCCTCCTTGAGCCTGTTTGCGTTCACGAGCGAGGAGAGGAAAAATTCAACCATCGCATTGCCGTCGGGGAAAGCGGAGTCGGAGAGGACTGTAAACGGCACGAGGGTATATGCGGTTTTGCGCATATTGTCCACGGCTACGTCCCAGTCTTCGGAATTTGCGGCGGCGCGGGCGAATTTAAGGGATTCGCCGTCCGCCTTGACACGGAATTTGTAGGTTTTCGTCTTCTTGGGGACGGTCAATTCCGAACCGTTGGCGTCGGTGAAAACGAAGTCGGCGCCGTCGGCGTTTTTCAAGGTTACGAGTACTTCCTTCGCGCCCTTTACCGTTGTATCGACCATATAAAGGGAGGCTTTTTGGTCGACGAAGTCCGCCGAATACGAGCGGTCGGGCTTGTCCTTCGCCGCAACGGGCGCGGCAGCCGCGGGGGCTGCGGGCGTTTCGGCGGACTGGGCTGCGGCGGAATTTTCCTGAGCGGAGAGCACCGGCATTGCCATTGCCGCCGATGCGATTATTGCGCTTGCGTAAAAACGTTTCATATAAAAATTCCCTGTCTATACTAAATGGTTAGCTCGAGTTGCTTTACTTCGTCGAATTGGGGCGATTTTGCGTTCGACGGATTGCCGACGAACTCCTTGCAGAGTGCCCTGCCCTCGTCGCGCTTGCCGTTGGAAGCCATCAACTTCGCGGCGGCGATTACCGCCTTGCCCGTCCAGTCGAGGCTGCCCGCGTAGCCGAGGTAGCAGCGTTCGTAATACATCAGAGCCTTGTTGGTGTCCTTCTGCTCTTCGGCGATTTGCCCGAGCTTGTAGAGGGCTTCGGCGTAGGCGTCGCCCCTCCAGCTTGTCGAGCGCATAATTGTTTCGTATTTGGCTTCCGCCTCCTTGTGTTTGCCGAGCGACATATAGGTATCCGCCTTTTTGAGAGCCGCATTTGCCGCGCGGGGATTTCCGGGGAAGTCGTCCTCGATTCTCGTGTAGTCGGCGAGCACCTTGTCCCAGTTGGTCTGGCGGGTTTCGAGTTCCGCGTCGGCGAAGAGCACGTCGATGAGGTATTCGTATTCTTCGCGATTGAGGGCTTCGTCGAAAGCCTTGCGGGCTTGGTCGGCACCGCCAAGCTTTTCGTTGAGTCTGCCAATCCACGCGAGGGTTCTGACGGACGACTTTTTGATGTCGTTTTCGTTGAACATTCTTTCGACCTGCACGGGCTTGCCGATTGCGTCGAGCCCCATCATCAGGCGGTATTCGAGCGTGATGTTCTTCTTGTCGGCGGCGGTTTTCGCGAGCGACTTGAAGTAGTTTTCGGCATTCTGCGGGTATTCCTGCAGCTGCTTTTTATACTTTTCGAGGAGAGCCTTTATGTTGCTCTTGTCGTTGTAGAGATTCGGGCCGAACGACGTGTCGCGCTTGAAACTGTTATAGATGCGCTTGTCGATTTTGGGGTTGGCCATAAAATATCTGTATCTCTGGGCGGGGACTTCCACCATATTATAGAGAAGTTCCCTGTCAGTCATCAACTTTTCGATAAACGCGATTGTCGCGTTGAGCATATCGAAGTTTTCGTTGTAGAGGCGGTTGTAGTCGAGAATCATCTTGTCCACGCCGTCGTCGTGCGGATTGCCGCCGTATTCTTCGATTGCATTGCGGTAGACGTTGAGCGCGTCGGCGGGCAGCCCGAGCTTTTCGAGCGCGCGGCCTTTGAGGTAGTTGATTTCCGAGCGGCTGCCTTCCTTGAATTTTGCGAGGTACGAGTCCATCAACTTGACGGTTTCCTCGTATTTTTCGTCGGAAGTCAGGAGCTTTGCCGCCTGCGTGTACGCGTTGTCGATAATCGGCTGGGACTTCGTGTACTTTTCGACATTCATATAGTGCTCGAGCGATTCCTTAACGAGCATCGAGTTTGCGAAAATGTCGCCGAGGAAGAATTCGACTTCGCCGCGAACCTTGCTCTTGGGATAGGATTCGATGAAGCTCTCGAGAGCCTTTTGCGCCGCGGGGTAGTCGCCGATACCGTAGAGTGCGACGCCTTGGCGGTAGCCCGCGTCTTCGGCGTAGGGGCTGATGGAGTAGTTTTCCGCGATTTCGCCGAAAGTCTTGCCCGCATTTTTGAAGTCGCCCTTGCCCATGTAGCCCATGCCGAGCCAGTAGAGTAGACCGTCGGAAATGCCCGAGTCCTCGAAATCTTCGGAGTACTTGGAGAAGGTTTCGATGAGTTCGTCGTACTTTTCGTTCGTGAGCCAAGTGCTGCCCATCAGGAAGACCAAGTCGTTGGAATAGGGAGATTCGTCGGGATATTCTTCGACGAACGCCTTTGCGATTTTGAAAAATTCGGGATAGTTTTTCTTGCCGAGCCAGTATTGGGCGATTCTCAGCTGGGCGTCGTTGACGTACTGCCCGTCGCTGTATTCTTTAAGATACTGTTGGCAGAGGTTGTACATTTCCTCCATTCTGCCGATTCTGTACGCGCCGATAATCGCCGAATAGAAGAAGTCTTCGCGGGCTTGGTGATCCTTGAACTTGGGGTCGAGCAACTGCATGAACGACCAGAAGCTTTCGTAATCGCGCTTTGTGAGCATGTAGTTGCGGGAGGAGCGCAACATCAGGTCGGCGGTATAGTCGCCGATGCCCTCGATACCCGCGACCGCTTGTTCGACCATCGCGACTTTTGCGTTGATTTCGGCGATGAGCGGGTTGGTGGGGTTGATTCGCTGGAGAACCGCAACGCGCTTTTTTGCCGACTGCAGGTAGGCGTTCAAATTCTTGAGAATCTTGTCGCGGCCGTATACCATCGAATAAAGCGCGGAAGCCTCGCTATAACGCTTTTCGGCAACGAGCTTGTCGCCCGCGTCGAGCAGAGCCATATTCAGCCCCAGGTCGCTGCGCGAGACGGTGTCGATGGACATATATTTAAGATACTTGGAAATGTCGTTGAACTTTTTGAGGTTCGTCGCAGCCTGAATGAGCGCGGAAGCCGCCGAGACCTTGTCTTCGGGATCTGTTGCGCCCTCGAGCTTTTGGGTGAACCACTTTTCGCCCGCCTTCCACTGCCTTGCGGCGAAGAGCGAGTCGGCGATTTTCTTTACAATCGCATAACGCTGGCTCTTGTTGAGGGTGTTGGAATAGGGGGGCTGCAAAAGACGCTCGCGGCAGGTCGCCGCCTTGACCATATCCCCGCGCATCGCGTAGCAGCTTGCGACGACCTCGATTGACGAGTTCGCCATCTTACCGCCGGGGAATTCCTTGATAACCTTGTCGAAATAGGAAATCGCCTTGTCGAGGAGTTTGTCGTCCTTTGTCGCCTCGTACTCCTGAACGTAGCTGTACGCCATAAAGAAGTACAAGTCCTCCAACTGTTTGCGGATTTTATCGTCGTCGGTGTCGGAAAGGCGTGTGATAAGCTCGTTCATAAACGGGCGCGCCTCGATGTATTTCTTCGAATTTACAAGACCCAGCGCCTGATCTTTCAGGTCGGTCGTACCGAGCTGTTTTACCTCTTCCTGCGCCGAAGCGGAGGCCGCGAAAATCGACGCGGCGCAGACTGCCATGGCGGTTTTAATAATTCGTTTTCTTAACGTCATTTCGTAAAAATAGAGGGGGTTGACCCGTGGCGAAAAACGCATTTTCGGCGGAAATTTCGCGGGGATATTCTTGTTGCGTTAGGCAGATAAAATAAGAAATCGGGAGACTTTTCCAGCTTTTTTTTAGATTTTTATAAAAATTAGGCTAAAAAAATGGTTGAAGAAAATGTGCCGAAATATAGAGTGTCGAGATTTAAATGGGGGAAGCCGCCCGTTCGCGCAGCTTCGTCCCCGCGGAAACCCAAACAAGTAAGATTATGAAAATCAAGACAAAGACACCCAAGAAATCCCCCCAACCCGCATTGATGAAGGGCGCGGACGTAGTAGTACGCTGCCTCGAAAACGAGGGTGTGGATACGGTCTTTGCCTACCCCGGCGGGCAGTCCATCGACTTGCACAACGCCTTCACCCGCTCGAAGAAAATCCGCGTGATTCTCCCCAGACACGAACAGGGGGGCGGTTTTATGGCGCAGGGATATGCACGCTCGACAGGCAAAGTCGGCGTATGCATGGTAACCAGCGGCCCCGGCGCGATGAACCTGCTTACGGCGATTTCCGACGCGTACATGGACAGCATACCGCTCGTGGCGTTCACAGGGCAGGTTTTCCAGTCGCTGATAGGCAAGAGCGCGTTTCAGGAAACCGACGTTTTCGGAATGACGCTGCCGATTGTAAAACACAGCTATTTGGTGCTCAAGGCGGAGGATTTGCCCCGTATTATTAAAGAGGCGTTCATAATCGCAAAGAGCGGACGCCCTGGCCCCGTCGTCGTCGACCTGCCCAAGGACGTCCAGCAGAAGATGTTCGTCCCCGACTTCGACGCAAAGCCCGACCTTCCCGGGATACGCGCCGTTCCCGAAGTCTCCGACGCCGACATCGCTCAGATAATCAAGATGATAGGCGCGGCGAAACGCCCCGTAATCTACGCGGGCGGCGGGATAATCTCGGCAAACGCGTCCGAGAAGCTCGACAAATTCTCCAAGATTTTCAATATCCCCGTCGCGACGACCCTGATGGGCATCGGCTGCGTCGATCCGCTCGAGGCTAAAAACCTTTATTGGTTCGGTATGCACGGCACGTTCGCGGGCAACAAGGCGGTTCTCGAGTCCGACCTTATTCTCGCGCTCGGTACGCGCTTTGACGACCGCATCACGGGCGTAGTCTCCAAGTTCGCCCCGCACGCGAAAATCGTGCACGTGGACATCGACTACTCCGAGCAGAACAAGAACGTCAAGGTAGACCTCAGCATTTGCGCGGAAGTCGGCAAGACCCTCGACAAGCTGCTCGCCGCCGCCAAGAAGGTCGCAAAAAAGCCCGACTTCGGCGCGTGGATTGCACAAATCGGCGAATGGAAAAAACTCCACCCCTACCCGTTCTCGCGCCACCAGCGCAAGAACATCACGGCGCAGGAGGCAATCGCGGCTCTCTATAAAGTTTCGAAGGGCGACATCACAATCACAACGGGCGTCGGACAGCACCAGATGTGGACTCCCCAGAACTTCGTGTTCTCCAAGCCCCGCCAGTTCATCAGCTCGCTCGGCGCGGGCACGATGGGCTTCGGACTGCCCGCGGCTCTGGGCGTCAAAACCGCAAGACCCGACGCCAACGTTGTCGACATCGACGGCGACGGCTCGTTCCAGATGAACATTCAGGAAATGGCGACGGCAGTCGCGGAAAAGCTGCCCGTCAAGGCGATGGTTCTCAACAACCAGTTCCTCGGAATGGTTATGCAGTGGGAGGATATGCTCTACGGCGGAACGCGCGGCAACACGGTTTTGTCGCTCGACCCGAACAATATGGGCGGCCCCGAAAACGTCGGTGCAATCTACCCCGACTACTGCAAAATCGCCGAGGGCTACGCGTGGGAAAGCGCGCGGGTTTACAAACGCCAAGACCTCGAGGCGGCAATCAAAAAGATGCTCGACTCGAAAAAGCCCTACCTTTTGGAAGTTGTCATCGAGCACGACGAACACGTTCTGCCCTTCATTCCGCCGGGCAAATCCGCCGAGGAAATCATCGTCGAATGTTCCGAATGCCCGATTAAATGCGAAAAAAAGTAAAAAAATTATGACGGAGAAAAAACAGACATTCGTCACCCTGCACACAAACAGCGGCGACATCAAAATAAAACTCTTCCCCGAAATCGCGCCCAAGGCGTGCGAAAATTTCGTCAAGCTCTCGCAAAAGGGCTACTACGACGGAATAATTTTCCACAGAGTCATCAAGGACTTCATGATTCAGGGCGGCGACCCGACCGGCTCGGGCTGCGGCGGCCAGTCCGTCTGGGGCAAACCGTTCGAGGACGAATGCGACCCGAAAGTCGGATTCGACAGGGAAGGATTGTTGGCAATGGCGAACGCGGGGCCGATGACAAACGGCAGCCAGTTCTTCATCACGACAGTCCCGACCCCGTGGCTTCACATGCACCACACGATTTTCGGCGAAGTCGTCGAGGGAATGGACACGGTAAAGAAAATCGAAAACACTCCCACGGGATTTATGGACAAGCCGATTTCGGCGCAGAAAATTCTTTCTGTGAGCGTCGAATAAGTTTTGATATTGCCCGAAAACGGACGGCGGCGACAAACCCCCGTCCGTTTTTTTGCGCCCAGATTTTTCGCCCATTTGCGTGTGGGAATCGGGCAAGCCAATCCCCAACGCATTGCCCGCCCCTCCCGCTCAGAAAAAAATTCCGCGTCCCGCACGCAAAACAAAAATCCGCCGCCGCGCATTTTTTTATTGTGGGAGCGGGCGAAAAAACCGCCACAAAAAATCGGCAGAACAACCGCCGCAATTCACTCCAACCCGCCGCCCACGCTCGGGCGCGGGGAATAGGCGAAAACGTGGCTCAAGACAAGCGCACGATTAAGCCCCACACTCCGCCGCTCGGGGGAAATGTAACTGTCGTTGAATGACGCGCCCTCACCGTTCTCGGGGAAAAATGAAACTATCGACAAACACCGCGCACCTTCACCGCATGCGTAAAAAGCAAAAAAAAACGCGCCCCACAACGGAACGCGTTTTTGCCTTTTTTGCGACTATGCCTATTTTGTTTTCAGCTCGACAACCTGCGTCGGCAGTCCGTCGCACTTGATTTCGAACTTCACGTTCCCCGCGGTTCTGCCCGCGCGGAGAATCGCAGCCGCCCTACCGTAGTGGAGCAGGCGCGTGTTGCCGACGTGCAGTTCGTTGCTGTCCATATCGCCGTTGTCCACGGCAATCAGCTTTGCGTCGCCCTCGACCGAGAACGTCAGCTTGTTTGACGCCAGCGGGTGGACACGCCCAGCTTTGTCGACCGCCGAAATTTTGACGACCTGCAAGTCCATTCCGTCCGCCTTCCAATCGGGATTCGTAAGCTCGACTGCAAGCTTCACGGGTTCTTCGACGGTGAAGAGGGAATGTTCGCCGACGACCTTTCCGCCCGTCTTCGCGACCGCCTTAAGTTCGCCCTTTTCGTACTTTACTTTATTCCAGCGGAAGCTGTTGCGGTTTCCTTGGTTCGTGTTGTTCTTGAGCACACCCAACGACTTGCCGTTGAGCAGCAATTCCACTTCCTCCGCATTCGAATAGACGATTATGTCGGCTGTCGAACCCTCTTGCCTATTCCAGTTTTCGTTTTCGGGCATAAGTCCAATCAACACGCTGTTGTGCTCGACGAAAACGTCCTTTTTGTCCTTCCCCTCGGAAATGCTGATGTGGACAATCGGCTTGATTCCCTCAAGGAAGTTGGCGCAAAGCCAATATCCCTGCGGCTTGATGTTCAGAAGCGTATCGACAAGCGCCTTGTCGCCCCAGCCCTTTTGCGGCCAGCCGAAGGACTCGCCCAGATACGCAATCACGCCCCAGTACGCGCCGCCGACAACCTTGTCGAGATTCATTCCGTAGAAATGCCAAGCAAGCCCGCCGGTTGCGATTTCGCTTTGGTAGAAAATCATATTCGGGTACTTTTTGGAGTCCTTTTCGAAGAAGTCCCAAGTGTAGTTTTGCGACGAAACGTCGGTTACAAATGCGAGCTCGGCAGGCTCGGAATTTTCCCACTGCTCCGTGGTGACGTTTTTCTGCCAGCGGTCGATGCCCTTTGCGCGCGCGGGGAACTGCCCGACCGTGAATGGGCGGGTGTCGTCGAATTTTTTGCAGAAGTCGCGCTTTATTTTGTACATCGTAACGCCGTAGTCTTCGTACTTGTCGATTTTCGGATTCAGTTTGTGCTGAATGTCAAGCTCGTTGCCCAAGCTCCAGAGAATCACGCTGGGGTGGTTTCTGTCGCGCTTGATGAATTCGGAAAGCACATTCGGCCAGACTTCGTCGGCTTCCTTGCGTCCGCCGAGGAAATACTTGCTCCACTTGTCGAAAGCTTCGTCGACAATCAGAATACCGTACTTGTCGGCGAGCGAAATGAGCGACTCGGTATACGGATTATGGGCGGTTCTGATGTTGTTTACGCCCATCGACTTCAAAAGCTTGACGCGCCGCTCGAGCTCGGAGTCGAACACAGCCGCGCCGAGCGCGCCCAAGTCGTGGTGCAAATTCGAGCCTTTCAAAAGCACCTTTCTGCCGTTGAGTAAAAAGCCTTGTCGGGGGTTGAAGGCAATCGTGCGGATACCGAAATTCGACTCTTTCGAATCCAAAACTTTTCCCTTTTCGGAAACCTCCGCCGACGCCGAATAGAGGGTCGGAGATTCGGTGTCCCAGAGGGCGGGATTTTTCACGTCGAAGAAAGCTTCTGCCTTCGCAGTCGATTTTGCGGGGACTTCGAGCGACTGCGTCTTTTCCGCGATTTTCTTGCCGTTGGGCGCGAATACGGCGGACTTGACGTCGATTTTGCGCGCCGTATCGAGCGTGTTCTCGACTTCGGTTTCAACGCGAACCTTCGCCGATTTTTCGGAAATTTCGGGAGTCGTGATGTAAAGCCCGTGGCGCGCGACGGCGACGGGGTCTTTTACGACCAAATGGACGTTTCGATAAATCCCGCCGCCCGTGTACCAGCGCGAGCCGTACCACGGGGAGACGTGCGCAAAAACCGCAACCGTGTTGGGCTTGGAGTAGTCGAGATATTTTGTAATGTCCGCCTCGAAGCCGCTGTAGCCATATTCGCTGGACGCAACTTTTTCGCCGTTTATGTAAACGTCCGAGACCTGCATTACGCCCTCGAAGTCGAGTATCACGCGCTTGCCCCGCCATTGGGGATTCGCGGTGAAAGTCTTGCGATACCACGCCTGACTGTACGGTTTGAACGCCCTGTTCTTGTCGCCGCCGTTATTTTTCAATTCTTCGGCGGTCGGGACGACCCACGGCTGTTCTATCTGGAAGTCGTGGGGCAAATCGAGCTTGCGCCACGCGGAGTCGTCAAAGTCGCGCGCGCGGGCGGCGTCGTTTTTGCCGTAGAAAAACTTCCAGTCGAAGTTCCAAAGCTGCGACTGCGCGGCGTCGAGAGAAAACGCGGCAAGCAGCGAAAGCAATATTGAGGTTCTTTTCATATGTATACTTTTCATAAAAAAGACAACTTACCAACATACCGCCAATCCATCAATAAAAATAAATCGGTATATCTGGGAAAAATGGGTATCCGCCCGAAGCCGCGCAACGCCCGCGCAAAACTACTTTTCGGCGTCAATCCACCCCAGCGTACGGTACGCCAAAAACGTGACGAAAAACGAAACGAGCGTGCACAAAAGCACCCATTCGAAGAACCCGCAATAGCCGAGCTTCTCCTGAATCTCGCCGCTATAAAACCCCGGGAGGATAATCCCCAACGCCATAAACGACGTGAAAATCGCGTACGTCGAAGTCCTGTTTTTGCCCGCCGCCGCCTTCATCAAATAGACCATATACCCCGCGAATCCCAGCCCGTAGCCGAACTGTTCCGCGCAAAGCAGCCCCGAAACCTCCAAGAGCGACTGCGGCTTTACGTACGCCAGATAAACGTAAATCGCGTTCGGCAGATTCATCGCAAGCGCCATCGGCCAAATCGCCTTTTTAAGCCCCGCCTTTGCAACGAAAAGCCCGCCGACAATCCCGCCGCCGAGCAGCGCGACGGGCGCGGCAGTCCCGTAAATCCAGCCGATGTTTTCGAGCGAAATCCCGAGCCCCCCGCAGTCCCGCGCCGCATTCAAAAACGGCTGGACAATCTTCAAAAGCTGGGCTTCGGCGAATCTGTAAAACAGCACGAATGCGAGTATCGACAAAAACCCCTTTTTACGGAAGAATTCGCCGAACGCCGCCCCCATATTGCGGAGGATTTCGCGCGAGTCGAACCCCGCGCGCTCCGAGTCCGCCTGCGGGCGCGGCAGAACCTTCAGAAAGAATGCGCCCGCCCCCGCGGTTATCAGCGCGCACGTCAAAAACGCGACAGCCCAGCCGCCCTGCGGCGAGTCCAAGAGCTTCCCGCACCTGCCCGCGACGATCAGCATTGCCCCCTGCCCGAACGGCACGGAAAGTCTGTAAAACGCGTTGCGTATGCCGACGAAAAACGACTGCCGCCTTTCGTCGAGCGCGAGCATGTAAAAGCCGTCGGCGGCGATGTCGTACGATGCCGACGCAAACCCGAGAATCCAGAATCCGAGCGCGCTCACGGCAATCCAGTTCGGCAGGAAACCCGCGAACGCGAGCCCCGCAAAACACACGGCAAAGAGAATCGAGCAGAAGAAAATCCACTTGCGCTTTGTCGCTACCGAATCGACGAACGAACCGAAAAATCCCTTCAAAAACCACGGCAGATAAAGGCAGCTCGTGAGCTTTGCAATCTGCGAATTGTCCAGCCCCATCGACATATAGTAGCCGACCGAAAGCGAAGCCACAACCGCGTTGGGCAGCCCCTCGATAAAGTAAAGCGGCGGTATCCACGCCCATCGCGATGTATTTTCCGACATTTCCTTCTCCCGTTGTTTTCGGCGCGCAGACGCTGCGGCAAAAAAAGAGAACCCCCGAAATTGCCGTCTTGCCGAGTTGGTTAACGCTGCCTCCTAATAGAAGAGGTGGGTGCTTCCGTCGCGACTTCCGTCTTCCGCTGCAAAGGCGGCCTGACGTCCGCCGCAATCGGGTCGAGCTCCCGTAATTGATTCATTAAGGCGGGGAACCGGTAGGGCAGTCTCGAACATTCCAGAGGTTCGTGGGGTTTATCGCATACGCGCCCCGACTTTGCAAGCGAATTTTGACTTTGCAATTTCCGACGCCCGCGTAATACTTGCCGCATGATGAAAAAACTGTCGGAAATTCGCGAAAAGGCGGGCGGAGTTTTGTCGCTCGCGCTTTGGATACCCCTTTTCTTTTTGCTGCGCAACGTGCTGGCGGCGGCATTCGAGCTTGTGTGCTCGCCCGAGCAGTTCGGGTTCGACTTCCCGACCCCCGATGAGTTCGCCGACACTGTGCTTTCGAGGTCGGTTGGCTACTGCGTGTTTTTCATCATAACGTTTGCGTACGGATTCGTCGTCCGCTCGATTGTGCGGCGCGACACGCAGTTTTCGCGGCTGGCGTTTTCTCTTCCGCTCGCCGTGCTCTTTGCGGCGGAGGCGGCAATCGCGCTAAACGTGGTATTCCTGACGGCGCGCGGGATTCAGGTCTACGGCATAAGCCGCGGGCTCTTCGCTACCCTGTTCGCCGAAGTCGTAATTTTCTGCGGCGGGCTCTGGCTCTTCCGCGTGTTCGCCAACAGCAAAAATACGAACTTCACCGCGCTGCTCGCGCTCGTCTGCGTTTGCGGGGCTATCGCGGTTTTGCCGTTTGCGGCGTACTTCGGGGATTTCGCGGCGCAGGTCTATCTGATTGCCGTGCCCGCGTTCGCGGCGGCTTTCGCGCTCGACATCGCGTTCAAAGGGCTTGCATACAAAATTCTCGAAAGGACGGCGTCGAAATTCTACCGCACGCGGTAGAGCTTGTGAACCTGCCAGCCCGCGCGCCACAATCCGCCGCGCGATGCGACAAAATCGGCAATCGCGCCCAAAAGACGCGGGTCGCCCGACTTCGACCACTCGGGGTGAAGCCACAGGCTTTTTGCCCTTTCAGCCCCGACCGCGAGCTTTTCGTATTCGGCGAGCTCCGAGGGGTCGGAGACGATGAATTTGATTTCGTCCGCGCGCGCCAGAGACTTTTCAAGCGGCGGACAAAACAGTTTCGGGCTGAGCGCAACCCACGCGAACGCCGCGCCGTCCGACTCCCTAATCGGCAGCGTCCCCGAAGTCTCCAAATGCGCCGCAATGCCGAGTTCGGAGAGCCGCCGCAAAAGGGGCGTCAAATCGAAAAGGCACGGCTCGCCGCCCGTAATCACGGCAATTTCCGCGCCCGACTGCGCCGCGGCGTCCGCGATTTCCTCCGCCGAAAGCCGCCCGCGCGCCGCGCCGTTCCAAGCCTCGCGGCTGTCGCACCACGGACACTTGACGTTGCAGCCGAAGAGCCGCACAAAGTACGCGCGCTTTCCCGAATGCGCCCCCTCGCCCTGAAACGACAAAAACTTTTCGGTTATCGGATACTGCATATCGCGCAAAATCAGAGCGAATACTTCGCGGTATTCTTTTTGTCCTCGCTGACCTCCACGCTCACGACGTACGCGCGCGCCCCCGTAGCCTCGCGCACCATTTTGTCGAACACTTCGAAGAACGTGCGCGCCAAGCCCTCGCAGGAGCATTCGTCGCAGACGAAAATCTTCCAGGCCTCGGGCGCGGCGGCGACGAGCTTTTCCCTGAGCGGGTCGTTTTTCGAAAAAGCGCAGGCGTGGTCGAGATTTTCCTCAATCCATTTCTTCAAAAATTTCAGCTTCCCGAAATCGACGACGAATCCGTTTTCGTCGGTGTGCGTGCACCCGAATGTCACCCCGATATCCCAGTTGTGCCCGTGCACGAACGAGCAGTGGCCGTCGTGCAGATGTTGGCGGTGGGCAAAGGGTATGTCGTAATAAAATTTTGTACAGGTCAGCATTTTGAAATCTCCGCAAAGAACCGTTCGTAATAGGCTGTGCCCTTTTCAATCATCGAGAGCGAAAATCCCTCGTTGGGCGCGTGCAGATTGTCCTCGGGCGAAAACAGCCCGACCATCACGCAGTCGAGCCCCGTGTTGCGCTTTATCGCCGAAATCAGCGGAATGCTCGCCCCCTCGCGCAGGTAGAGCGGCGGGTTGCCGAATGTTTCGCAGACGCACTTGTCGACCGCCGCAAAAGCCTGCGCCAATTTGCGCGACTTCCCGTCGGTCGGCGCGGTTTTGGGATTGACGAAATACGCGTTGCCGCCCGCGTCGTTGTCGACGAACGACAGTTTGACGCCCTCGGGGCATCTGTCGAGCATTGCGTATTTGACGGACGCCAACGCCCGCTCGGTATCCTGTCCAGCGACTGTGCGGCAGGAAATTTTGCAAAAACATTCCGACGGGATAATCGACTTCGAGCCCTCGCCCTGATACCCGCCGCCGACTCCCGAAAACTCGAGTGTCGGCAACACGCGCATAGCCTCCGCGACGGTGTACCCCTTTTGTTTTGCAAGCGTCTCCAGCCCAAGCTGCGCCTTTATCGCCTCCTCCGAGAACGGACTTTGAGCAATCTGCCCGCGCTCCCACGGTGAAAGCTCGGGCAGCGACTCGTAGAATTCGGGGACGTTGACAAATCCGTCGGCATCGTGCAGCGATGCGCAGACTTCGAACATTGCCCGAAGCGGATTGTAGACCGCCCCGCCGAACATTCCCGAGTGGACGTCGGTATTCGGCCCCCTGAAAACCGCCTCGAACCCGCCCATTCCGCGCAGTCCGATTGTGACGACAATTCTGTCTTCCGAGACGCACGAAGTATCGCTCAAAACCACATAATCGTAGCCCGAGAACAGCTCGGGGCGCGTCTCGACGAGTTTCGAGATTCCGCCGCTGCCGATTTCCTCCTCGCCCTCGAGCGCGATTCCAACGTCGATGTCGGCGTTCGGATTTTCCTCCAGAAAATTGAAAAGCCCCGCAAGCATGCAAGACGACGGCCCTTTATTGTCGGCGGTTCCACGCCCCCAGATTTTCCCGTCTTTGACTGTAGGCTCGAACGGCTCGGTATTCCACTTTTCGAGCGGTTCGGCGGGCTGCACATCGTAATGCCCGTAGCACAGGACGCGGACTTTCGGCGCGCCCGAAGCGCACGCGCGGCGCGCGAACACCACGGGATTTTTCGAGGTCTCCAAAAGCGAACTTTCAAATCCGCGCGAGGCAAATTCGGCGTTTAAGAATTCCGCGCATGCGCGGGTTTCGGAAGCCTTGGTGGAATCCGCCGAAACGCTGCGAAAGCGCACGAGTTTCGAGATAAATGAAAGTGTATCGAATTTCATCTGTTAATATAGTAGCCGATTGTCAGCAAAACCGCCAGTTGTGTCAAACAAAAGGCGGCGCAAATGCGCGCCGAGTTTTTCCAACCAAGCGAAAACCCGAAATGCAAAATAAATATCGGCAAAACAAGGACTCCCGCAATGGCGGATTTCTCCCAAATTGGCTCGGACGACAAAAAGCCCGACGGCAGAATCCAAAGCCCCGAAGCCCAGAAAAGGGCAAGGGCAAAGGATTCGCAAAAGCCGAAGCGGTTTGCGTCCGAAAACGCCCAGGCGGCAAGCCACATTCCCGCGCCGCCCACAAAGGCGGCGGCAAGGGCGACAGCCATGTGCCCTCCCGTGCGCAACTCATCGTAATAAGGCAAAAACTCGACAATTTTCATATAATAGTCTTTTTTTATTATAGAAGAAGGGGGTCTTGCCCCCTTCGGCGGGATTGGCTGCGCCACTCCCGCCTACCCCCGCT
>DJPO01000018.1:2226-2404 GCA_002437405.1 Opitutia bacterium UBA6410 | reverse complement strand
GTGAAATCACCGTTGATACGGCGGGCGCAAGGTGCGCCAGCCATAGGAAGGGGCAAGCCCCTTCCGAAGATTGGCTTCGCCAATGCTTCTATCCCCACGGAACGCAAGTTTTCTCCAGTCCTCCATACGCGCGCACCGCGCCCCAATAATCAAGCCACCGTCTGAACGGCAATTTGAC
>DJPO01000018.1:1456-2125 GCA_002437405.1 Opitutia bacterium UBA6410 | reverse complement strand
TTGCCAATTTCGCCTATCCCCTTGAATTTTAGTCGCGGAAGATGCGCGCCTGTTAAAAAAAAAAGCCCGCTCCGCTAAAACGGCGGCGGGCTGGTCGTAAAAAATGTTTCGAATATTAGCGGGATTCGAAGAGCTTCATATTCTTTGCGATTGCATTGAATATCTGCTGGCTCTTCATCAAGTTGCCGTCGCCGTAGTCTACGATAACTTCAACTTGGTCTTTCGGAAGCTGCTTGAGCGAGACGACAATTCTGATGTCAAGCTCCGCACGCGCGTAAATCAACCAAGAATTGTCGCCGGGGATTTGTCCGACACGGAAGTATTTGAGGTCGCGCTCAAGGGCGATATTCGTGGATTTAAACGCCGAGTTGATGTTGCCCGCCAGCTTACCCGAGAAAGAACCCGAAAGTTCGTCGTAGGTTGCAAGAGGATATGCGCGGGAATCGACCACAACGTTGGTGGTGCAAGCTCCGACAAACAGAGCCGCAAAAGAAAGAGCAATCAAAGATAATTTTCTCATAGTGATGAAAACTCTTACATAAAAGAAAAGCCAATGCAACAAAAAACAATTTACGCCACCCTTTTCGACTACCCGCCCCAATAAATCACCAAAAGCAAAGTTTGAAAAAAAAAAGCCACCCGCCACTGGGGGATAGGCGCAATTTGCAA
>DJPO01000018.1:0-1412 GCA_002437405.1 Opitutia bacterium UBA6410 | reverse complement strand
GGGCTTTGCCCCCTTCGTTAAAAAACTTGAAAAAATTGGGGGGTTGTTTTTAGTATGAGGAGAAGTAAAAAATTTATGAAACGGATTACAACTCTTACAGCAATATGCGCCGCGACAGTTTGCGCACTTTCCGCAAACGCAGCATACTACGACGATATGGGCAAAATCGTGAATTTTTCCCACCCGCCGAGCATAAAACTAAAAAAACCGCCAGTCCTGAAGGATAAGGACTCGTTTTCCATTTTAATGCTCGGCGACCCGCAGTCGTACATAAAATTCGACTTCACACAACCGATTTTCGATTTGATGACGGCTTGGTGCGCCGCGCAAAAGGACGTTTTGAAAGTCAAAACGGTAATCTGCACGGGCGACCTCGTAGAGCAGAACGACATCATCGCCCGCGACGGCCCGCCGTTCGGCGAAAACGGCAACCAGCCGAGCCTCGCGCAATGGACGGCGGTTTCGAATTCCTTCAAGCGGCTCGACGGCGTCTATCCGTATGTGCTGACACTCGGCAACCACGACTACGGCTTCGAAGCGGCGGAAGACCGCCACACGCATTTCAACGAATTCTTCACGGTTTTGCGCAACCCGCTTTGGGCGAATCACATAGCGGCAACCTGCCCCAACGCGTCGGGCTTCAACACGCTCGAAAACGCGGCATACGTCTTTGAAGACAAAAACTGGGGGAAAATTATGATAATCACCCTCGAGTTTTCTCCGCGCGACGAAGTTCTCGCTTGGGCGGATAAAATCGTCAACCTGCCGCACTTCAAAAACCACAAGGTGATAATCCTCACCCACTCGATACTTTCGACAAACGGCGAGATTATCCAGAAGGAGAACTACAAAGTCAGCCCCTGCAACTACCCGATACAGAT
The DNA here is from genome assembly GCA_002437405.1 of Opitutia bacterium UBA6410. GTDB lineage: Bacteria > Verrucomicrobiota > Verrucomicrobiia > Opitutales > Intestinicryptomonadaceae > Merdousia. Next base: position 531 of record DJPO01000018.1, on the reverse strand, counting down.
TTGGGAAAAGCTGATAAAGAAAAACGCCAATATCAAATTGGTGCTTAGCGGACATACGGGCGACACGAAGACCCATTGCGCTTTCCGCAAGGAGAAAAACGACTTCGGGAAGGAAGTGCCGATGATGATGTTCAACCCGCAGGCAGTGGGCGGCTGGACGGGCAACGGCGGCGACGGCTGGCTGCGAATCCTCGAATTTATGCCCGACGGCAAGACAATCGGGGTGCGCACATACTCGCCGCTCTTCGCGGCGAGCGCGCGGACGCAGGATCTTGCGTGGAGCACGGCGGACTTCGACGAATTCGAAATTGAAATCCAATAGCAGAACCGACGAAATCCAAACAAATTTTTCCCAAACGGCGGACGGAACAATTCCGCCGTTTTTTTGCGTTTACGCAAGCATCAAAAGCCAGCCAAAAAAGTCGCAAAAAAAATCAAAGCAGCAATAAAATTTCAAGAGAAGAAATTTTCGGCAGAAGACCGTCGATCTCAATCGGTTATCGAGAACGAGCGGGGGAGCTCGAGGGGCGA
>DJPO01000107.1 GCA_002437405.1 Opitutia bacterium UBA6410 | reverse complement strand
TATTTTTGGGGCACACATCAGCTTTCGGGGCTAAGGAGTCTACGGGCGTCATTCTGCCTATGCTTTGCTTCGCCGATTTAATCGCCGTCGCCTACTACCGCCGCGACGCCGATTGGAAGCTTGTCCTGCGCCTCCTGCCCAGCGCGGTGTTGGGGTTCTTTGTCGCCCTCGGCGTCGACTCGCTCGTCCCGCGCGACGCATTCGGGCTGCTTATGGCTTTCTGCATTTTCATCGGGCTTGTTTTTACGTTCGTTGCCCGCGGGGAACGCGCGGTGAAAATCGCCCGCTCGGGTGCGTGCGCATTTTTGTTCGGCGTACTCGGCGGATTCACGACAATGATTGGCAACGCGGCTGGGCCGATTATGTCGGTCTACCTGCTTTCCGCCAATCTGCTCAAACGCTCGTTTGTCGGAACTTCGGCTTGGTTCTTTCTGCTTGTCAATTATATGAAAATTCCGTTGCAAGTCTTCGCGTGGGACAACATCGGCTTGGAGACTTTGAAAACGGGAGCGTACGGCATTCCGTTTATCTTTGTCGGGGCTGTGTTGGGGATTTTGCTTGTCGATAAAATCCCCGAGAAATTTTTCCGCGCGCTGATTGTCTTTTCGACTGTGCTGGGGACAATCTTCCTCGCGGCAAACGCCTAACGGCAGAGGCGCGGGAACTCCGCGTTTTTGCCGAGCATCTGCTCGATTAACATCAGCCTGTTGTACTTTGCGGTTCTGTCGGAGCGGCTCATCGAGCCAGTTTTGATTTGCCCCGCATTCGTCGCAACGGCGATGTCGGCAATCGTGGTATCCTCGGTTTCGCCCGAGCGGTGGGAGATTATCGTGGCATAGCCCGCGCGCTTTGCCATTTCGATTGTCTTGAAAGTTTCGGTGAGCGTGCCGATTTGATTTACCTTTACGAGAACCGCATTAGCAACGCCCCGCTCGATTCCCTTTTTCAGAAATTCGGGATTTGTAACGAAGAGGTCGTCGCCGACCAGCTGGGTTGTCCGCCCGAGCTTGTCGGTCAGCTTCTTCCAGCCGCGCCAGTCGGACTCCGCACAGCCGTCCTCGACCGATAAAATAGGATATTTAGATTTTAATTGCGCGATGTAGTTTATCATTCCGTCGGCGTCCAGTTCGCCCTTGCCCGATTTTTTGAATTTGTAGATTTCGCGGGCTGGGTCGTAAAATTCGCTCGATGCGATGTCGAGCGCTACCGCGATGTCGCGCCCGAATTTGTAGCCCGCCTGCTTTGTCGCTTGGGCAATCGCCTCAATCGCCTTGTCCGCGCTTTCGAGATTCGGGGCGAACCCGCCCTCGTCGCCGACCGCCGTCGAAAACCCCTGTGCCCGCAGGACGTTTTTTAGCGCGTGGAAAATTTCCGCACCCATTCTAACCGCCTCCGCCATGCTTTCCGCGCCGACAGGGACAATCATAAATTCCTGAATGTCGATTGGCGCGTCGGAGTGCGCTCCGCCGTTTATCACGTTCATCATCGGCATTGGCAGAATGTGTCCGTAGAAGCCGCCGAGATACTTGAAAAGCGGCACTTTCAGCGAGTCCGCCGCAGCTTTGGCGACCGCCAGCGACACCGACAAAATCGCATTCGCGCCGAGTCGGCTTTTATTTGCGGTAGAGTCGAACGCAATCATTTCGCGGTCGATTCCCATCTGGTCGAGCGCATCGCGCCCGCGCAGAGTGTCGGCAATCGCGCCGTTGACGTTTTCGACTGCCTTCAAAACTCCCATTCCGCCGAATCTTGCGGGTTTTTTCTTCTTGTGCTTCCCGCCCGACTTCCCGCAGGCGGCGTCGCGCAGTTCGACCGCCTCGAATTCGCCCGTTGACGCGCCCGAGGGCACCGAAGCGACCCCCTCCGCGCCGCATTCCAAAAGCACATATGCTTCGACCGTCGGATTCCCGCGCGAGTCGATTATCTCCCTTGCCCGAATTTTTTCTATTTTAGCCATACCCGAACTTGACACGCAAAAAGCCCGCGCGTTCCAAGCGTCGGGGCGGAACGGACGCCGCTGGGCGGATAAAACGGCGCGGCGGTTCGGTAAATGTTGACATTCGCGCGGCGGTACTTAATCAGTGTGAAATATGGGCAATACCGTCGATATGGGTTATGAAGTTTTCGAGCGCAACCCGCAGTTGCGCAATACGCTGGCGTACGCAGTCGTAAGCGGACTCGCCGCCCGCGCCGAAATGCCGCTGCTCTGCGATTTCTCCGCGGGCGGAAAATACCACACGGGGGCGGAAATGCTCGCCGCCGCCGCAGTCTTGGCAAAACGCCTGCGCGAGTCGGGATATTCGGGGCGGCTCGGGATTGCCATACCGCCGTCGTTCGTCGCGTGTGCCGTAAACTACGCCTGTCTGCTCGCGGGAGTCGTTCCCGTGAACCTAAATTTTACGCTCGGCGCACACGCCGCAAAGAGCTGCGTTCAGACCGCGAAAATCACGAAAATGGTGACGGCGTCGCCGTATCGCGAAAAGATTTCCAAGGCGAACCCGAATTTCCCGTGGACTGACGATGTCGCCGACGCGGCGGAAATTCTGTCGGCAACCCCGCAGTCGGAATTCGACTTCTGGCGCGCGAAAATCGCGGACGGGGCAAAGGCGGTTTTGGGCTATTTTAATGTTTCCGAATTTTCGGACAATCCGCACAAAGAGGGTACGCTCGTGTTTACAAGCGGCAGCGAGGGCGCGCCCAAGGCGGCGGTTCTCACCGAGCGCAACATCATCGCAAACTGCCTGCAAACCAAGCTTTGCGGACTCTTCGACGCCGACGACATTCTTCTCGCGAACCTGCCGATTTTCCACAGCTTCGGGCTTTTGTTCGAAGTCTGGTACATGGCGATTGCGGGACAGAAGACGGTTTCGCTTGCAAGCCCGCTCGACATCAAAAGCAATATCCGCGCAATCCGCGAAACCCGCGCGACTTCCATAATCGGCAGCCCCACGTTCCTGCGCGCCTACATAAAATACGCACAGCCCGAGGATATGGCGTCGATACGCAAGGCAATCGCGGGTGCGGAAAAAACTCCCGCGGGCTTCCACGAGCTTTGGAACGGGAAATTCGGCGACACATACCGCGAGGGATACGGACTTACAGAGGCGTCGCCAGTAGTCGGCGTCAACCTGCCCGACCGCGATTTCGGCTGGTATTCGACGGGCTCGCGCAAAGGTTCTATCGGCAAGCTTTTCCCCGGAATGGCGGCGAAGATTCTCGATCCCGACACGCTCGAGCCCCTCGAGTTCGGCGAACGCGGCTTGCTTGCCCTGCGCGGCGCGAACGTCTTCGACGGATACCTCGACAATCCCGACGCCACGAATGCAACGCTGCGCGGCGGCTGGCTCGTAACGGGCGACCTTTCAAGGCTCGACGCGGACGGATTCCTTTTCATCGACGGGCGCGTTTCGCGCTTTTCGAAAATCGGCGGCGAGATGGTTCCGCACGCAACAGTCGAGGCGGCGTTGAATGCGCAGTTAGGCTATGCGGACGCGGCGGTTCCCGTGCTTGCGGTTTCGTCGAGGCTCGACGAGGGCAAGGGCGAGGCGCTCGTATTGCTATCGTCGGTTGACATTGCGTTATCGGAGGTAAAAGACGCCCTGCGCAAGGCGGGCATCAGCAATCTCTGGATGCCCAAGCATCTCGTGCGCGTGGACGCGATACCGCTGTTGCCAAGCGGAAAAATGGATCTAAAAAAAATCGCCGCGTTAGCTGCGAGATAAAGTGAGCAAAATTGCGGAGCAAT
>DJPO01000116.1:12887-27989 GCA_002437405.1 Opitutia bacterium UBA6410 | reverse complement strand
AAAAATCACCGCGCAAAATTGCCACGCAATTTTGCTGACTATTTCCAGCTGAACTCGTGGATTGACCACCAGCTCTTGGTGTCGCTGTCGGATACTACCTTGAGATAGCGGATATTCAAGGCCTTCGGGAAAACTACCTCCAATACGTTTCCGTTCTTCTGCGCCTTGAACGCAGTTTCTACTGCGTTGTTGGCGGAAGAACCCGCGTAGATTTTAAACTGCGGGGGGAAGTCGTTTACCGAATTGCCCAAATTGAATACCAACTTCGAGACTTCCGTCTTCTTGCGGAAATCTACCGCAAAGGACGCACCCTTGCGGATAAAGTTCCCGCTCGTCCAACGCGAGCCCTCCGAACCGTCGAGCGCGTTGGTGAAGTCGATTCCGACATTGTTGAAGAAGAATTGCGGCTTGCCCTGCAATTTCGAGGCGTCGAATTCCTCCTTGATTTCGAGCTCGTGAATCGACCACCAGTAGGCGGTTTTGTCGGCAGTTACGAGAATCTTGAAGACCTGCGCCGTTATGGGCTTTTCGAACGCGACTTTCAGCACGCTGCCGTCCTTGAAGACGAGCGCGTCGACTTCCTTTGCGGTTGCGACGGACGGGCCCGCCATAACCTTGAATTCACTCGGGAAATCGTTTTGCGACGCGCCGAGGTCGAAGTCGATTTCGCCGACAGTCTGAGCGTAGCCGAAGTCGATTGCAAACCACTGTTTTTTGCGTATCGGAACGTTGGTCGACCAGCGTGTTTTCGGGTTCTTGTCCAAGGCTTCCTTGAAGTTGACGCTGCCTTCAGAGCAGAGGTATTTGGTCTTGATTTTCGCGATTGCGGCCTGCGCCTTTTCGGCTTCCGCGTTGCGCCCCATTTTTTTGAGGAGCTTGATGCAATACGGGGTGGGCTTTTTGACCATAATTTCGATTGCTTTGTCCTTTTCCTCCTGACGGACGGCGTTTTGGACGATGTAGTCGGCAGTGGCGTTGTCGAATCCGCAGCGGTTTGCGACGTCGGTTATCGCTATTTGCGCGATGGTCTTTTCGCGTTCGTCGCCTGCCTTTGCGATTTTAACGAGCGGTTCGAAAGCCAAGCCGTTGTCGAATTCGCCGAGAGCCTTGATTGCCTCGGTCTTGAGACCCTTGGAGTAGGCGTCTTCGCAGAGCTTTGCCGCCTTGTCGCTGGAGGCGTAGCGAACCAAGCGCAGGAGCATTTTGCGCGTTGCGGCGTCCGCCTTTGCGTAGGCGGCTTCGACATCGTTGAACATTTCCGCCTCGAAGCAGGCTTGGGCGGTGCGCATCAGAGCCTTGATAGCTTCCGCCTTGGTCTTTTTGTCGTTTTCGGTCGCGATAATCTTTGCGACGGTCGAGAAGACTTCGGCATTGGCGATGCTCGTTGCGGTCTTCATCGTCGCGGCGCGGAGTTCGGGGGACTTGCTTTCGTAGCCCGCGAAGATTTCCTTGACCATGGAGTCGAGGTTCATCTTGACCAGGCACGCGGAAATCAGAGCGGTTTCGGCATTGTCGGCCTTGTTGATTTTTTCGAGGAGAACTTTTGCTACATCGGGCGATTTAATGGAGACTATGTAGGACGCCGCGTTTTCGATGTTCCCGCCGCTTAGGTATTTCGCGCCCTTGAGGATATTGTCGATGTCCTTTGCCGAGCCGCTTTGCGCCGCCGCGAGAGCGAGGGCTACGGTCATTTCGGCGGATTCGGGCTGGAGCTTGAGGGCTTCGGAGAGGTCGCCGTTGCGGGAGGCGATTGTGTAAATCAGACGAGCCTTGCCGCCTGCGTCGAGCACGCCGAAGTTGAGGTATTCGGGAATGTCTACATCGGGGTTGTCGGCGAGGAACTTCATCAGTCTTGCCTGAGCCTTGTAGCCTTCGGGCAATTCCTTGGGCAGTTTATACTTGTGTTCCTTTGCGTATGGGACGTTCTGCTTGTGCTTGAAGTGGTCAATCGCGTTTTCTATGCGCGAGCGGATTCCGTCGAATTCGACTTTCTTCGCGAGCTTTTCGAACTTCTTGCAGCTTGTTTTGCTCGAGATACCCGTCGCCCAGAGCATTTCCGCCATAAAGGAGCGGTAGAATTCCGTGCCGATTTTCTTGGAAATCTGGTCGTAGACGAATTTTTCGACCTTTTCGCAATAGTCTTTGTCGAAGTTGTTTGCGAAGACGCCGAAGATGATTTCGTTGATTTCCTTGTCCTTTTCGCCGTAGTTTGTGTTGGCGAGTGCCGAGAGCTGTTCGAGAGTCGGGGCTTCCTCCATCGCGCCGATTGCGCGCTTGTGGTTTTGCGGGAGGGGAGTCGTGTCGGCTTCGAGGTCGCCGATTGCGAACTGCGCCAAGCGCATCAGCATTTCCTGATACTTGGGATTGGGATAGTTGTTCCAGTCGTGCCCAATGGACGTGTAGGCTACTCTGCCCTTGCCTTCGTTTTTAATCCAGATTACGGGAATGTCCTTGTCCTGACGAATCCAGAGCCCGTTGAGGCGCACCCTTTCGCTCGGGACATAGCTTTGTTCGACGTCCAAGCTTACGAGAACGCGGCACTTTGTGCGGTCGAACGACTTGCCCATCATATATACTTCGTCGGCGAACATAAAGCCGTTGGTCGGCCAGATGCCCTTGGTTATCGGCGATTTTTCGTCGTCGATTCTGTACATATACTTGGGATACGAAACGCCGCCCCAGCTGCCGTAGCCCCACGGGTGGCCGATGAATTCGCCGCCGATGAGGTTGGTGTAGCGCCAGTCGCGAATATTGTCGTAGTTGTAGCAGTCGGGGGACGAGTGCAAGCCGAGCACGCCGCCGCCGTTGTTTACGAAGTCCACGAGGTTTTTGACGTACTGTCTGGATTTTTCGACGGCAGCCTTCGCCTCTTCGGGCTTCATTTTGGTCATCTCGAGGTTTGTCGGGCCGAAGCACGCGGCGGTCGGGTTGTTGAGGACGACGGCGTCGTACTTCTTGAGGTTTTCGGGAGTGAACTCGTTAACGTCGTCGGAAATGACTGCTTCCCAGACTCCGAGCTTTTCGCCCATATTCTTGAAGACCTCCTTGGCCGCGACGATACCGCCGTAGTGGCGGAAGCCGCAGGTGCGCGAGAACACGAGAATCTTGCGAGCCTTCTTGGGAGTGGCGGCGGGTTTTGCGGGAACGCCGTCGTGAAGAGCCTTGATTCTGCCCGCGTCGAAGACCGGATCGGGCCAATAGCGTGTTATGACCTGCGCATGGGACGTGAGCGCGGCGGAAAATGCAACCGCGGCGGCGCAGAATAAAAGAGTAAATTTTTTCATAATGTAAAATCTCCGTTATATTAGAATACCTTTGCCCATTCGCCGCGGTTTTTGCGCCACATGAGCGAAACAGCTTCGGGGTCGTTGACGAACGTGGATTTCTTCCAATCCCATTCGAGCGTGCGCCCGAGCCTGTGGGCGATTGTACCCATAATGCACATATTCGAGGACGAAACGCCCGTTTCGACGGGGCAAAGCGTGGGTCTGCCCGTGATGATGCCCTCGATGAAGTTGCGCTGGTGGTTGCCGAAACCGTTGGTGTACGCAGCCTGCGCCTGTGCTGGCAGCTTGACGTTCATAAGCGACGGCGAGCTTGCCCAGAAGAACGCCCCGCGGCTCGCGCAGGCAGTTCCCTCCGAGCCGATGAAAGTTACCATCGGGTGCGGATTGGGAGCTTCGATTTTCTTGAGGTATTCGCTCGGCGTACCGTAATATACTTTAATGCCGTTTTCGTATTCGTAGAAAAGGCTGTGTTTGTCTTCCTTGTGCGAGGGATTTTGCGCAGTGTACGGGCGGACGTACTTCGGCCCCTTGCCGTCCATATTGAGACCCCACTGGGCGATGTCGAAGTGGTGTGCGCCCCAGTCGCCCTGCATGCCGTTGCCGTAGTCGTAGTGCCAGCGCCATTCGCCCCACGGATAGTCGTGCGGGTTGCCCTTTTTGAGGAGCGGCTGGAGCAGGTGCGGCGTGTAGGGACGCATCGGCGCGGGGCCGACCCACATTTCCCAGTTCATCGTCGAGGGAAGCTGTTCTTCGGGCCAGTTGTAGAAAATCGGGAAACGCCACGGCACGTTGCAGAAGACGCACTTGATTTCGCCGAGCATACCCGTGCGGGCGAGCTGTACCGCCTTTCTGAAAGAAGTTTCGCTGCGCTGCTGCGAGCCCGTCTGGAAGACTACGCCCGCCGCCTTGACCGCCTTGATAATCTGTTCGCCCTCCTGAATCGAGAACGTCAGCGGCTTTTCGCAATAGACGTGCTTGCCCGCGCGCGCCGCGAGAATCGACATAATCGCGTGCCAGTGGTCGGGAGTTACGATGGAAACCGCGTCGATGGACGGGTCTGCGAGCATGTCGCGGAAGTCCGCGTATTCCTTGACGTTTACGGAGTTGTTGTAGGAGTCCTCAACCCTCTTTTTGCCCCACGCGGTGCGCTCGGTATCGACGTCGCAAACGGCGGTAATGCGGCATTCGCCGATGCCCAGATAGCTGCCGAGGTGGACGCCGACCTGCTTGCCCAGACCGATTATGCCCACGTTGACTTTTTCGTTGGGAGATCCGTTTGCCAAAAGGTCTTTGGCGATAAAGAAGGGCGCAGATGCGGCAGCCGCAAGAGACGTCCTCTTTATGAAACTTCTTCTGTTGATTTTTTCTTCCTGCATAGGTGTAATTATAAGTATAATTGAAAGATAAAAAGACGAATTTGCCGTCTGAATCGGCAATTTCCGCCCCCTTTAATAGAGATTTTGCTTTTTTTTACGGAGAGTCAAGCAATTAAAATGCCGCCCCGAGCAGGGCATTTTAGCGGCGTTTGCCGTGTTTTTTGGGCTTGCCGCCGCGCTTTTTGTCGGCTCTTTTGCCGCGCCCCGCCTTCGGTTTTTTGCCGCCGCCGTTTTTGTCCGAGCGGCGTTCGCCCCCGCGGGAGACCTTGCCGATTTTAAAGCCCGACGCCGAGTCCGCGCTTCTGTCGGGTTCGGGCTGCGGGCAGTCCGCCATATGGAAGTCGATTTGACGCTTGAACCTGTCCACGCTCTCGACATCGACGAAGACCTTGTCGCCCGCGCGGAAAGTCGAGCCCGTGCGGCGTCCGACAAGCTCCGTGCCGTCGTCCGAAAGGCGGTAGATGTCGTCGCGGAACGTGCGCAGATGGACGAATCCGTACGCCGACGACTGCGTGAGGTCGACGAAGAACCCGTGGTTTGTAAGCGACGTAATCACCGCCTCGAACGCGTTGTTTTTGCCGATTCTGCGCTCGAAGAATTCCACGAGCTTGATTTTGTTGGACTCGCGCTCCGCCTCGGTGCTCGCGCCCTCGGTCTTGGTTATCGCGTTGGCGACGGACTCCAAGTCGTTCTTCGAGCGGGCAATAGGAGAATATTTCGGGGCAGTCGGCATATTGCGCTCGCGCAGCATTCTGTCGAAACACCTGTGGACGGTGAGGTCGGCGTAGCGGCGTATGGGCGATGTAAAATGCGCGTAATAGTGCATATACAAGCCGTAGTGCCCGTCGGGGCTGGCGCGGTACTCGGCGCGCTTTAGACTGCGCAGGAACATCGTCTTCAAAATGTACGCCTGTGGGTGGGCGTTGATTTGCGCCAAAAGCCCGACGATTTCCTTTCGGCGGGTGAGGTCGCCGCAATGGATTCCGAACGGCTCGAGCTGGTCGCGCAGCTCGGCGAGCTTGTCGGGGTCGGGATCGTCGTGCACGCGCGAGATGTACGGGATTTTCGCGCCGAACAGCGCCTTGGCGACTTCCTGATTAGCCGCGAGCATAAATTCCTCGACGAGCTGGTGGCTTTCGTTGTACTCGATTTTCTCGATTCTGTCGGCGTAGCCGTCCTTGTCGCAGAAGATTTTAAATTCGGGCATATCGAGGTCGAGGCTGCCCGCCTTCATTCTGCGCGAACGCAGTTTTGCCGCGACTTTCCACAAGTCGCGCACCATATCGCGCAACGCCGAAAGTTCGCCCTTGGACATCTCCGACAACGCCTTGCCCGAAAACGCGGTTTCGTAGTTTTCTGGCGGTTTTACCGCCGCCGCCTCTTCGAGCGAATCGAGCGTCAAAAGCGCGTGCGCCTGATCGTACGAAAGACGCTTCGAGCTGCGGATTACCGAATTTGCAAACCGCGTCGAGACAATATTTGCGGACGAATCGTATTCGATGAACACGCTTTTCACCAGCCTGTCCCTGTCCTCGACCAAGCTGCAAATTCCGTTGGAAAGCTTGAACGGAAGCATCGGGATTACCGTCCCGACAAGGTACGTCGAGTTGCCTCGCTTTGCAGCCTCGCGGTCGAGCGGCGTGTTTTGGCGCACGTAGCGCGAAACGTCCGCTATGTGTATGCCGATTTCGCGGTTGCCGTTTTCGAGAGTGCGCAGCGAGAGCGCGTCGTCGAAATCCTTTGCGTCCTCGGGGTCGATTGTAATCGTCGGAATCGAGCGCGCGTCGAAACGCCCCGAGATGTCGCGCGCCGAGACGCTGTCGGGCAAGCCCGCCGCCTCCGCCTCGACTTCGGGCGGGAACGTCTCCGAGAGGTTGTATTTTACCAAAATCGCCCTGTACTCCGCCATCGGGGTGTGGCTTACGCCCAAGTCCTCGACGATTTCGCCCGTGGGATTCATATGCCGCTGAACCCAGTCGTTGAGCTTTACGACAACCTTGTCGTTCTCCTTGGGCGCGGGCTTTATCGCGGACTTGGACGGGTCGGCGACAATCACGTCGTAGAAAAAGCGCGGGTCGTCGGGGACGACGTGCCAGAAGCCGTACGAGCGGCGGAGAGTCCCGACAACCTTGTCCGTCGCGCGCTCGAGAATCCTGACGACTTTCGCGAACTTGCGGGAGTCGTCTTCGACGGCGTCCCAGCGTTTGCGCCCGCCCGACATTCTGCGGGGGCGGAAGGAGGTCGGCAGAATGCGTGCCAAAACCTTGTCGCCGTTGAGCGCAACGCCCGTGTCTTCGGGGCGGATTTCTATGCTGCCCCTGTGGTCGGGAACGTCGAGAAACGCGCCGCCGCTCTGGCGGAAGGCGATTGTCCCCGCAAGCAGATTCAAATCGCCCGAGACTCCGTATCTGTCGCCCTTGACCTTCGCCGCAGTGCCGTCGGCGAGCAGGGACTCGAGAATCTTCTTGAGCTTGGGGCGGGACTTTTTCGGCAAATCCAAAGCCGTCGCGAGTTGCGGAAGAGTTAGCGGCGTATAGCTCTTGGAGCGCATAAGCCCGAGCAGATTTTCTTTTATGTCGTCTTTCATTTCGTGAGATTGAAGAGTTCGACGGGGACTACCGCCAAAAGCGCGATTATCCCCGAGAGGATTTCCAGCCGCGCGAAAGCCGCGCCGCCTACTTTAAAAAGGGCGTTTGCAACGAAAACCGCAAACAGCACGCCCAGCAGAATCGCCCCAGCCGCGATTTTCGCGTAGCCCGCGGGCGAGTCCATCGCGAAAGATTCCGCCGCCGCCGCCCCTGCGGCTACCGCCAGCACCGTCGCGAAAAACGCCGAGCCCGCACACATCGCCCCGAACCTGCCGAGCGTCTCGAGCGGCGGACACGTCCCGAGCGCGGCGGTTTTGTCTTTGAGCGATTTTTCGAGCTTCAAATATATCGCCCCGCAGCACGCCGACACCGCGACGAACGCGTACGCGACCGCCGCGAAAACCGCGTGCAGCCCGACCGCCGCCGAGAACCCGACCCCAGCCGCGCCCTCCGCCGACCCCGAGAACATCGGGCAGCCGAGCGGCAGAAGCGAAAGCACGCACGCGGGGAGCATCGAAAACGTCCCCGTAAAACGCCTGCGCGTCGCGAGCGAAAGGGCTATGTGTATCAGCGCGAAAAGCCAGACTATCGTCTCGAGCAGCCCGTATGCCGTGACCGTCGGCAGATTCCGCGCCGCAAAGCCGTACCACGCCAGCGCGAGCGTCTGCGCCGCAAATCCCGCCGCCGCAAAACGCAGCGACCCGCGGGCGTCGGCGGTTCGCGCCCCCGCGAGTGCGGACGCCCCGTAAAACGCGCCCGCGGCAAATATCAGTATCGTCAAAATCATTTCATTTTTTCAAAAATTTCGGAAAACATAACGGCGTGCTCGGCGGAGTCGTCCAGACACGGAACGTATCTGAAAACCGCCCCGCCCGCGCCGCGGAAAATCGCGCGGCAGGTCTCGTCGATTTCTATGCACGTTTCGGTGCAGTCGCAGGCGAATCCGGGGGCGATTACGTTCACGCCCTTCGCCCCGCCCTCGGCTATGCGCAGCAGTTCGGACTCAAGCTCGGGAGCGAGCCACTTTACCCACCCGCCCGTGCGCGACTGCCACGCAACGGAGATGTCGGCAAAGCCCGAGCGTTCGCGCAAAAGCTCGACCGTGCGCGCGCACTGCGCCGAATAGTTCGTGCGGGAATCCTGCGACACGGGTATCGAATGGAACGAGGCGATTGTCGGCAGCGAGCCGTCCGCGTACTTTGTCAGACTCTTCGCAAGCAGCGAAATGTACATATCGTCGTCGAAATAGCTTTCGCGGAATCGGAAGATTTCGCCTTCGCGCCTGTGCGCAAAAACCTCCCTGCGTATGCTAAGCGTCGTCGCCGAAGCCGACTGCGGGAACATCGGGACAAACCGCATGTCCTTCGCCCCGTTCGCCCGCGCCGCCTTTATCGCGTCCGCGACCGACTCCGCCCCGTACCTGTACGCAGCGTAGGTGTCCACGGCGGTCATCTCCGCGATTTTCGACGCCAGCGCGGCGCACAAAACCCGCAGGCGCGGGCGGCCGTCTACCGCCGTCTTGCCGAGATTTTCGAGATACGCCCCCGCGCGCTCCCTCGCGATTTTGCGCGCGAGCGGATAGCGGATAAAAAACGGTGCGGAAATTACCTCGGGGTCGGACAAAAACGTGCGCAAAAAGCGTTCCGCGCCGTCGCGAGTAAGCTCGGAGGGCGTGCCCGTGTTTACGAGTATGAACGCCTTTTTCACCTGCACCCCGCCGCCAACCGCTCGGCTGCCTTCATCGCGTTTTCAATGCACGAACCCACGCCCACTCCGCCGCGGTACGACCCGACGAGCGCGAGGGCGTTGAAGTCCCTTTCGGCGGCGTCAGCCGCTTCGACAAGTTCGCCGTACCCGACGTTGTATTGCGCGATTGCGTGTTTCCAGTAAAAGAGTTTTTCGAAGACGGGTTCGCCCTCGACGCCCAGAAGTTTGCGCAAATCCTCGAGGACGATTTTGCGCAGTTCGTCCTGCGGCAGCGGCGCGAGCTCGGGGCGGCGCATTCCGCCGACGTAGTTCGTCAGCGCTACAAACCCCTCGGGCGCGCGGTCGGAAAATATGCTCGAAACGTAGAGCGAGCCGAGTATCGAGAATTTTTCGCGCTCGGGCAAAAGGACTCCGAATCCGTCAAGCTTGTCCGCAACCTGCGAACGTTTGAAGCCCATCGTGAAAGTCGCCACGGGCGCGTATTCGATTTTGTCGAGCGGCGCGAGCGTCGCCGCGAGCGCGCCGCCAAACGGCAGGTTCTTAAGCTCGCACGAGGGCACTGCGATAACGAGAGCATCGTAGGTATCGCAAAAGTCCTCCGTCGAAGTCCCCCACGAGACCTCCCAACGGCCGTCGGCGGTGGAGTCTATCGAAATCGCGCGGGCGGACGTTTTGACGCTTTCGCCCAAATCGGCGGCGAGCTTGTCGACGAGCGTGCGCATTCCGCCTTTGAACGACAGCATTACGGGCTTGAAAACGTTGCCCTCCGCCTTTTTCGCCTTCATCGACGCAATCGCCCCGCGTATCACAGAGCCCGCCTTCTGCTCGAAATTCCAGAACGGCGCGAACGCGTATTTTATCGAAAGTTTTTCGGGATTGCCCCCGTATATCCCCGCCATAAACGGGTTTATCGCATAGTCGAGCACTTCGCGCCCGAACCTGCGCTCGGTAAATTCCGCCACGCTCGGCTCGCTTTCGGGGTCGGAGGGCTTTACGAACGGTTCGCAAAGCAGCCTGATTTTCCCGCAGAACGAAAACAGGCGCGTAAAGAGCAGCGCAAAGGGCGAAGTCGGGACGGCGCGCGGCTTGCCGTAGCGGGCGAAAAACCGCTTCTTCGCGGCGGGTTTGGAGTACTCGACACTGTCCGAAAGCCCCGCGCGTTCGACGAAATCCAGCATTTTTCTGCTCGAGACCATCACGGAGTTCGTGCCGCTCTCGGCGCGGAATCCGCCCGATTCGAATGTGGAAATGACGCCGCCGCAGCGGTCGGACTTTTCGAGCACCACAACATCAAAGCCCCTGTTTTTAAGCTCCCAAGCGGCGGTGAGTCCGCTGACCCCCGCGCCAATGACAATCGCCTTTTTATTTTCCATCGGGATTATTTGACCCGAATTTTCGCTTTTTGGCAAGATTTTTCGGGACTTCGGGGGCGCGCGGTTTTATGTGCGGTACTTTTTCGGTTGCCTACTGTCCGAATTTATAGAATATCCAACAACCTCCGACACATTCATTATGGAAAATGTAATCATAATAGGCAGCGGCTGCGCGGGCATGGGCGCTGCGATATACGCGGCAAGGGCGGGCGCAAACCCGCTCGTAATCGAGGGCGCGCAGCCCGGGGGACTCCTGACGACAACCGACAGCGTCGAGAACTTCCCAGCATTTCCCGACGGAATTTCGGGCTTCGACCTGCTCGACAATATGCGCAGGCAGGCGCAGAAGTTCGGCGCGAGAATCGAGAGCGCGGCTGTCGCGAAAGTCGATTTCTCGGGCGAAATCAAAAAAATCTTCTGCGAGTCGGGCAAGGTGTTCGAGGCTCGCAACGTGATAATCGCAACGGGCGCGTCGCCGCGGCTTACGGGCGCGAAGGGCGAGGCGCAACTATACGGCGGCAAGGGGGTCTCGACCTGCGCGACGTGCGACGGTATGTTCTACCGCAACAAGAACGTCGTGGTAATCGGCGGCGGGGACTCCGCGTGCGGGGAGGCGCTGTTTCTTTCGCGGATATGCGCGGGCGTCAAAATAATACACCGCAGAGACAGTTTCCGAGCCTCGCAGATTATGTCCGAGCGCGTGCTCGCCGAAAGAAAAATCGTCCCCGTCTGGAACAGCGTCGTCGAGGAATTCGTCGCGGGCGAAAACGGCAGATGCTCCGCCGTGCTCGTCAAAAACCTCAAAACGGGCGCGACCGAAAAAATCCCCTGCGACGGCGCGTTCGTGGCAATCGGGCACAAGCCCAACACCGAAATCTTCGCGGGGCAAATCGGGCTCGACCCCGACGGATACGTCGCCCTGCAAAGCGGCTCGGCGGTGCGCACAAGCGTCGCGGGAGTCTACGCCGCGGGCGACTGCGCCGACCGAAAATACAGGCAGGCGATAACCGCCGCGGCTTTCGGCGCAATGGCGGCAATAGAAGCTTGCGAATAGCCGCCCGACTCTCTACTCTCACTTTCCGACTATGATAAAAATAAAGACAACCATCAGGGAGGCACTCTCCGACCCGCTCGAAGACCACTTCTGCGAATTTGTACGCTCCAACTGGGGCATCGAAAAAATCAACGACAAGTCCCCCACGGAGCTTTTCGGATACTTCGACACGCCCGAAGAGGCGGCGTCGGAATACGCCCAGTTGCGGCAGTTCTTCCCCGCCCTGCCCGAATCCTACGAAACCGAACCCGTCAACGACGTGGATTGGCAGAACGAATACAAAAAATACCTCAAGCCGTGGGACTGCAAGGGTCTGCACTGGGTGCCCGTCTGGCTGCGCGGCGAATATCCCGTCCCCGCGGGCGACAAAGCTCTGTACTTCGACGCGGGGTTGGCGTTCGGCACGGGCGACCACCCGACAACCCGCCTGTGCGCGATGGAGCTAATCGACTCGCTCAAGGAAAATCCGCAGGACAAATTCGTAATCGACGCGGGCTGCGGCTCGGGCATTTTGGCAATCAGCGCAAAGCTCCTCGGGGCTGGCAAAGTCTTCGGATTCGACCGCGACCCCGAAGCCGTACGCGTTAGCAAAGAAAACGCCGCATTCAACAATATCCCCGAAAACGCAATCGAATTCGTCCACTCGGGAATCGAGGGCGCGCTCGCGGGGAAGAAGGCTGACATCGTGCTGGCAAACATCATTTCCGACGTTCTGTGCATCTACGCCGAAAACCTCATCGGGGCGGTCAAGGCGGGCGGGAAGCTCGTTTTGAGCGGAATTCTCGCCGCCGAAAACGACGAAGTTCGCGAGTGCTTCGCCGAAAAATGCCCGCAGGCAAAGTCGATAAAATCCGCCGTAATGGGCGACTGGTCGAGCCTTACAATCGAAATGAAAGATTGAAAAAAATGCCCGCCAAACTATCGGAGGTAAAGGCGTACGGGCAGCAGGACGGCAAACGGCAGTTTACGTCTGTGGTAATCCTGCGCTCGCGCAATGTCAAGACCGCGAAAAACGGCTCGGACTTCCTGATGCTCGAGTTCGGGGACAATTCTGGAACGATTTCGGCGATGTGCTTCGACGGCAATCCCGCGTTCGCCGAACTATCGCAAGCCCCCGTCGGCGCGGCGTTGGAAATCGAAGCCTGCGCGGACTTCTTCAACGGCAGGCTCAGCCCGAAAGTCGAGTCCGCCCGCAGGCTCTCCGACGAGGAGACGAAAGCCGCGCTTCCGTCGCTGGTTGCGGTCTCGAAGCTCGACCCCGAGGAAATGAAGACGGAGCTGCTCGGGTACGTCGAAAAAATCGCCGACCTTCCCCTGCGCTCGACAGTCCTGTACGCGCTCAACGAAACCGAAACTTTCTTCACCTCCGTAGCCGCCGTGAAAATGCACCACGCGCATATGTACGGGCTGCTGGAACACTCGCTGAAGATGGCGCGAATGGCGTCCGCGCTCCTGCCGCTCTACCCGTTCATCGACTCCGATTTGTCGCTCGCGGGCTGCATTCTCCACGACATCGGCAAGACGGTCGAATACACGCAGGGATTCGCGACCGAGCGCACGAAAGTCGGGATTTTGCAGGGGCACGTCGTGCTCGGCTACCGAATCGTACGGCGCGCGGGAATCAAAAACTCGCTCGCGCCCGACATTCTCGCGCGGCTCGAGCACATAATCCTGAGCCATCAGGGCGAACCCGAATGGGGCGCTGCCGTTCGCGCGGCGACTCCCGAAGCCGTGTTCGTCTCCACAATCGACAATTTCGACGCCAAAATGGGCGCGCTCGAAACCGCCCTCGACTCCTCCGAAGGAATGCAGTTCGTCGAAGTCCCCGCCCTCAAAGTCAAAATGCTCGCCGACTCTCCCGACTACGGAGAGGATTCAAACGTATGAAACCAAAAATTTGCATAGCATCGTCAAACGAACATAAAATCTCCGAATTCCGCAGAATGTTCGCCGACGCACACTTCGACTGCGAAGTCTTCGGAGTCAGTTCGCTGGACGGATTCGTCCCGCCCGTCGAGGACGGCTCGACGTTCGCCGAAAACGCGCTGATAAAAGCCCGCGCCGCGCGCGCAATCGCCCCCGCCGACGCCTTCGTAATGGCGGACGACAGCGGCATATGCGTCGACGCGCTCGGCGGCGCGCCCGGGATTTTCTCCGCAAGATACGCTGGCGCGGACGGCAAGGACGCCGACAAGCTCAACAACCGCAAGCTCCTCGACGAACTCGAAAATGTCCCCGACGAAAAGCGAACCGCAAAATTCGTCTGCGACATCGCGCTAATCCCGCCGTCGGGCGAAACCGAAAAAATCTTTACGGGCGAAATCGCGGGCGTAATCAACCACGCCGAGGCGGGCGCGGGCGGCTTCGGCTACGACCCCCTCTTCTATCTGCCCGAGCGCGGCGTGACAACCGCCGAACTCCCCCCGCAGGAGAAAAACGCGATTAGCCACCGCGGACGCGCATTTTCGAAAATGGTAAATTATCTGAAATCTATATAATGAAAAAAGCACTACTCGCACTCGCAACAGCCGCCGCATCGCTTTTCGCGCTTTCGGCAGACGCCCAGAGCGTAAAGGAATCCGATTGGGGCAAGACCTCCGACGGCACTCCCGTAAAACTCTACACGATGAAAAACGCCAAGGGTATGACCGTTCAGGTCACGAACTTCGGCGGCAGAATCGTCAAAATGTTAGTCCCAGACCGCAACGGGAAATTCGACGACATCGTACTCGGCTACGACAAAATCTCCGACTACGAGGCGGACAGAAACACATATTTCGGCGCGCTAATCGGCAGATACGGCAACAGAATCTCCAACGCGACAATCGAAATCGACGGCAAAGAATACAAGCTAACCCCCAACGACAGCGGTGGCAACCATATACACGGCGGGCGAATCGGCTTCGACAGACGCGTATGGGACGTAAAAGCCTCGGCGAATTCCAATCAGGCGGTTTTGGTGCTCACGCTGCTCGCGCGCGACGGCGAAGAGGGCTACCCTGGCAATCTCAAGGTCACGGTGACCTACACGCTCGACAACTCCGACACTTTCACCGTCAACTACAAGGCGACGACAGACAAGCCCACGATTTGCAATCTAACCCAGCACACGTATTTCAACCTCGCGGGCGCGGGAAAGGGAAGCATTGCAAACCACGAGCTGACAATCAACGCCGACAAATTTACGCCCGTCTCGAAAAAATACCTGATTCCCACTGGCGGCCTGCGCGATGTCGCGGGAACGCCATTCGACTTCCGCAAGGCCAGAACGGTAGGCTCGCGCATTGAAGCCGACGACGGGCAGCTTTTGGGCGCGGGCGGCTACGACCACAACTGGGCATTGAACAAGGACGAAAAGAATCCGAAGGCGATGACCGAAGCGGTGGTAGTCTACGAGCCGACGACGGGGCGAGAGATGACAGTTTCGACGACCGAACCTGGGGTGCAATTTTACGCGGGGAATTTCCTGAACAAGCAGAGGGGCAAAAACGGAAGGATATACCGCCACCGTTATGGAATGTGTTTCGAGACGCAGCACTACCCCGACTCGCCGAACAACTCCGACTTTCCGACGACTATCCTACGCCCCACCCAAACCTACGACACCACCACCCAATTCAAATTTAGCGTGTATTAGTGGATAGCCCACGGTTTTTTGGGCGCGTGAAATCAGGCTTGATACGGCGTTTCGGGGAAGAAACTGCAATGGGTACGTAC
>DJPO01000116.1:0-12826 GCA_002437405.1 Opitutia bacterium UBA6410 | reverse complement strand
CCTAATTTGACGCGCATAGACAGCGCGGCTAAGCCGCGCGCGGTGTTTTTAAACTTGGTTTCGGATTGCCGTTTTAAAATTACAGCAAAAGTCGCTTCACTCCTTTTGCTCTAGGATTAAAAAACAAAGGACTCGGGAAACGGAATCCGAATCATTTACTGTTTGAGGATAGGCGCAATTGGCAAAGCCAATCGCCGTAAGGGGGCTTTGCCCCCTTCATAAAAACCCCTTCAATGGGAGGCGCACTTTGCGCCCACAAGCCCGACTGAGATGTCTTTTCTTTCTTCTACCTGTCTTATTTTTCTTTTGCCAAAATTGCTCTTTTGTTTTATTTTTACTTTCAAAAAAGGAGCGTAATTATGCAAAGACGAAATTACTTAAAACTTTCCGCCCTTGCGGCGGCTATCTTCCCTTTCGGTAAAAATGTTGCCGCTGCCGACTCTCGCGCCGTTTCGAAGAGCGGTTCTGTGAACTTTTCGGCGCAAGTTCCCGTCAAGTACGATGTCGACGTATTTGTCGCGGGCGGAGGCCCAGCAGGGACTGCCGCTGCCGTCGCCGCCGCCGAAAACGGCGCGAGCGTATTTTTGGCGGAAAGCCTGTCGTGTTTCGGCGGAATGGGAACTTCCGCTCTCGTGCCCGTATTCATGCAGACTACCGACGGAATCAATTTTCTCCCTGCGGGGTTCGGATCGCGCGTGGTTAAAAATCTGAAGGAGGAACGCTCGTTTTTCGGCTTCGCGCACGACATCGAGGCACTCAAGCGCGTCTACGATTCCCTCGTCGAAAAGTCGGGGGCGAAATTTTCGTTCTGCACAAAGCTGACGGCGGTCGATGCGCGCGACGGGAAAATCAACCACGTCATTTGCTCGGGGATAAGCGGGCTTTTTGCGGTAAAGGCGAAGGTCTATATCGACGCCACGGGCAACGGCGATCTCGCCTACATGGCGGGCGCGAAGTACGAAAAGGGCGACCCCAACGGCAATATGATGCCAGGGACTCTCTGTTCCGCGTGGTGCTCTATTGACTGGGACAAGTGGCGCAAGGAACGCCCGAATGTCGAGCACCAGCCGCAGGCTTTCAAAGTCGCCGAAGCGTACAAGGCGGGCGTTTTCTCGTTTTTCGACCCGCATATGACGGGTATCGAAAGAATCGGCGACAACCTCGGCGCGGGCAATATCGGGCACACGTTCGGGGTTGACGGCACGGATGAAGACTCGGTCACAAAGGCTCTCCTGCACGGCAGAAAGTCGATGAAGGAGTACAAAAACTATTACAACAAGTATGTCCCGGGTTTTGAAAACGCGAAAATCACGGCGACCGGCTCGGTGCTCGGCGTGCGCGAGACCCGCAGATTCATCGGCGACTATGTATTGAAGATTGACGACTACATGAAGCGCGCCGTCTTCTCCGACGAAATCGGACGCTACGCCTACCCCATCGACATTCACCCGTCGGGTTTCAAAAAGGGCGAGCTCGAACAGCACCGAAAGGAATTCGACAGGCTTTACAAATACGCCAAGGGCGAAAGCTACGGGATTCCGTACAGAATACTTACCCCCGAGGGCTTCGACAATCTGTATACCGCGGGGCGTTGCATCAGCGCGGACAGACTTGTCCACGGCTCGGTGCGCGTAATGCCCGCGTGTTTTATCACGGGACAGGCGGCGGGTATCGGCGCGTCAATCGCGGCGAAGAAAAACCAGTCAGTCCACAAAATCGACGTTGCCGAACTCCAGAAAAAGCTGCTGGACTACGGCGCGTATCTGCCCAATTACAAGAGGGCGTAATCCGCATTTCGGAAGACAAAAAAGCCTATCCGCTATGGATAGGCTTTTTGCATTTTTTGTGCCGAACTACTTTTTATAGCGCAACAGGCGCGAGGAGTTCATCACGACGCAGACCGAAGACATATTGTGTATCAACGCCCCCGCGACAGGATTTATCAGCCCGAAGAACGCCAGCACGACCGCCGTCAGATTTACGGTTATCGAGAACAATATGTTCGCCTTAATCGTCCACAATGTCGATTTCGACAAGCCGATTGCGTAGGGGACTGCCGTCAGGTCGCCGCCCGCGACGGAAATCTGCGCCGACTCTATCGCGATGTCGTTTTTAAGCGAGGCAATCGCCATCGACGAATCGGCTTTTGCGAGCGCGGGGGCGTCGTTCACGCCGTCGCCTACCATGCAGACCTTGTCGCCAGCAGCCTGAGCTTCGGCGATGATTTCCAGCTTTCTGGCGGGGAGGACGGGCGCGTAGACTTTTTCGATGGACGTTTCCGCCGCGATTTTCTCCGCAGCCGCGCGGTTGTCGCCGCTGATTATCGCGCTGTCGATTCCCATTGAAGAGAGGGTTTGGACGGCGGTTTTCGCGCTGCGCCGCACGGTGTCGGACAACCCGAAGACTGCGCATTCCCTGCCGTCGATTTTCATCGAGACGGCCGTCAATCCGCCCTCTTTGAATTTTTCCGCCGCCGCCGCGTTGTCGGGCTTGCCGAGCGAGACCGTTTTGCCGCCGAAGACCGCTTCGATTCCCGCGCCGACGAGCGACTTTGTGGAATCGGGCGTTTGGGCGGGGGCGATTGCCGAGGCGAAGTCGAAGACCGCCCTGCCTATCGGGTGTTCGGAGCGCATTTCCGCGCCCGCCGCCAGCGCCGCAACCTGCGATTTATCCGCCCAATCGGCGACCTCGAATTTTTCGACGCGCATTTTAGCTTCGGTGAGAGTTCCCGTTTTGTCGAAGAAGACCTTGCGGACGCCCGCGAGAATTTCGAGAGCCTCGCCGCTTTTTATCAAAATACCGCGCTTGGCGGCGTTGCCGAGCCCCGCAGCGATTGCCGTCGGGGTCGCGAGCACGAACGCGCACGGGCAGAAGACTACGAGAATCGTAACGCCCCTAATCGCCGATTCAATCCACGGCGTTGCGAGCAAAAAGTGCGAGACGAAAAACACTACGACCGCAAGCGCGATTGCCGACGGAATGACCATAGACGCCCACTTGTCCGCCGTGCGCGCAATGGGGGCTTTCTGCCCAGACGCCTCCTCTACGAGCTTTGCGAGCTTCGACATTTCCGAGTTGGACGCGTCCTTGACCGCCTCCAGTTCGAGATACCCCGTCAGGTTCGTCGTGCCCGCATAGACGACGTCGCCCGCGGCTTTTTCCACGGGAACGCTTTCGCCCGTAATCGCCGATTCGTCCGCGCTCGACGAGCCCGAAATTACGCGGGCGTCGGCGGGGAAAACCGAGTGGGCTTTTACGCACAAAATCTGTCCTTTTTTGACTTGGTCGGCGGGTATTTCCGTCTCTTTGCCGTCGATTTTGACGACCGCAGTCTTCGGCAGAAGCTTTGCCAGCGACTCGATTCCGCTTCTCGACTTGCGCACCGTCCGCTCTTCGAGCCATTCGCCCAGCGACATCAAAAACGCGATTTCCGCCACTACGAAAATATAACTTCCGTGCGAGTGCCCCGCGCTTTCGGAGTATCCCGCAAAGTCCGCCGCCTGAAGCGCGAACGCCCCAATCATCGCGACGCTCACCAAGAGCGCGCTCGTGATTTTGCCCTCGCCGAAAAGCGACCTGCGCGCCTCGGAGAAAATCGGCAAACCGCAGAGGATTACCGCAATCCACGCGGGGTCGGTCAGCGGATAAAACGGCACGTATTCGCAGAATTCGCCCGCGATGAAGCTCGCGAGAATCGACGCCGCGGCAATCCAAAGTTTCAAGCCGTGGTGCGGAATTTCGCCGTCCGAACAGCAGCCGTGGTGGTGTTCCGACCCGCCCGAATGGCAGCAGCAGCAACCGCCGCCGTGGTGGTGCTCCGATTCGCAGCAATCGTGTTCGGCTTCGTGGGAGTGCCCGCAGCAGCAATCGTGCCCGTGTTCGTGCCTATGCCCGTGTCCGTGCCCGCAGCATTCGTGTTCTTCGGAATGCTTTTCGGGCTTGCGTTCGTGCCCGCCGCAGTGGGGGCAGACGTGTTTTTTATCTTCTTCTTCCATTTCCGTATTTATTTCAAAGTTTTGAGGAAGTCGGCGAGCTCGTCGATTATCTCGGTGTCCTTTTTCCCGACGGCGGCGGATACGCAGCCGTGGAGGTGGTCGGTTATGACCTTCGACAAAACGCCCTTGAGCGCGCCGTTTGCGGAGTTTATCAGCCGCATTATGTCGACGCACGGGGCGTCGGCTTCGATCATCTCCTCGAGTTTTCTCAGCTGCCCCTCGATTCTTCTGAGGCGGGCGCAGAGTTTTTCCTTTTCCTGACAATTTCTGTGCATGGGTTTCCTTTTTTAAAATATAGGGTATACCCCTATGCCCTATATTTCGGGAATCAAGAAAATTTTTAAAAATTTTTCTCGCCCCCCTCCGCCTTGTCGGATAGAAATTAGGAAACGATTCGATATTTTGCCTATGGACAGGAACGGAAAAAATCTTATGGGGCGCCGCGGCTTTCTCACGGCGTCGGCGATGTCGCTCGTCGGATATTCGGCGATAATCAAAGCTCCGCAGGTTCTCGCGCGTCAGCTGCCGACCGACGAAAATTCCGAAAGGCTCGCGGCTCTGCAGCCCGCCGACAATGCGGGGGCTATCGCGGGCGAAAAGCTGATGCGCTCGGCGGTTTTGAAGTGCGACGTGCTCGTCGCGGGCGGCGGGCTCGCGGGAATATCGGCGGCGTTGTCGGCGGCGCGCGCGGGAAAAAAGACGATTCTCGTTCAGGACAGGTCGCGGCTCGGCGGGAATTCGAGCAGCGAAATCAAAATGCACCCGCTGGGCGTTTCCTCCCAATGGACGGGCTGGCGCGAGGGCGGCATCATCGAGGAGCTGAAGCTCGAAAACGCCGCGCGCAACCCGCAGCTTGCGTGGGAAATGTGGGACTTGATTTTGTACGACAAGTGCATCACCGAGCCCAACCTCACCCTGCTTCTCGACTCCTCCGTCTTCCGCGTCGAAAAGAACGGGCGGAAAATCTCGTCCGCGTGGGTGCGCTCGGACACGGCGCGCAACATCTATAAAATAGAGTCGGAAATTTTCGTCGACTGCACGGGCGACTCGCGCCTTGCTATGGAGGCGGGCGCAGAGGTAATGAGCGGCAGGGACGGTTCGAAGAAATTCGGGGAGTCGCTGGGCGACTACGACAAAGTCGGAACGCGGCAGGGGTCGTCGCTGATGATTACAATGCGCAGGCACGACAAGCCCATGCCGTTTATACCGCCAAAGTGGGCGAAAAAGATGTCGCCCGAGCTGATGAAGCTCAAAAACATTCAGGGCGACGGGCTGTATTACGGCTACTGGTGGATAGAGCTCGGCGGCGTCTACGACGCAATCCGCGACAACGAAATGCTGCGCTTCGAGCTTCTCGCAATCGTAATGGGCGTCTGGGACTACATCAAAAACAGCGGGCAGTACAAGGACGTCGAAAACCTCGCGCTCGAGACAATCGGAATGGTTCCGGGGCGGCGCGACACATACAGAATCGTCGGCGAAAAAATAACGACCCAGCACGACATCGAGGGCAAATGGAAAGACTTCGACGACGCCGTCGCCGTCGGCGGCTGGCCGATGGACGACCACCCCGCCGAAGGATTCTACGCCGCAGATAAAAACCCCTGCCAGCAGATGCACAACGTGCCGTTTTACAACATCGCGTTCTCGTCGCTCTATTCGAAGGATTTCGACAATCTGATGATGGCGGGGCGCAACATAAGCTGCTCGCACGTCGCCTTCACCTCGACTCGCGTGATGTCGACTTGCGCCGCGGTCGGTCAGGCGGTCGGGACGGCGGCGGCTATGTGCGCGGAAAACAAAATTTCGCCCGCAAAGCTGCGCCACACGCCCGCCATGCTAAAATCGCTTCAGCAGACGCTGCTGCGCAACGACCAGACAATCGTCGGGATAAAAAACGAAGACCCCGACGACTTGGCGCGCTGCGCAAAGGTCTCCGCGTCCGAAGCGGCGGACGGCTCGGCGGCGGAAAATATCATAAGCGGGGTAAATCTCGACTCCCCCAAGACGAACAAAAACAGATGGGTTGCCGACGCCGCGAACAAGCCGTGGATACGCCTCGACTGGGCGTCGACCAAGAAAGTCGGGCAGGTGCGGATTACGTTCGAATCGGGCTGGGGCGCGCTTTCGCAGACGGGCTCGAAATACCTGCTGAAATCCATGATACGCGGGGCGCAGCCGATGCTCGCAAAGGACTACGACGTAATCGGGATAACCGAAAACGGTGGCGAAAAACTCTTGGCGCGGGTTTCGGGCAACTACCAAAAACAGCGCGTGCACAACTTCGACAAAGTTCCGCTCAAGGGGCTGAAAATCGCGGTAAATTCCACGAACGGCTCGAAGAAGGCGTACATCAAGGAAGTGCGCGTTTACTGACCGCGCCGCAAAAACGGGCGCAAAAAAGCGCGTCGGGCAAATTTCCGCCCGTCGCGCTTTTCGTTTTAAAGCCGTTTGTTTTGAAGCCGCGCGCCAACCGCGTTAGTTGCGGGCGTCGAGCTTCGGGCGCAGCGAATTCAACGCCTGTGCGTGGATTTGGCAGATACGCGCTTCGGTCAATCCGAACTCCCGCGCGATTTCTCCGAGCTTTTTGTCCTTGAAGTAGTAGTTTTCGATTACCCTTCTCTGACGTTCGGGCAGCAGTGCGATATTCCTGCGCACGTCCTCGGCAAGCTCCCTGCGCTCGACAGATTCGACGGCGGTTTCCGCGTTTTCGTCGGCAATCGATTCCGCGAAAGTCGGGGTGTTCCCGTCGTCGCTCTCGGGCGAATTGTTCAGCGATATGAAAGAGTACGACTGGGTGCGTCTGAGAATTTTGTCGAACTGTTTTTCGGATACGCCGAGCCTGCCGCGCAATTCCGCGTTGGTGGGTTCGCGCCCGAGCTTCTGCTCGAGCTCGCCGCGTAGCTTTTCGAGATTCTTGGCATCGCTTCGAGCCGAGCGCGACATGTAGTCGAGATTCCTAAGCTCGTCGATAATCGCCCCGCGAACGCGCGTTGCAATGTATCCGCCGAAGCTGCCCTCGCGCGAAGGGTCGAACCTGCGCACCGCGTCGGCGAGTCCCGACACGCCCGCCGAATGGAGCTCGTCCACATCGGCGTAGTTCGGCAACTTCGACTTCATCGAATTCACGATTTTCGCCACGACAGGATAATACTTCACGAAAAGAGCCTTTTGGCGCGAATCCAGTGTTTCTTTACTTTCCTTTATTCCTATCATTGTCGTTCGGGTTTTAACCCCCTCCGTTTTTCTGCTAATATCTTAGACAGGTTTATCCGATATTTATTCTATAAATTTTGAAGTTTTTTGCCGTTTTTTTTACGCACACTATTGCTAACAGATTTCGTGCCAAAAGTTAGGTCGGGTGAATTTTTGCGCCATTGCGCGCACTCCCAACTACTTGCAAAACAAGCCGCCCGCCGCCCCGACAAGCCGCGCGCGACAAAATTGTGCCTTTTTGACACACCCGCGACAAAATGGTCGCCCGCCGCCCGCGCAAATTGCGCCAATATTTATTGCAAGAGGCGCAAAAATCCGCAATTATCCGTAGCAATAGACTTTCCAATGAAAAAAATCCTTTCGACAATTTTGTGCGCGCTACTGCCCGCACTGCTCCCGCTTTCCGCAAACTGCGCGTGGGCGGCAAAACCAAAAGTAATGCTCGGTATCGACGTGCTCGAGTCCCAAAACTTCGCCCCGATTGCCGGCAAGCGCGTAGGGCTGCTCACCCACCCCGCGGGCGTCAACCGATACGGAATAAGCACCGTCGACATTCTCCGACGCGCCCGCAATGTCAACCTCGTCGCCCTATTCGGCCCCGAGCACGGCATTTACGGCGACGAAAAGGCGGACGTGCCCGTGCTCGACAAAATCGACCGCCGCACGGGGCTGCCCGTCTACTCGCTATACGGCAAGTACCGCAAGCCGACCCCCGAAATGCTGAAGAAAATCGACGTGCTCGTGATCGATTTGCAGGACGTCGGGGCGCGCTCGTACACCTACATAAGCTGTATGCTAAGGGCTATGGAGGCGTGCTTCGAAAACGGCAAGACGGTGGTTGTGCTCGACCGCCCGAATCCACTCGGAGGTCTGAAGGCGGACGGCCCGATGCTCGACATTCAGTTCAAAAGCTACGTCGGAATGTTCCAAGTGCCGTACGTCCACGGGCTGACTATCGGCGAGCTCGCCAAGTTCGCAAAAGGTACAAAAGGCGCGATGGAAATCACTTCAAAGCAACAGCGCAACGGGAAACTGGTAGTCGTGCCCATGCGCGGCTGGCACCGCTCGATGCGCTGGGACGACACGGGGCTTAGATGGGTCAAAACAAGCCCCGCAGTCCCGACCGCCGCCGCCGCAATCGGATACCCGATGACGGGGCTGGGCTGCCAGCTCGGGAGCTTCCAGCACGGATACGGCACTCAATACCCATTCCGCTTCATCACCTACAAAGGCAAAACCGCAGAGCAGGTCGAAACCGCGCTACGGCAGTGCCAAATCCGCGGACTGTCCTACAAACGCGCCGTCGCAAAAAACGCAAAGGGCGCGAAAATCGAGGGCGTCTACGTTCTGGTTACCGACTGGAATTCGCTAAACCTCACCGAACTGAATTTCCACATGATGCGGCTCGCCTGCGCGTGGGGCGACTGGAGCGCGTTCACGCGGGCGACGAATTCGCAGGAGTCGCTCTTCAACAAGCACACGGGCTCGGCGGAGTGGTGGAGGGAAATCACGACAAAGGGGCGGAACGCGAATGTCGCGAAATTTGTCGCAAAATGGAAACGCCAAGCCGACGCGTTCCGCGAAAGCTCGAAAAAATTTCACTTATACAGATAAAAAAAGAAAGGCTTATTGATGGACAAAAACAGCGCAATTTTCACCCGCCGCTCGATACGCGCATACGACAACACGCGCCGCGCAAGCAGGGAGCAAATCCTCGACATACTCGACGCGGCGATGCACGCGCCAACTGCAATGGGCAAAGAACCGTGGGAATTCATCGTTGCCGACGACGAAAAAACCGTCGCCGACATAATGAAAATCCACCCGTACTGCGAGTCTCTCAAAGACGCGGGGACGGCGATAATCGTCTGCGGCGACCTCGACGCCCAGTTCAAAATCCCCGAAGGCGGCTACTACCAATACGACTGCTCCGCCGCCACCCAAAACCTTTTGCTGCGCGCAAAGGAACTCGGGCTGGACACCTGCTGGTGCGGCATCGCCCCCGAAAAGACGCGCATCGCGGGCTTCAAAAAATACTTCAATTTGCCCGAAAACATCGAGCCGATGGCACTGGTAATCTTGGGCTACGGAGCGGAAACGCCCGCCCCCGACCCGCAAAGATTCAAAAAGCAAAAAATCCACTTCAACAAGTGGTAGTCGTTTCCCCGCTTTCTCCGCAACAATTTCTGTGGCAATAAATTCTCTGAACAATAACGGAGAAAAGGCAACATATCCCAAGAAGCAACGCATAATTCATTGCTTCGGGGATAAAACTAATAATTACGGAGTTATTTTTTACAACTAATTCCCATTTTGAAGCATCAATTTCCGTCCCGACGGAAGAATAAATATTAACATCGTCAAAATGCACCGTAGATATATTTTCCGCTTGGATTACGCTTAACTCATTACACAAAAAATAATCGAAGTCTTCCGAAAGATATACGGACAAAATTCCGCCATTTATCGCAAGAACTCCGTTGACAGCTAGAGTTGCGCCGTCAATATTATTGCGTTTGTTCATTATATCCAAACAACCTCCATTAAAAGCAAAATCGGAATCTATTATTGCTCCGGAAATATTCTCACCCAACATTTCGTTTTTATCATATGCATCTATACGCAAACAATCGTCTTCCGAATCAAGTTGGGCATTAAAAACGTTTCCGTTCCCTAAAATTATATTTTTCGCCGCAATTTCCAATGAACCTGAAGCCCCAATATCCTTCTTGCTAAAAAGTCTATAATCTTCCCACATCCCCGTTTCCTGATTTAATTTATCGGAAACTAAAGTTCCGCGAAAATCCAAATTCGAAATTTTGGCATTCCCTTGTAAATAAAGAATATGAGCTGCGGAATTATCCGCAATGGAATATGCTCCTATTTTCATATTCTTAAAACTTGAATTAGAAATTTTGGCATTTTCCCAAACTAAAATACCGTAAGCTGTGGCAGTACCATTAACAGAGCTGTTTTTAGCTACAATGTTATATGTAGACGAATCAAATACGCAATTTTCTATAATCGATGTTTTATCAGCATGTATGCTTTCGCAAACAAATCCAAATGCGCGAGCCTCCGATTCTCCACTATTTTCCGCATATATATTATATAAATTTGAAACAAAAGAGGAATTTTTTATACTTCCACTTCTAACATTATTACTATCTGGGCCACCAGCACTTGAAAAAACCGCATATGCCCGAATAGCCGCTTTATTATTTATGGAGTTACATTTATTCTGAGCATTTATCTCCAGATTGAAAAAAGAGGAACTCTCAATTATTCCGCCCTCATTTCCGATTGATTTGTTTTCATATGTATTATCGCTATTTGAAATTATTTTAGCGCCATTAAAATTTGCCTCTTTGATATCTCCGTAATTTAACAACCCAAAATGTCTTCCATTTTCGGTTCCATCGGTATATGCATCTATTTTAATATTTTTAAAAGAGGCAAAATTTGTTATCGCTCCTCTTGTAAAATAAATAGCGCGACTATTCCAGCTAGCAGTATCTGAATCGACTTTTTTTCTAAAAGAAATCTGCAATCCGTCAAAAATACATTTATTTGTTTTCGAATTTGCAAAATACAATGCATGTAATTCTTGATATTTAGATTGTTGAGATTCTTCAACAACCTCGATGCGTGAATTTTCAGGGAAATAGACATTTTCTATTACATTATTTGCGTCAAAAAAACGAAGCGTCTCGGTATACAAGGATTTTAATTCCGTTCCATTAAGGGTAGAATTGACAGAAGCTCCACTTACGGGGGAAAAATTAGCGCTTAATATTATTAAAGATAAAAACGCAGAACAGCCTGATAAAGTTTTCATTCGCCCACATTACCCCCCCCCCCCCGGTGTCAAGTAAAAAAATTAAAAATTCCGTAGCCTAAAAGGGGTAGTTTTGAGGGGGATCAAATCAATTTGGGGAACACCCAAGAAACAAATGGAAGAATCGTCGCCTAAAATATTGCGATAACTTACACTGCAATATTGTCTTATCAGAATGCAGCATAACGTGTGTATTGACAATATGATGGATAAAAGACATATGTACCAGCAGATCGGGAAAATTTCCGCCCGCAACACCGAGCGGAGCGAATACATAAATCGCCAAATACAATAAATTTTTCGCTTTCATAATGCTTGATATTGTAAAAATACGCCGTATATCAATAGACAAATGGAAGAAAAACCGATTAACAGTTTACTGAAAATTATCAAACGCCTGCGCGCGCCCGACGGCTGCCCGTGGGACAGGGAACAAACACACAAATCGGTTCGCGGACATCTGGTCGAAGAGTGCGCCGAGCTGCTCGAGGCAATCGACGACGACGATACCGCCGAAATGCGCGAAGAACTCGGAGACGTACTAATGCACGTGCTCCTGCACTGCGAAATCGCAAACGAAGAGGGACGGTTCGACTTCGACGACGTCGCCGCGGAGCTTGCCGACAAACTCGTCCGCCGCCACCCCCATGTCTTCGGCGAACAAAAAGCGGAAAACACCGACGCCGTGCTCGACATCTGGAAGAAAGTCAAGGCGCAGGAACACAAAAAACGCGTAGTCGGCGGGCTTTTCGACGGAATCCCGCCGCAGCTTTCGGCGTTGCGCTATGCGCTCGACATCGCCAAAAAGGGCGACGCGCAAATTCTCGACACCGCCGCAAAGAACTGCCCCGAATCGCTGAAAATCGGACGCGAACTTTTCGAAACCGTCCGCAAGGCGGCGGCGGCAAAAATCGAGCCCGAGGGCGCATTGCGCGACTACATCGCGGAAATCAGACGCATTTCGGAAAACTCCGCCGCCGAAAAATAAAAGAAGAGAAAAAATATGCCGCGGGAGACAATCGGGGAAATCGAATGTCCGCCAATCGGGCGCGTGCGCATAAGAATCAAGAGCGTCGCCAGTTCGCGCAACTTCAAAATGTGGGCGGATTCGCCGACTTCGGCGGTTCTGACAAAGCCCGCCCTAGCCCCGATTGCCGAGGCAATGGATTTTGTGCGCGCAAATTTGGACTGGCTCGCGGGCGCATTGCAAAAGGCTGTCGCGCCGACTCCCCTATGGGAATATCTCGAAAAGAATCCGAAAATAGAGCTTGAGGAAAGCAACTTGCAAGTTTGGCTAAAACCGACAAGCGCAAGCGGTTTTTTCGTCCGAACGAAAACGGAGCTCGGGATAGTCTACGAAGACGGCGCAAAAAAAGAGTCGGTTGAAAAGCTTTTCAAGGATTTTGCGAGGGGCGAAATAGGGCGCGAAATTAAAAAAATTTCCGAGCAAGTGGGACTTGGATTTTCGAAGATTTCGGTGCGCGACCAAAAAGGAAGATGGGCGTCGAGATCGTCGACAGGAGGGCTTTCGTTCAACTGGAGGATAATGCTGCTGCCAATCGAATTACGCAAGTATATATATTTTCACGAGTTGGCGCATGTGCGTTTTATGAACCACTCGACTGAGTTCTGGATTTTCCTAAACAGGTTATACCCTCAAGCGCGCCGAAGAGACGCCCAACTAAAAACCCACACCCAAATAATAAGTGTAGGGTAGTTCCAGTGCGGGAGTTTTTTTTTGGGCGCGTGAAATCACCGTTGATACGGCGGGCGCAAG
>DJPO01000084.1 GCA_002437405.1 Opitutia bacterium UBA6410 | reverse complement strand
GTACGTACCCATTGCAGTTTCTTCCCCGAAACGCCGTATCAACGGTAGTTTCACAAGCCCGCTTTGCGGATGGTTAGTATCAGATTGTTTAGATAGCGGACGGGGACGTACGCCTTGCTTCCGTCTACCAGCGACCCCTTTGTGTCCACCACCAACTCGTTCGCCTTTACCTCTATCGAGACATTTGCCTCCTGCCTCAACTTCTTCAGGCGCGCCTTAATCGGGTTCCCCGAGTCTATGATTGTCCAGCCTCTTTCCTGCAACGCCATCAGCGTCGCGCTGTGCAACGCCTCCTTCGAGCTGTTGAAGCCCTTGTATGTTTGCACCGTTTCGCCGCGGCTTGCCATCGCATAGCTTTCGTCGCTTATCACGACCGCGCACGAGGCGGTCGCCAGCGCGGCAGCCGCCAATAGAATTTTCGGGAATACTTTTTTCATAATCTTTAAAAATTTTACGCGCCCCGAACGGGAATTTTATATTTCTCGACTATCCGAAAAATACCGCCCATTCGGTGCGCGCGTTTTAATGTTTATAAAATCGGAATAAAAGCGAGCTTATTTAGCTTCCGATTTCGCGGGAGCGTCGATTTTCTTGACTGTCGCGATGAATCCCTGCCCCGTCACCGAAACGCCCTTGGGCGATATGACGCCGTTTTCGACCTTGAAGAACTCCTTGTTCATCGAGGGCTTGAAGGAATTCATTTCGTTGTTTGTGAATTCTTTGAAGAGGCTGTCGGTGAAGTAGATTGCGGTGACTTCGTAGCCAGCGGGCACGGGGATTTTCGCCTTGTCCGTGTTGCAGACAAAGAAAAATTTGTTCGTCTGCGGCTGGAGAGCTCCGAGCCCGTGCTTGTCCATATACGCCGTGGGCGACGAATAAACGTGCCCGTCCCATTTGCGCTGCGAAAGCGGCGTGTTGTTGATGTTTTCCCAAAGGGCGACCATTTTCACGAGCTTCAGGCGCGCGGGGACATCGCGAATCGACTTGTAGTCGGGCATATTGCCCGTAGCTCCCGGGCGTCCGTACCAGTGCGTCCAGCCGCCGTTGATTGCCGCGTTCGCCGCGATTTTGCGCGCGGAGGGTTCGTCGTACACATTGGGGGTGGAGGACGAAATCTGGTTCTTTTTGTACAAGCCGCTTGCGGTGGTTCTGGGGTCGTCGAAGAACTTGAAGCCGCTGCCCTCGGAGCAGACCATATCGGGCAGATACTTTTTGGTTTCCTCGAGTCCCTTCGTTTTCAAAAGGTCGTTTTCCACGTCCCTAATCCAGCCTTCGTAGGGGACATAGGGTTCGACGATGAATCTGGCGTCGGGATTTTTCTCCTTGCGGCAGCGTTCGAAAAGCTGGCGGTAGAATTCGTAGTGCCCGAGCTTGTGGGTCGGGTAGTCGTGCACGGTTTCGGGGTGTCTTACTGCGGAATCCGAGCCAGTCCAGTATTTTATCGTTACCTGCCCGCCGTTGTTCATCGGCGCGCCCTTGCGTTCGCTCCAGAAGTCGCCCTCGGCCTGCGGAACGTCCCACGCTATGCCCGCGAACTTGAAGTTGGGGGCGCGCTTTGCCATTCTGTCAATCTGCTCCATAATCCTGTCGATTGTGCGGGTTATGACGCGCTTTTGCTGGAAGTCGAGAATGCCCGAAAGGCGGTAGGGCGGCCCGAACCAGCCCGTTGCGATGTTCTGCGGGAACGGCTTGTCGATGCTCTTGAGGGCGAGGTTTGTCTCGAACTCCTTAATCTGCTCGGGCGTGTAGGTTTTGCGAATGTCGACCGTGCGCGTGAACGTCCCCGACTCGGGCGTTTCGAGAAAATATTTCAGACCGTCGATATTTTTGCAGTTTTCCATACCCCACTGGTATACGACGTGGGTGTAGCCCATTTGGCGGGCGTAGTCGATATTGTCCTGAGCCGAGCCGCGCCAGCAGATACCGTAGAAGTTGCGGTAGTCGTCGGGGGTGTAGTCGAGCTTTTCCTCCGCCTGTTCGGCGCAGAAGGCGGACGCCGCGGAAAGCGCGAGCACCGCCGAAAGTGTATATTTTTTCATTTTTTCCATATCCATATGCACTGATTTATTTTTGTTCGATTTTCTTAAATTTCACGACATAGCCCATATTGAGAACATCGTTGCTTGTGGGGACGATTTTGCCGTTTTCGACGTTCATCGAAGCGGGCTTTTTGCGCCAGCGGTTCGCCTTGTTGGGGGCGAGCCCCTTGAGCTTTTGGAATACGCCGTCGAGCGTCGCGATTTCCTCGACTTCGAAGCCTTCGGGAACGGGGATAAAGCCGTTTTTGCGGATTATCGAGAAATAGACATCGCCCGACTCGGGGTGCTTTGCCCAAATTGCGGATTCGTTCATGCCCGCGTTGGGGGAGGTGTAGACTCCGTTTTCGTACTTGCGCTCGGAAAGCGGCGTGCCGTTGAGGTTTTCCCAGACGGGCAGGAGCTTTGCGAGCTTAAGACGCGCGGGGACGTCGCGGACATAGCGGTAGCGGGGGCAATTGCCCGTGCCGCCGATTCGCCCGAACCACGTGCTCCATGCGCCGTTGGTCGCCGCCGCCGCCGCGATTTTGCGCGCCTGCGGTTCGTCCCAGACGTTCGGAGTGGACGAGCCGACGTGCGCCTTGTCCAAAAGTCCGCTTTGGAAGTTGCGCTTGTCGTCCACGAAATCCGTCGTGCCGTTTTCCTCCAAGACGAAGTCCGCCATGTATTTTTGGGGGTCGGGCTTGGACTTGATGAAATCGCCCTCCATATAGCGCATCCAGTCGTTGTAGACGTTGTACGGCTCGACGATGAATTTCACCTTCATATTGAATTCCTTGTCGCAGCGTTCGCGCAGCTGGCGCAGGAATTCAAAGTAGCCCTCTGAATACGTCGCGTAGTCGTGCTTGACTTCTGGGTGCTTGGAGGAGAAATCGCCGCCCGTCCAGTGTGCGAGCGTTATCTGCGCGCCCTTGTGCTTCGGCCCCTGCTGTGCGCTCCAGAAGTCGCCGAACGGCTGCGGGACGTCCCAGCTGAAGCCCGCAAACTTGAAGTTCGGATTCAGCTTTTGGTACTTTTTGACGTTTTGGATAATCCTGTCAATCGTGCGGTCGATTACTTTTTGCTGCTGGAAGTCGAGCTGCGCGCTGAAGTCGGTTTCGCTGAAGAACCAGCCCGTTGCGAGATTTTCGGGGAACGGCTTGGACGCGTCCCTAAGGGCGCAATTCAGCTCCCAGTCCTTAATCTGTTCGGGGGTGTATTTTTTCGAGGGGCAAACCTTTCTGGTGTATGTGCCGTACTCGGGGGTCTCGATAAAAAAGTACATTCCTTTGGCGTCGGGGCTGCATGCCATATCCGCGCCCATCGCCATGACGTGGGAGTAGCCCATTCTCTTGGCGAACGAAATTATCTCTTTGCCGTCGGCCTGCCAGCCCGCGCCGAAATAGTTGCGGAAGTCGCTTTTCGGATACTTTACCGATTCCGCCGCCGTTGCGCACAATACCGCGCCCGCCGACAGAATCGCAAACGATGTTATTTTCAAAATATTCATATAAAAACCTTGATTTTTGGGTGGGTTGGACGCGCCTATTTTTCGGAATCGATTTTCTTCAAGTGCGCAACAAAGCCGACGCCCGAGATGTACGGGGCGCGCTGGACTATCCTGTTTTTGCGAACCGCCACGATGTTCTTGCGAACGGGTTCGAGCTCGCGGAAGAGTCCGTCGGTGTGATAGATATTGTCGACTTTGTAGCCTGCGGGAATCTCGAATTTTCCGTCCTCGGAAAGGAAGACGAAAAACAGCTTGCCGGTCTGCGGCTGGAGCGCCCAGATTACCTCGGGGGTCATTCCCGCAGTCGGGCTGGAATAGTTCGTGCCGTCCCACTTGCGCTGCGAAATCGGCGTGTGGTTGAGGTTCTCCCAGACGGCGACCGCCCTGTTGAGTTTAAGGCGCGCGGGCATATCGTTTATCGTGCGGTATCCGGGGTTGTTGCCCGTGCCGCCGGGGCGTCCGAACCAGCCCGTCCACGAGCCGTGTGTCGCGGCGGTCGCGGCGATGAGCCTTAAGGTGGCGTCGTCGAAAACGTCGGGGGTCGTCGTGCCCACGTGCGCCATGTCGATAAGTCCGCTTTCGAAATTGCGCTTGTCGATGATGAATTCGGTCTCGGTGCATTCGGTCGCGACCAAGTCGGGCATATAGTTTTTGCGCCCGTCGCCCTTCGCCTTCATAAACGGCCATTCCATGTAGCGCATCCAGTCGTTGTAGACGCTCGCGGGTTCGACAATCCACTTTGCTTCTGGGTTTATCTGCTTGCGCGCCTTTTCGAACAGCCTGCGGTAGAATTCAAAATGCCCCTCCGAGTACGTCGCGTACTCCTGCGTTACGTCGGGGTGCTTGACGCTCGCGTCCTTGCCCGTCCAATGGGCGAGGGTTACCTGCCTGCCGTTGTCCATTTTCTTTGTCGGGTGCTCGCTGTAGAAATCGCCGAACGGCTGCGGAACGTCCCATGCATAGCCCGAAAATTTGAAGTTCCTGCCGTTCTTTTCAATTTTCTTGGTGTCGGCAATGACCTTGTTGGTGATTTCCTCGATTACGCGCTCCTGCTGGAGGTCGAGAGTCGCGGTAAACTTGTCGGGCGGGAAAAACCAGCCCGTTGCCATATTCTGCGGGAACGGCTTTTCGGGCGCAATCAGCGAGCAGTTGAGCTCGAACCATTTCCTCTCTTCGGGCGTATACTTTTTATTTATATTAACAACGCGCGGATAGACCCTGTATTCGGGCGATTCGATTACGAAAAACATTCCCTCGGAAAGCGGATCGCGCTCCATTCCCCATTGATAATAAACGTGCTTGTAGCCCATCTGGCGGGCGTAGGCGAGAGTGTCGTGCCCGTTGCCTATCCAGCAAAGCCCGAAGAAATTGCGGAAGTCGTCGAGCTTGTAGTCGGGCACGTCTGCGACAGCCCCTTTCAGAGGTTCGGGTTGCGCGGCGGGCTTTTCGGATTTCTCCGCGCCCCAAAGCGTTGCGGCAAACGCCGCGGCAAAAGCGACCCCCAAAACCGATTTTGTTTTTATAATAGTCATAATGTATAAGTTTGAAAAATTCCCCCGTTCAATGACGGAACGTAAACCTAAATAAAATATCCAAAATTTTCCAACGGCTGTCAATTCAAATAAAGACTTCCCCGAAAACCCTACCGAACACCCCCCGCGCAAAAGCGGAAACCCGAAACCCGCGCTTTGGGCGCGTCGGCGTGTGTCGGGAAAACGGAGGCGAAAAAAATGAGCAACTGTTCACTTTTTTCGCGCAAAACAAATTATTTGCTTGCCACAAGAGCGATTGTTCAAAAAATTTAAGCGAAAATTATCCGTATTATGCAGAGCGAAAAAACAGAAAACCGACAGAATCTCGAAGAGGCGAAGGGCGTATTGCGCGGCGCGATAAAAAAGGCCGCAAGCTGGATAAGGGCAAAACAGGCACCCGACGGAATGTGGTGCGCCCCGCTCGAAACCAACTGCTGCATGGAAGCGCAGTGGATTCTGGCAATGTATTTTATAGATTTCGACGACCCCAAAAAGCCGAAGGTCGTCCAATACATTCTCGACAGACAGCGCGAAGACGGCTCGTGGGACGTCTACTACGGCTCGGAACACGGCGACATCAACACGACGCTCGAATGCTACTTCGCCCTGCGCATCTGCGGGTTCGACCCCGACGACGAAGTCCTCAAAAAGGCGCGTGCGTGGCTGATAAAAAACAAGTGGACCGAAAATATCCGCGTATTTACAAAATACTGGCTCGCGCTGTTCGGACAGTGGCCGTGGGCGCATACGCCCGTGCTCCCGCCCGAAATTATGTTCCTGCCGAGCTGGTGCCCGTTCAATATCTACGACTTCGCGGCGTGGGCGCGCGCAACGATGATGCCCATTTCCATTCTCACCGCGCGCAGACCCATCAAGGAACTCCCGCCCGAGCTGCAGCTCGACGAGCTCTTCCCCGAAGGCCGCGACAAGGTAGACTACCGCCTGCCCCGCAAAAACAAGAATTTCCTGAGCTGGGAAAACTTCTTCATGAAGCTCGACCACGCCCTCCACGCCTACAACCGCTCGCCCGTAAAGCCGTTCCGCGAAAGCGCGATTAAGCTGGTGCTCCAGTGGATGCTCGAGCATCAGGACGAAGACGGCGCGTGGGGCGGTATCCAGCCGCCGTGGATTTACGGGATTATCGTAATGCACGTCGAGGGATTCGCGAAAGACCAAGTGAATATGTCGCGCGCAATCGACGCGTTCAACCTGCACTGGCAAGTACCCCGTGGCGAAGGCACGATGCTGCAGGCGAGCGAAAGCCCCCTCTGGGATACTTTCCTGACGATGATTGCCCTGATGGACGCGGGCGAAACCCCGGGTACTTGCCCAGAACTACTCAAGGCTCTCGACTACGTCCTTGCGAAGGAAAACCGCCATTACGGCGACTGGTCGGTAAAGGTCGGCAGACACGTCGAACCCAGCGGTTGGGCGTTCCAGCGCGCCAACAACTACTACCCCGACATCGACGACGCGGCAATCGCAATCTGCGCCCTCAAACGCATACAACGCCTTATCCCGCGCGAAAGCGTCCGCAGCCGCAGAATCGACGCCGCGCTGCGCAGAACCGTCAACTGGATTCTCGCAATGCAAAGCTCCAACGGCGGCTGGGCGGCGTTCGACAGGGACAATACCCGCGAGGTCGTGACAAAAATCCCCTTCTGCGACTTCGGCGAAGTCCTCGACCCCCCGAGCTCCGACGTCACCGCGCACGTCATCGAAGCTCTCGCAATGTGCGGCTATTCGCGCAACCACCCCGCCATCGCAAAGGCGGTCAAATTCATCTACGACGAACAGGAGGACGACGGCAGCTGGTTCGGACGCTGGGGCGTCAACTACGTCTACGGCTGCGGCGCGGTAATCCCCGCACTCGTGGCGGTCGGCGACAACAAGGAAACCCCGCAGATACGCAAGGCTCTCGACTGGCTCGCGACAAAACAGAACGCGGACGGCGGCTGGGGCGAATCCATCGCCTCGTATATGGAACCCAAATACGCGGGCACGGGCATTCCCTCGACAGCCTCGCAAACCGCTTGGGCACTGGGCGCATACCTTTCCGTCGGCGACAAAAACTACGACGAAATCATCAGAAAGGGCTGCGAATTTCTCGTCAACACCCAGACCCCCGACGGCACTTGGGACGAACCCTACTACACGGGCACGGGCTTCCCGGGGTACGGGCTGGGCGCGAAAGTCGACCTGCGCAACGGCGCGCCGCTCCCGCAAGGGAAGGAACTTGCGCGCGGATTTATGCTCAACTACAACTGGTACAGGCATTACTTCCCGCTCACAATGCTCGGCCGCGCCGAAGCGTACCTCGAGAGAAAATAAATTTCGAGCAAAAGTCCCGAAGCCGAACGCTTCGGGATTTTTGTGCACACTGCGCCCTAAAAAATAAAACAAAACCGCCGCTGGGCGGTCTAAATAAACGTATGGCAAAAATACTTTCGATGTTGACCGCAGCAGCTCTGCTTGCGGGCTGTTGTTGCACGGAAAATTCGGGCGGCTTCGAGCTTTCGCAAAACCGCGCCCAGATTTCCCGAAACGCCGCCGAACAATTTTCGGTAGTGCTGGAATCCAACCCGACGACAGGCTACGGCTGGAACGTATCCGTCCCCAGCGGCGTAAATATGCTCGCCCAGAACTATATTCCCGACAACACCGCCCCAAACCTCTGCGGCGCGGGCGGAATCGAAAAATTCGACTTCGTCGTTTCGCAAAAAGGCTCGTACGAAATCAAATTCGAATACCGCCGCCCGTGGGAGAAAAACGTCCCCGCCCTCCACACAAGAACACTGCAAGTGGACGCAAAATAGCCCCAAACACTTCGCATCACGCAAAAATAGCCCATAGAAAAAACCTGCAAAAAAAGGGGGATTCGAAAAATCCCCCTTTTTTTGTCAAACGGCAGCTACTCGCCGAATTTTATTTTTACGATAACCGATTTTTTGAAATCTGGCAAACGCAGCTTGCCGTTTTTCAGTTCAACCTCGACGGATTTGTCTGTCCACGGATTATATACTTGCGCCTTTACCGCTTTGCGCGACTTTATGAATCGGGCAAAATCGAGTTCGGAGGAAGAAACCGTTTTGGGCTTTTCGCCGCGCTCTATTTCCGAACGCCAATCGCTCGAGCTGTCGCGAATCCACGCGGTAAGCGTATTTTTGCCGTTTAGCCCGTAGACGCGCAAAGTCTTGGTGTCGGCGCGGAACGGCTCGAATTTTTCCGCTATGGGATTCAAACCTTCGACGGCTTTTGAAAATCTTCCGAACTGCCAGTAAAGGTTGTTCTTCAAAATATATGCCTCCCAGTGCCAGCACTGTCCCGCCCCCGCAGAACCCGAGTAAAACGCAGAAAACAATACATCGTGCAAAATCGAACCTTCCGCATCTTTTTCGTATAACTCGGAAGGGCCAGAGTGGTTCGGCTTTACAGCTCCCGTTTCCGCCAACACGACTGGCTTTGTTTTGGACATTTCGCGCAGAACGCGGACACTGTCGGACGCAAATACGTCTATCGGCCCTTTGCAAATATCCATTTCCGCCCCCAAGTCGAGATAGCGATGAACCTGTGCAACATCATTATACTCAATATTTGCGTATTCAAAATAACACCCATACATAAAGTATTGCGAAAAGCTGCCGAGGCTTTGCATTATCATGTGGTTGGGAAAAAGTTTCTTGACACGCGGCAGCATTTCCGCCGTCCATTTTTCCATAAGATCGGTGCGCGGCCATACCGACACGGTATCGCCTTCGTTCCAAAGTTCGATTCCGAAAACGTACGGATTGTCGCGGTAGCGGTCGGCAAGCTTTTTCGCGCGAGCAAGATAGAAATTTTTACCTTTTTCGGATTCGAGATATTCTACCATATTCTTGAAATCTCCCGAATATATTGATTTCGAAAACATATCTACTGGCAGGCCGCGTTCGGCGTCTACGGGCGTGTATTTTTTTACATTTCTGAAGTGCTCGAGGCACAATTTCACACGTACGCCGTATTTTTCGGCAAGCGCCATCAATCGATCGAGACGGGCAAGTTTTTTTTTCGTCGAAGACGCCTGCGGCGGTTTCAAATTCGTAAAAATAGGAAGAGGTCCAAACGCGGATATAATTTCCGCCGTTGGCGGCAAGTTGGGATATTTGTTTTTCGATTAACTCGAACGCTTCGTCTTCGACTTGTCGTAGAAAAACGGCCTGGGGAAAGCCAGATTATAGCCGTTGGGAATCCAGATCTTCCCGTTTGTTTCGAAATAGCGGGGATTTTCCTTTGAAACGCGGATAAAATCGGTTTCGGCAAACAACGGCAAAACGAGCAACGCCGACAGCGACAAAAGTATTTTTTTCATATGTATATTTTTCATAAGCAAAAAAATTTAAGAGAAATTACAACGTATTCAATTTTTTTTGAAAAAAATTCCAAAGAAAATCCAAAACCAGACTTCTCCTCAGCGAATCGGCTACGCGGTTTTGGGGACAAAAATTAGGACAAAATCAGACTGGTGCGTTATTCAACGGATGTGCGGTTTCGGGGGAAATTTTCAAAAAAAAATTAGACGTGTACGCCACTAAGCGTACGGATTTGGGGGTAAATTTCAGCTCGATATTGGACAAAAAAAATGCGCCGATTTTCGGCGCATTTTTTGCTTTTATACCGCGTATTTTGTACGAATGCCCAGCTTATTTTGCCTCCGCGTTTTTATGACGCTTGCGGCTCTTTCAGTCGCGCTTTTCGCCAGAGTTTTGGCGCATTGCACAACTATCTTTCTCAACACTTTTTCCCGTTTTGTTCATTGCGCTTTCCGCAGCAATCTTCCGCCGCGTTCACGCCGCGAATAAAACGGACGCCTTAGTAGCGTGTCGGAGTCCCGACGCCGCCCATTCCAGGGAGTCCGCCCTCCCACGACGCGGGTCTGTCCCACGGCAGTTCGCTGTGGTCGGTTTCGCGCGAAGGCAGGCGTTTTTTCTCTTTCGTAGTGCCGCACCCGCAAAGGGCAAGTGCGGTAAACGAAATCAAAAATATCGCGATATATTTCATATATTTGTCAAACCCAACTGGATTCCGTTGCCTCGGCGCGGATTACGCTTCGGTGGAATCTTCGGACGAATCGGATTCGGAAGAGGATTCTTCGCTTTCGGAAGCTTCGGCTTCGCCTTCCTTCTTCTCGGCCGCCGCGGCTGCGGGAGCTGCGGAGACTGCCTGTTCGACGTCAAGCTCGAGCAGGTCGCCGACTTCGATTGTTTCGGGAATCGCAACCAAGCGGTTTATCGAGCCAATCGAAAGGTCGTCGGTGGAGGAGTTGATGATGATTTCGGAAACGAGCTGGCCGTCGCGCTTGAGGAGAATCTTTTGGTCTTCCTTGACGCCCGCCTTTTGCCCGAGGCTCAATCCGACAAGTCCGTTAGCCTGATCTACGGAAATGACGGTCGCGATGTCGCCCTTGGGGACATAGGGAGTTTTTACAACCTTCTTCTTGACCTTGTTGCCGTTGGCGTCGGTTTCGATGACTTCGACGACTTCAGACATTTCCATGAGCTTCGCCTTTTTGTTGGCTTCGGCGAGCTCGTCGGATTTTGTCTTCAGCTGGGTTTCGAGGGTTGCGATTTTTTCCTTGAGGGCTTCCGTTTCGTCGGTCTTGGAAAGCAGTTCGTTCTTTTCCGCCAATTCCTTTTTATACTGGTTGATGACGGAATCCTTGTTCGCGAGCTGCCCCTTCAGGGATTTTTCCGACTCGGTGAGAGTGGAGATTTCCTTGCGGGCGTCGGCGAAGTCCTTGTTCAGGCGGATATTCTTGGCGCGTTCGGCTTCGTGGCCGCGCTTCTCGGTCTTGAGCTGCGACTCGAGGTTGGCGACGGTCTTTCTGAAAGCATTATTGGTGTTTTCAGCTTTAGCCTTGTCGTTCAGAATTTCGGGGACTTTGGACGCTTTGTCGACGAGGGTTTCGCCGGCAACGTCCTTCATGTGGCCTTCCGCCGTGCTTACCTGTTTGCGGGAGTCGACCCAAGCGTAAACGCAGAAGCATGCGGCGAGAATCGCCAGAACTTTGAGGGAGATGGAGACTGCTTTCATATTATTAAAGTAGGGATTTAGCTATTTTTCTTAAATTTCCTATCAAATCCGCAACCCGTCGCGATTACGCCAGTCGAAGGATTTGAAGCAAGGTGTATCAATAGCTTAAATACTATTTCTTTTTCGTTTTCAAGATTTATTTCGCGGGCAATTTCGTCCACGGTAAGTTCTTTCGACGAAAGGGCGGACATAATCTTCGCCTTGACTGCGAGAATCGAGCTTGCCGCCTTCTTGCCGGCTTCGACGCCAGGCTGGTGGTAGGCGTTGATGCCGATAAGGCTCGCATACAAACCGACAGTGCGGTCGTAGAGGGCGATGAGCAGGCCGATTGTGTAGGGGGTGATTTCGTCGACGGTGATTGTGATGCAATCCCTGCCCTTGGCGGAAATCGCCTCGCGCGTGCCGAGCAGGAACGCCTGCAGGTAGTCGCCGCTGGTTTCGCCCTGTGCGACTTCGGGGCTGTCGCCGTTTCTG
The DNA here is from genome assembly GCA_002437405.1 of Opitutia bacterium UBA6410. Taxonomy (GTDB): domain Bacteria; phylum Verrucomicrobiota; class Verrucomicrobiia; order Opitutales; family Intestinicryptomonadaceae; genus Merdousia. The sequence continues at coordinate 7,109 of DJPO01000084.1, read as the reverse complement.
TCCTTGAGCACTTCGATGAAGGTGATGAAGAAGTTGTTTATGCCGTCGCGCAGCTGCTGGACATACGCGTGCTGGTCGGTAGAGCCCTTGTTGCCGTAGACGGTGATGCCCTGTTCGACGACGTTGCCAGCCAAGTCGAGCTGCTTGCCGAGCGACTCCATAATAAGCTGCTGGAGGTAGCGCGAGAAGAGCAGCAGTCTGTCCTTATAGGGGAGGATAACCATATCCTTGCTGCCCTTGCCCGAGGTGCATTTGTACCACATAAGCGAGAGCATCGCGGCGGGGTTTTTGGAGATGTCCGCGACTCTCGTTGCGGCGTCCATATCGGCCGCGCCCTTGAGCATAGCCTTGATGTCGATACCCTGCAAAGCGGCGGGCAGGAGACCGACTGCGGCGAATTCGCTTGTGCGTCCGCCGACCCAGTCCCACATCGGGAAAAATTCGATAAAGCCCTTTTCCTTTGCGTAGTTGAAAAGCTTGCTTCCGTTGCCAGTGGTCACGACCGCGTGGCGCGCGAAATCCAGACCCGCCTTTTCCCAGCGCGCTTGGGCTTCAATCATCGCATTGCGCGGTTCGGGAGTTCCGCCCGACTTGGAGGTGACGATTGCGAGAGTCTTACCGAGCTGGCCGTCGAGCTTTTCGAAGACGACGTCGTAGCCGTCGGGGTCAGTGTTGTCGAGGAAGAAGACCTTCATTTTGTCGTTCTTGGGAGAACCGAGGGCTTCCGCGACAAATTCGGGGCCGAGAGCCGAGCCGCCGATGCCGATACAGAGGATATTTTCAAATTTGCCGTCCGCGCCCTTGATTTCGCCGTCGTGGATTTTCTTGGCAAAGGCTTCGATTTTGGCGATGTTGTCCTTGATTTCCGCCTTAATTTCGGGGGTCGGGGCGAGTTCGGGGGCGCGGAGCCAGTAGTGCCCGACCATTCTGTTTTCGTCGGGGTTGGCGATTGCGCCGCCCTCGAGCGCGACCATCGACGCAAACGCCTCGTTCATAGGAGCCTGCATAGAGGTCAAAAAAGCGTCGTCGAAATCGACTCTGCTTACGTCCAAACCAAACCCCAGCTTTTCGAGACCGAGGTAATATTTTTTATAACGTTCCCAAGACATAATTAAGGTCAAGGTAATATCTCCGCCCGCCTTGTCAACCGTTTTATTGAAAGCTTTGCGGGGCAATCGAAAGTCGGGTTTTCGGGTGCGGATTTGAATGAGGGGGAATGGAGCGGGGCGGCACGCGCGGAAAACGCGAAATACCGTACGGCAACCCAAAGAACGCACCTACGACAATATGGCGCGAAACGGCAGCCCGACGGGCACACAGACGGCAATAAAAACGGGGAGCGGGACGCCGACGAAAAAAGAACGAACAACCGCACAAAAAAAAGGGGCGCATTTTTGCGCCCCTTTTTTTGCTGCGAATCCGCCTTAGGCCTTTTCGACCAAGCCCGCCTTGATGGCCTTGGCGCAGACCCACAAACGCTTAATCGCACCGCTGGCAGTGCGTACGCGTACGCGCTGGACATTCGGCTTGAATGTGCGCTTGTTCTGCTTGACGAGTTGAAGACCGATACCGCCGCTCTTCTTGCTCTGACCTTTGTGGATAATCTTACGGCCTTTTACAGGACGTTTGCCGGTGATTGCGCATACTCTTGACATTGTGTTTCCTTGTATGATGAATTGTTTGTTTTAAAGATTCGATTTCCACGCCGAACCCCGCATTTTATACGGATTCCGCCGCGCCGCGACCCCGCGAAATTCGCCCCCGATTTCGAACGCGGGGGCGGGTCGTTTTTTGATTTAAGTTGTGTATACAAGCCTATTTTTATTTGAAAGGCAACCTAAATTTTTGCCTCGGGGCAAATTTTTTTAACTACCCGCCCGCAAGACGCCGACCGCCTACGCATTGCGGCGCGTCCAGCCACGCAGGCGGGCAACGCCGCCCGAAGCGCAGGTTGCGCTAAAAAGAGACTCCCGCGCGGACTCCGAAAAACGGGGCGGAATCTATTTCGATTTCCTCCGCGGAACGGGAATTCGTCCGCATGTCGAGCTCGCGCCCGAAATTTCCGCCCACGCACGCGCCGACATATGCGCGCGGCGAGAAATTATAAGCCGCGCCCGCCGACAGCTGGAAGTAGGAATCCGACACACTCCGCCTATTGCCCGCGCGCTCCTCGAGCCTGTAATACGAGTTGCAGTACTCGCCCGTGAGGTTGAGAACGAGCGAATTGTCGCCGAAAACGTCGTAGAACAACGCCGCACCCGAGAACGTGCGCAGCCGCAGCCTGTCGCAAATCTTCCAATCGATAAAACCAACGGGCAGTCCAATCCAAGTGTTGTCGAGCCGCGAGTACGCCAAGCCGCCGAGCCCCACCGTGAGGTCGGGAGAAAAGCTGTACGACGCTCCGCCGCCCGCCGCGGCAGTCCGCCCGTCCCACATCGACTCGCCGACCTGCGAGCCAAACGAAGCCCCCGCGATTGCGAAAGCCCCCCAGCGTTCGTTTATCCTGCCCGTGTAGAACGCCAACGCCGACGTTTTGTTCATCGACGAAAACGGCGCGTTGTCCGAAGAAAAATCGTACTGCGAATAGGAGTACCCGAGCGACAGCGTCAGAAAATGCCTGTCGTTGTACGCGCCCTGAAACTTGACGTTCGCCGAAGCCGAGTAGACGCCGACATCGCCGTCGAGTCCGTCGGAAATGTCCGCGGGCAGCGCGAATTCGCCAGCCGCCTCCGCGGTTATGCCCATCTTCCATTGCGGCGCGAGAATGTTAAGCGGAGTCGCCGCCGAAGTCATCATCTGCGCCGAAAGCCTGCACGCCGCCGCAAACACTATAATATATAAAAAAGCCTTTTTCATTTTCTCCATTTTTTTGATTTAGTGTTTAAACTCCCGCGCCCACAGCGACGCCAAAAACGCCGTCAGCGGAATCGCGAGAATCATTCCGAGAATCCCGTTCAGGGCAATCCCCCAGAAGAAGACCGAAAATATTATGACTGTCGGGTGAAGCCCCGTGCGCCCGCCCATTATCTTCGGGGTCAGAACGTACCCCTCGAGAATCTGGACGGCGACGAATACCGCCAACGCCAACGCCGCCGTAATCAGCCCGCCTCCCGACTGGAGGAACGCCGTCGGCAGAATCGTCCCCAGCCCGACGATAGTCCCGAAATACGGAACGATATTCAAAAGCCCCGCGAAAAATCCGAGCAGAAATCCGAACTTCACCCCCACAAGCGCAAGCCCAGAGCCTATCAATACGCCCATTATCAGCGCAATCACAACCTGCCCCCTGAAGAACGCCGAGAGAATCGACGAAAACCTGCCGACGCAAAACATAATCCGCTCGCGCACATTCGGGGACGCGAAGTCGAGATTTTTTTCGAGGAATGCGAGGAAGTCGAAATCGCCCGCGAGCATATAGTATAAATATATGGGCGCAACCGCGAACGCCGCCACGAACGAAACCGCCTCGACCACCCCGCCAGTCGCGCTCGCCGCCGTCTTGAAAAATCCGCCCAAGTACCCGAGCGCAACCGATACCGAAAGATTTTTCAGCGCGGTCTGCTTTAATGCTGCGGACTTTTCGGCGATTATATCCTTTAGTTGCGGGAACTGCTCCGAAAGCGACGCGGAAATTTTCGACACACCGTCGGGAATGTCCGCGACTATGTCGGAAATCTCCCCGACGAGCGCGGGCAAAACCGCGAGGGAAATCCCGAAAAGAGCCGCGACGAGCAGCGCGAAGACAATCCAGCACGCCGCCGCCTTCCCGACTCTCGCACGGACGGCGATGAAATCGACTGCGGGCTTGAGGATATACGAGAGCACCAACGCCGCCGCAAGCGGCCAGACGACCGCCCCGAACTTGTCGAGGAACGCCGCCAAGATATTGCACACCGCAATCGCGAAGCCGCCGATTGCGCATACCGCGACGCACACAATCGCCCACGATACAACTTTTTGCTGGAAACCGTTTAACATTTGCCGAAACTATAGATTTTCGAGACAAGACAATGCAAACAAAATCAACAGGCGGAAAATCCCGAAAAACTGCCGACGCGCAAATGCGCGACGACGGCTTCATACGCGTGCGCGGCGCGTGCGAGCACAACCTCAAAAACGTGGACGTTGACATTCCTCGCGGGAAGCTCGTGGCGTTTACGGGCAGGAGCGGCTCGGGCAAGACGACCTTGGCGTTCGACACAATCTACGCCGAAGGCTATCGCAAATATATGGAGAGCCTCTCCGCCGACGCCCGCCGCGCACTCAGCCAAATCGACCGCCCGTGCGTAGGCTCGATTTCGGGGCTCTCGCCCGTGATTGCAATCGAGCAGATGAAGTCGCTGGGCTCGAACCCCCGCAGCACGCTCGCGACCCTCACGGAAATCGCGGACTACTCGCGGCTCGTCTGGAGCGTGGCGGGCGAACAACGCTGCCCGCACGACGGCGGGAAAGTCTCGCGCCGAAGCGTGGACGAATGCGTGGACGCGGTTCTCGCGCTGCCGCCCGACGCGCGCATTTACATTCTCGCGCCCAGAAGCTCGGGCAAGCCCGCGGCTGTCAAAGAGGAGCTGAAATCGCTGAGGCAGCAGGCGTGGCAGCGCGCGAGAGTCGGCGGCGAAATTCTGGAGCTCGACGACGCGGCGGAGGAAAAACGCATTTTGAAATCGCTCTCGGCTACGAAGGAATACAACGTCGAGCTGGTCGTGGACAGATTCACTTCGTCCTCCGCCTCGCGCGACAGGGTCGCGGACTCGCTCGAGCTGGCGTTCAGGGAGGGCGGCGACCGCGCCGTCGCGCTGTATTCGTCAGAATCGCAGACGGGCGGGCAACTGCGCGAACTGCGCCTTAGCTGCGCGCTCGCCTGCGAAATTTGCGGCGAAACCTTCCAACCGCTCACCGTCAGAAGTTTTTCATTCAACCACCCCGACGGCGCGTGCCGCCACTGCGGCGGAATCGGGCGCGTGATGAAAACCGCCCCCGAGCTCGCCGTGCCCGACGACACCAAAAGCGTGCGCGCGGGGGCTGTCAAGGCGTGGCGCTACGGCGCGAAAAGTATGATTATAAAGCGCAAGTCGATTCTCCGCCAGCTCGCCGAACAAATCCCGTTCAACCCCAACACGCCGTGGCGCGAACTCCCGCAAAAAGTCCGCGACACAATCCTATACGGCGACCCTGACAGAATTTTCATGCTGCGAATCAAACGCGGCAATTCCAAGCCCGAACCCGTAATTTTCGACGGCGTTTTGGCGGACGTCGACAGAATCTGCCGCCTGACTCCCAGCGACGCGCTGCGCGCGCGCCTGTCGGTCTTCCAGACCTCCGCGCCCTGCCCCGTCTGCGGCGGCGCGCGGCTTTCGGAACGCTCGCGCAACGTGTTTGTCGGCGGGATTTCGTACGACAAATTTTTCGCGATGAGCGTCGATCAGGCGCGCAAGTTCGTCGACGGACTCTCCGCCGACCCGAAGTACGAACCCGTGCGCGAGGCTCTCGGGGGGCTCGCCGCGCGGCTCGGATTCCTCGAGCGGGTCGGGCTGCCGTATCTGACGCTCGACCGCGAAGCCTCGACGCTCTCGGGCGGCGAAGCCCAGCGGGCGCGCCTCGCAACCCAGCTTGGAATGAACTTAACGGGCGTCACCTATGTGCTCGACGAACCCACAATCGGACTTCACCCCTCCGACGACGACATGCTAATCGGCGCACTCAAAAGCCTGCGCGACGGCGGGAACTCCGTCCTGCTCGTCGAACACGACGAAGCCGCCCTGCGCGCCGCCGACTGGATTGTGGAGCTCGGCCCCGAAGCGGGCGAAAACGGCGGGAAGCTCGTCTTCAACGGGACGGTCGCCGACTGCGAAAAATCGAAAACTTCGCGCACGGGAATGTACCTTTCGGGACGCGCGAAAATCGAAAGGCCGTCGCCGCAAATCGCCCCGCGCGGTCTGTGGCTCGAAGTCAAAAAGGCGCGCGAAAACAACCTCAAAAACGTCGACGCAAAATTCCCCGTCGGGCTATTCACGGTAGTCTGCGGCGTGTCGGGCTCGGGCAAAAGCACGCTCGTAAACGACATTCTCGCAAAGGCGGCGGCGTTCAAACTAAACGGCGCAAAGGAAGTCTGCGGGGCGCACGGAGGGATTTCGGGGCTAGAAAATTTCACGACCTGCGTGAGGGTCGACCAGTCGCCGATAGGCAAAAGCCCGCGCTCGAACCCCGCAACCTACACAAAGCTATTCGATTTGTTGCGCGAACTCTACGCCCAGTGTCCCGCCGCGAAAATGCGAGGGTACTCGGCGGGCAGATTCAGCTTCAACCTAAAGGGCGGCAGGTGCGAAAACTGCTGTGGCGACGGCTCGATACGCTTGGATATGCAGTTTCTCGGCGACGTATACATCACCTGCCCGAGCTGCGGCGGCAAACGCTACAACCGCGAGACGCTCGAAGTGCGCTACAAAGGGTTGAACATCGCCGACGCCCTGAACTTGACAGTCGCGGAGGCGATGGAAGTCTTCGCGGCGCACCCGAGAATTATGGCAAAATTAAAAACCCTGCACGACGTAGGGTTGGATTACATAAGGCTCGGACAGGCGGCAAACACGCTGTCGGGAGGCGAGGCGCAAAGAATAAAACTATCGCTGGAGCTTTCCAGACGAACGCGCGGCGAAGCCCTCTATATTTTAGACGAACCCACGACTGGACTTCATTGGGACGATGTCGACAAGCTGCTAAAGCTGCTATTCGAGCTGCGCGACGCGGGCAACACAGTGATAGTGATAGAGCACCACCCAGACTTCATAAGGTTGGCGGACTGGCTTGTAGAACTTGGCCCGACGGGCGGCGAGAACGGCGGCAGGATCATCTTCGAGGGCACCCCCCAGCAACTAAAAAAATCCAACACCCCCACTGCGAAGTTCGCGTTGTAGTCCAGTCTGGTAGTTTTTCTGGGCGCGTGAAAGCGGCAGTGCCGCCTCCATTGAAGGGGCGTTGCCCCTTACGGCGATTTGCTATGCAAATTGCGCCTATCCCCACGAAACCACTTCCCCGTACGCACGCCATCGCGTCCCAAGCCCAAAGCCACCGTCTGAACGTAGCCAAAACCCGAAAGCGTGGGGCAATTG
>DJPO01000113.1:9499-11534 GCA_002437405.1 Opitutia bacterium UBA6410 | reverse complement strand
TGATTTCACGCGCCCAAGCGGGGGTAGGCGGGAGTGGCGTAGCCAATTCCGCCGTAGGGGGGGAAGACCCCCTGTCTAAAAATCTTCGCGCAAAATTGCTCCGCAATTTTGCTGACTAATTCTTAGAAGAGCGGTAGATTAAATAACAGCCCGCTGTTTGGAATAGGAGATTCGGCAGCCATATTAGTAGGTCGGGGCGTATGTGCGGATACTTCTCCAGCCACGAAATTACCACTATCATCATGTAGTACGACATCGCCAATGCCAACGCTATCGCCACATTCGCAAATGTTTCCGAACGCGACGCCTTTATACCAAGCGGCACTGCCAATACAACCATCGAAAATATCGAAAACGCCATCGCGAAATTTTTCTGTATCTGTATCCGCACCTCGATTTTGTCGCGATAGGCCAGCTCGGGCGTAGTCTCCTCTATCGGACGCGGGTGCCATGTGTCGCGCGCCGCCATTAGCTCGGAAAATGTCATCAATTTTAGGCGCGTATTGTTTTTGTCCATTCCCCCGATTATCTCCGAAAGCGGCAGTTTTATTACAAGCTCGTCGAAACGCGCGGTCGGCAGCGGTATGCGCAGGTTCTCGGGGTCGTCGTCGCGCGCCTTTTCCGCACTTCCGTTTTTCAGCGTCAGCACGATTTCGTCGGTTTTGTCGTTGTAGTCCAAAACCCCCTTGTCCGCCTGTATCGAGACCCTCGAGCGTCCCTGCTTGTCGAGCTCCCAGATTCTGAAGCCCAGCAGCTCCTTGTTTTCCTCGCTGTTCGCGTAGATTATGTATCCGGGGAAATCCTTGATGAACGAGCCGGGTTGGATAAATTGCAGCGGGTTGTTGCGTATCAGGTTTTTCAGCGCGCTCTTGTAGGTTCTGTCGGCAATCGGCGCGTAGTTGAAGTTTATCCCGACCGAGAAAAGCGATGCGAGAATCGCGATGAAGAATACGGGAGCCGCCATGCTGTATATGGAGCGTCCGCACGCCTTGATTGCCACGACCTCGCTTTGCGCCGACATTCTGCCGAAGACCAGCAGAATCCCCGTGAGCATACCCATCGGCAGCGCGTAGGGGATTACCCCAGGAATCAGCAGTGCCACTATGTACATGAAAAATCCGATGCTAAGCCGCCCTGCAGCCAAGTCGCCGACGACTTCCTTCATCACGTTGCCCAGAACCAGTACGAATACGAACAGGGCAACGGTCATAAACGCCGCGCCCGCAACCTGTCTTAAAATGTATTTGTTCAACGTGCCCATACCGTCGATATTACCGCACGAATTGCGCCCGATTGCAACCCAAAAACCGCCGCCGCGTTTTTTACAATTTAATTACTTGTATTCATACGGATAGTCCGTAAAATCCCCCGCAAAATTTTTTTCAAGTACCTAAAATATGAAAGTCGCCAAGAACTACTATACCGACACAAACAACTGCCCCTTCTATGTTCACGAGAACGGCGAAGGTATGAAAGAAGCCATATTGTGGCATCTTGAACGCTCGCTCGGGTGCGCCCGCGAATCGGCTACAACCCACTCGTGGTGGGTCGCAACGGCTCTGGCCATTAAAAATCACATAATGAGCCGCTTCATCAACACGATGTACGAGCAGCACAAAAACGACGTGCGCAGAATCCACTATTTCTCCCTCGAATACCTCGTGGGCAGACTCACGACCGACGTTCTGGTCAACACCAATTTGATGGAACCGACCTGCAAGGCTCTCCGCGAGCTTGGGCTCGACCCCGACGTGATTTTCGACGCCGAAGTCGATATGGGGCTCGGCAACGGCGGCTTGGGCAGACTCGCAGCATGCTTTCAGGACTCGCTCGCGACCCTCAACTATCCCGCAATCGGCTACGGTATCCGCTATGAATTCGGACTTTTCACCCAGTCGTTCGAAGACGGCAGGCAGGTGGAATCGCCCGACAACTGGCTCAGATACGGCTGCCCGTGGGAAATCGTCCGCCCCGAATACACCGTCAAGGTTCGCATGGGCGGCAGAGTCGTCAACAAAATGACCGACAAGGGCGA
>DJPO01000113.1:0-9464 GCA_002437405.1 Opitutia bacterium UBA6410 | reverse complement strand
ATTCCCGTCGTGGGCTTCGGCGCGAAGACCGTCAACTTCCTGCGCTTGTGGGAATCGCGCGCGTCGAACGAATTCGATTTGGGCGCATTCAACGAAGGCGGCTACGCTCAGGCGGTTCACGAAAAGGCGATGAGCGAGACAATTTCAAAAGTTCTCTATCCCAACGACAAGACCGAAAACGGCAAAATCCTCCGCCTGCTCCAGCAGTACTTCTTCGTGTCGTGCTCGCTGCAGGACATTATCCGCCGCTACTGGGAAAACCACACGGACTGGTCGAAATTCGTCGAAAAGACGGTTATCCAGCTCAACGACACGCACCCGGCAATCGCGATTCCCGAGCTTATGCGCATTCTGCTCGACGAATACCGTCTCTCTTGGGACGAATCGTGGGGCATGTGCGAAAAGATTTTCGCATACACCAACCACACGCTTCTGCCCGAAGCCCTCGAAAAGTGGTCTGTCGCTTTCTTCGAAAAACTCCTGCCGCGCCACTTGCAGATTATCTACGAAATCAACGCGCGCTGGCTGCGCAAAGTCGCGGAACGCTACCCCAACGACGACCGCAAGCTCGAGGCTCTCTCGATTGTCGAAGAGGGCAACCCGAAGATGCTGCGCATGGCGTATCTGGCGGTAGTGGGCAGCTTCAGCGTAAACGGCGTTGCGGCGTTGCACACGGAGCTTCTCAAGGAGAGCGTCCTGCGCGATTTCTACGACTTCTCGCCCGAAAAATTCAACAACAAGACAAACGGCGTGACCCCCCGCAGATGGCTTAAAGTCTGCAACCCCGGACTCTCGAAGCTCATCGACTCGAAGGTCAAGGGCGTCTGCTGGCCGAAGGATTTGGACGCAATCCGCGCAATCGAAAAATACGCCGACGACGAAAGCTTCCAGCGCGAATTTATGCGCGTCAAGCTCGAGAATAAAAAGCGCATGGCGGCGATTATCAAGGAAAAGTGCGGCATAGAGGTCGACCCGAACGCGCTCTTCGACGTGCAAATCAAGCGTCTGCACGAGTACAAACGCCAGCACCTGAACCTGCTGCACATTCTCACACTCTATAAAAAGCTGCTCCACAATCCCGATTTGGACATCGCCCCGCGCGTATTCATCTTCGGCGCGAAATCCGCCCCAGGCTACGACATCGCAAAGAACATTATCTTCGCTATAAACAAGGTCGGCGAAAAAATCAACAACGACCCGCGCATCAAGGGCAAACTCAAGGTTGCGTTTATCCCCAATTACAGCGTGTCGCTGGCGATGAATATCATTCCCGCGGCGGATTTGTCCGAACAGATTTCCACCGCAGGCAAGGAGGCTTCGGGCACGGGCAATATGAAGCTCGCACTCAACGGCGCGACGACTATCGGAACGCTCGACGGCGCGAACATCGAAATCCTGCAGGCTGTCGGCGAGGAAAATATGTTCATCTTCGGTATGAACGTCTCCGAAGTTCAGGACAAGCGCGCGCGCGGCTACAATCCGTGGACATACTACCAAAACAACAAGGATTTGAAAGACGTCTTGGATTGGCTCGTTTCGGACTACTTTATGCCCGAAAATCCGTCGGCGTTTATGCCGCTTAGAAAGTCGATTCTCGACTGGGGCGATCCGTTTATGGTCTGCGCCGACTACCAGTCGTACTGCGACGTTCAGGCGAAGGTCGACGAAGCGTTCAGAGACAAGAAGAGATGGGCGAAGATTGTCATAAACAATACGGCAAGAATGGGCTTCTTCTCCTCCGACAGAACAATCGAAGAATACGCGAAAGATATCTGGAAGCTTTAATCGAAAAATTTTAAAGTTTTTTTCGAATGGCGGGCGCAGAAATGTGCCCGCTTTTTTTTACATCTGCGGAGGGCGCGTTTTCGGGGTTGCTCGGCGCGGCGTAGGATTGGGGGCGGATTTTTCGGAAAAGAAAAAAATCTGCGGAATTTTTTTCTTTTTTTTTGTGTGCGGGCAGGTAAAGGTTTTTTCGGCGAAAAGGGAAAACGGCTTTTGTGGCGCGGCTTTGCTGTCGGATATTTTATTGTTTTTTCCTGAAAATATTTCTATCCCCTCGATATTTGCGGGGAAATGGGGCACAAAAAAAAGTCCGCTTTTCGCGGACTTTTTTCTTAAAAATTTCCGAGCCTTACTTGGAAAGCTTGAAGTCGGCACCGGGCTTGAACTTAACAACCTTGGAAGCCTTGATCTTGATTTTGGCTTTCGTCTGGGGGTTGATGCCCATGCGCGCCTTGCGTTCTACTACCGAGAAAGTACCGAAGCCGATGAGACGGAGCATCTTGTTCTTCTTGACGCCGGAGGTGATGGCGGCGAGAACAACATTGAGTGCCGTTTCGGCGCAAGCCTTGGTAGCTTCCTTGCCGAGGAGTTTCTGGATTTCAAGAACGAGTTCTGCTTTATTCATATTATTTTTTTGGATTGGTTGTTATAAGGAAAATCTACTGCGGGGTTTTCTCGAAGTAGAAAGAATAATGCAAATCGCCGAGTTCAATAAATTGCAAATATTTATCAAATAGACGCTCCGCCCTTCTTTTGATTTCCCACGTTAGGATTTTTTGGGGGACAGTCAATAAAAATATGAAATAATTTTTTTATTTCGGAATCCGCCAACCCACTGCTCTAAAGACTTTGCAAAACGCGACGCCCCCGAATCGCCCGATTTTGCGGGTCGCGGCGGAAATCGCGCCCGCGGACTCGGCGGAAAATCGGGGTTTGGGGGCTTTGCGTGGGGCGTTTTTTTTTACGCGCGGAGCGGGCGCGGACGTGTTGTACGGTTTGTGTGCGTTGCGCGCTATGAGGGCATACGTTGCGCGGTGTGCTGACGTATGTTGGCGGTGTGGCGTTGCGCGGTGTGGCGGATTCCCCTTATTTACGGCTTTTGCGCCCGCTTTGATTTGCGGTTTTTTTTCTTTTCGCGCCGCTACCAAATGAAATCTGGCATTTTGTTCGGCAGTAGCGACATTCCGCCGCTCGATTTTTCGCTTCCCGCCGCGTTTACGGCAAGCGCGAGTGCCCAAAATCTGTCGGCGTGGCCGTCGCGCGTGCGTTCGGCGCAAAAGCGCAGAGTCCCGCCCGCGCCGACTTCCTTGCGCACGCTTCTGATGTCGGCGACTATTTCCAAATCGTCGGGTATGCGGATTTTCGCGTCCTCGAATCTCGAGCGCAGCGGGTAGGCGAGCGTTTCCTTCGTCCCAGCCGTGAACGAAATCCCCGCAATTCGCGAGCTTCCGTAGCGTTCGACCGCCCTTTCGGCGAACTGCCTGCCCAAGCCGCTTTGGTCTATGCACGCGCGGCGCAGATTCGGCAGGCTCAGGAAGCGGTGCAGCTCCGCCTCCTGCTCCGAAAACGGAATATCGGAAAGCACGCTCACTTCGCGCGTATAGAGCGTGTCGCCCACGCGCTCGAGCAGCCAGAAAACCGAGAGGTCGCGGCTGCGCCCCACGTCGACGCCAAGATAGAGCGAACCCGCCCCGATATTTCGCCACTGCGTTTCGTCGCGCTTGTAGGTGCAGCGTGCGATGCAGTCGTAGGAGACAAACCCCGCGGAGTCGTCGGCGGGGGTGCACATGTATTCCTGCAAAAAACTTTCCTCGTCGGCGCACGAATTTTTCACATAGTCGAAATATTCGCCTTCGTCCATTTCGCGGACTTCGTGCCCCTCGGGGAGCGCGGACTTGAGCTTGGATAAAAAGCCCTGTTCGAGCGCGTCGGAGAGCGTCGTCCTGTGCAGCGAAATTTTTTTCGGGTTGCCGCCGTATCGGGCTTCGTCCACCAATTTTTTGAAGAAGTTCGCCGAGCCTCTGTGGGTCGAGATTATTTCGAGGCTTCCGCCCCATGTTATCCCGGGGTAGGCGACGGCGTAGAGGCGTTCGGGTTCGGGGTGCAGGGCGAATTCGTCGAGCACGCGCGTGCCGCGTTTGCCCGCCTGCGCATCGACGTTCGAGGAGAGCGACCAAATGCGCGTGCCGTTCGAGAATCCGACGGAGTTGGCGGAGCAGTCGCCGCAGACGGGGGCGGAGAATTCGGCGGCGGCGAGGTTCAGAATGTTCGCGAATTTCACACAGTCGCCGAGGAACAGGCGCGCCTGAAGCTCGTCGCGCGAGCAGACCCACGAGTCGAGCTTCGCCCCGCGCAGGGAATGCGCCCGCACGAGCGAATACGCGGCAGTCCAGCTCATTCCGATTTGCCGCGACTTCTCCATTATCTTTATGCGCGACCTATCCTCAATCCACGCCCTTTGGTACGGCAGAAAAAATTTGTCCGCTTGCATTTTTTACAGGAGCTTGAGTTTTTCCTCGATTTTGCGTAGCACTTCGGGGGAAATCCCGTCGGTTGCCGTTTTGGGCTTTGCTTCGCACTTGCGCTTTGCGTCGGTCGAAAAAAGCTTTTGGACGATTCCCGCGAGCGTCCCGACTTCCGACAATTCGGCGTCGGCGGCGGAGCACAGGCGGTCGAAGACGATTTCCCAGACGAGCGCGAGCGACGCCTCGGGGGCGTCGAGCGGCGTTTGTGCGTCGAGCAGTTCGTCGGCTTTGCGTTTTGCCGCGCGGATTCTCCGCAGGTGGGCGGCGAAGTCGGAGGACGCGGCGCGCGCGGGCGTTGCGGACGCTTCGGCGGCGGAGGACGCGGAGGAGGAAGCGGAAGAAAAAACTTTCCTTGCGGCGCACATATCAAAAATCCCCCGATTCGAGGTAGTCCGCACCTGCCGAAGTCAGCGCGGCACGGCGGCTCGAGGCACTTATCCGCGATGTTTTCAACTCAACCAATCCCTTTTGCCGCAGGTATTCCAAAACCCCCGCGAGCGTTTCGGCGTCGGCTTCGAAGCCCGAAATTTTCAGCCCGTCGAGGATTGTCTGCGGCGGGAGAGCCGCGGGGAAGGCTGCCTCGAGCTGCAGCAAAACCGCGCGTTTGAACATAAGCGAATTCCCGCGCATTGGCTATCTCCCCGACTTGTCGTTTTTCATTATGAGCCTGTCGGTCTTGACGCTAAGCTCGGTTATTCGCTGGTTTGCAATCTGCGCCTGCGCCGCCAGAGAGCTTATGCTCTGGGCGTTGCGGCTTATCAGCTCGCGCGCCTCGTCGAGATTGCGGGCGTGGTGCTTTTGCATCGAGCGCGTCTCCTCGCGGATTTCCGAGCGCAGGCAGCGCAAATCCTGCACGGCGTCGGCGATGCAGCGCATCATTTCGGCGCGCAGTTTTTCCATCTGCGAGTGTGTGGCGTATGTGAGTTTGGGGTCGGGTTTTTCGGCGTGCAGGTCGCGGATTTTCAATACGAGATAATACGCGCCCAGCAGCGACGTGAAAACCATCAGCCCCGTTCCTATGATTCTGGCATTTTCAATTTCCATATCCCCCGATTCTAACGCCGATTCCTGAGGGCGTCAAAAGAACTTTGGATTCTTTTGATTGTCGGGAGCGCGGCGTTTTTTTTCCGCGTTTTCTTTCCGCGATTTTTGCGCGGAAAATTTGCGGCGGGGGATTTTTGGTTTTATTTGCGGGTCGGGTTGCCGCCGCTTCTTATTTTATACATATCGCGCCCGATTTCCCGAACCTTTGCGATTGTCTCGGGGTAGGGATTGTCGCAGACATCGGTCAGCCCGACCTGAAAATTCTCGCCGTCGAAGCGTCCCGTCACCGCCTGATCGGAAAATTGGTGCCAGTGTATCCCGATTATCGCGGGGTTTTCGAGCGCGGACTTGGCGTAGTTGTAATACGCGGCGGCGCGGGCGTTTTGGTCTTCGCACATGCAGAGGGTGGGGTGGAACAAGCCCCTGTCGGTCGAGCCAAAGTGCCATTCGCCGATTATTACGGGCTTGTCGATTCCCGCGGGCAGTTTGAAATCGCGGACGGAATCGCTGTAAATATTAAAGCTCATGGCGTCGCAGTATTTCGCCGCCGCCCGCAATACGAGCTGATTGACTCCCGCAAAGCGGCAGCCGAGGTACAGCTTTTTCGGCGCAACCGCCTTCATTTCGGAGCGCACGACTTCAAAATATTTTTCCGCGACGCGCCGCGAAAATTCCGTCAAATCGCCCTTGTCCGCTTTTTCGGGGACTGCCGTTTGCATTAAAAAATCCTCCCAATTTGCGTACGATGTTTCCCACGCGGCGTTCAATTTGCCGATGTCGCCGTATTTGTCTTTCATACACTGGGCGAAGACTTTTTTGGCGGGCATATCGGCGGGCGATTTCAGCACGCATTTGGCAAGATAAAATTCGTCGCCCCAGTGGAGCTCGTTGTCCACGAAAAACCCGATGCACCACGGGTCCTGAAGCTCCGCCCGACGCTCGGCGAGCTTTTTGCGAAGGTCGGCGGCAAAGCTTTCCGAGTACGGGTCGCGGAACGGCCACCACATTCCGTCCGACCCCGCGAGGGCGCGCCCGCCGACTTCAAATCTGTCGACGTACGGCGTTTTGTCCATCATGAAAATGTGTCTGTCCGAGCCGTTGGCGATGGTGTTCATCCCCCAGCTCGCGAGCCGCCGATGGGCGGATTGGGCGAATTTTTCGCGCCAGTTTTCGCCGTATTTGCGGTAGAGGTTTGCCGCGGAGAAGTCGTAGGTGCGCTTTATCCCGCGCTTTTGGTAGTGCGGGACGAGGAGTTCGTCGCGCGTTGTGTAGAATTCGGCGAATCTGTCGTTTTCGCTCGGCAGGTTTTCAAAATAAAATTCCCTGCCGTCGAGCGGCGTCATTGCCGAAGACGCAAGCACCCGAACAACTCCGTGCGACCAGAACAAATTGCCGTCGGGGTCTACCAGCCACCACTTGCCGCCGATTTTCGCGGTTCTAAAATGCCCCATGGCTTCGAGCCTCCCGCCCGCAGCCCAGCCGCCGAATTTGTCGCGGTCTGATGGGCGCGGGTGTGCGGCAAGCTCCTTTTCTTCTCGCAGTGCGGCGGCTTTCAATTCGGCGTCGGAATGGGTTTTGCCTTCCCACTCTTTGAATTTGAATTGTCCGTACTTGTCGACGAACGGGAAAAATTCCCCTTCGGTCATTGCGAACCAAGCGGGCGCGTCGGCGGGATTGTGCTCGACCGCCGTAATGTTGCGGATTTTCAGCGCGGCGCGCGGGCTCGACCAGTGCCGCTGGATTCTCGCCCTCAGAATGTTCGAATAGTCTTTGGGGAGCGTCATTTTGTCGCCGCCGCCGAAGGGGCTCGCCCTCATTCCGAAAATCTTCTCCGCAACTTCGGGGTGTGCGGGAGGACGCGGGTGTTTAAAAATAAATGTTCGGCGCGTCGCGGGCGGAAGATTGAAGTGGTTTGTCTGCGTCTCCGACTTCGACTGGGCGGACGCGTCGTATATCTCGAGCTTTAAATTCATCGGGCGGTCGGGCGACGTGTTTTCGACGTCGAATTTTATGTCCAGATTCTTCGACAAGTCCCAGTGTCCCTCGAACTCCACGAATTTCGCGGTTGTCGAGATTCCGTCGTCCACGCGCGTAAAATCGCCGACGGGTTTGCCTATGTTTTTCAATCCGTCGAATATGACGACCTCTTCCGCAGCGCACACCGCGCCCGAAATAAGAATAAAGGTTGCCGTGAAAATTCCGATGTTTTCTCTTATCATATCTTCCGAAAAAAGCAAAACGCGCCGCGCGGGGCAAGTCAAATTATACCAAACTATACAAATAAAGGCTGTCCAAGCTCGGGCGGCAAGGGGGATTGATGGGGCGGGGCGCGCGGGCGGAGGCAAAAAAAAGGCTTTACAAAATCGGCGAATGCGTGTGTAGTCTTATACAATTCTCATTTCGAGACAAACATCCAACCAGACGAACAATGTCAGACATCGAACAAAGAGTTAAAGAGATAATCGTAAACCAGCTCAATGTAAACGAAGAGCAAATCACCCCCGAGGCCAGCTTTATAGACGACCTCGGCGCCGATTCGCTCGACACCGTAGAGCTTATTATGGCGTTTGAAGAAGAATTCAAAGACCAAATGGGCGGAGCAGAAATTCCCGAGTCCGACGCAGAAAAGCTGACGACCGTCGGGAAGGTTATCGATTATATCAAATCGAAATCGAAAGCCGAATAACGGCAATTCGCGATTTTTACTCACGACCCGCCGTGTTTTCATACATTGGGCGGGTCGTTTCCTTTTAGGGCGTCCGCACGCGATTTTGTGCGGCGATTGATTTTTCCAGCCAACCAAAATTTTTATTTTATGTCCAAGCAGAAAATCGTAATCACGGGACTGGGCGTCGTGTCGCCTTTCGGCGACGGTATCGACCCGTTCTGGGAGGCAATCTCTCACGGCAAAAACGGCATCGGGCCGGTAACGCTTTTCGACGCGACCGAATTGAACTGCCGCGTCGCCGCAGAATGCAAAAACTTCGACGCCTCCAAATATATGGACGTCAAGGAAGCCAAACGCAGCGACCGCTACACGCACTTCGCCGTCGCCGCCGCAAAGCTGGCAATGCAGGACGCCAACCTCAAGGAGGGCGATGTCGACCCCGAACGTTTCGGCGTTCTGATAGGCTCGGGCGTCGGCGGTATGGACACCATCGAAAAGCAGTCCCGCGCGTTTATCGAGCGCGGGCCGAGGCGCGTTTCGCCCTTTATGATTCCAAACCTGCTCGCGAATATGTCTTCGGGCGTGGTTGCAATCGACGTCGGCGCGAAGGGCGTAAATTTCAGCGTAGTCAGTGCCTGCGCTACGGGCACCCACGCAATCGGAGAGGCTCTTTTGCACCTGCAAATGGGCAGGGAGGACATCATTTTGGCTGGCGGAAGCGAAGCCGCGGTGACCCCCTTGAGTTTCGCGGGATTCTGCGCGATGAAGGCTATGGCGACGAATTTCAACGACGAGCCCGAAAGGGCGTCGAGACCCTTTGACGCCGACAGATGCGGTTTTGTCATGGGCGAGGGCGCGGGCGTGATTGTCTTGGAACGCTACGAGCACGCGGTTGCAAGAGGCGCGAAAATCTATTGCGAAATCGCGGGCTACGGCGCGACTTGCGACGCCTACCACATCACGAGTCCCGACATCGAGGGGCGCGGGTTGGCGCAATGTCTGCGCCGCACGCTCGAGGACGCGGGCTTGCAGCCTCAGGATGTCGACTACATCAACGCGCACGGGACATCGACGCCGTACAACGACAAGTTCGAGACTGCGGCAATCCGCAAGGTTTTCGGGCAGTATGCGGACAAGTTGATGGTAAGTTCGACGAAGAGTATGACGGGGCACATGTTGGGTGCTGCCGGCGCGATTGAGGCGGCGGTTTGTGCGAAGACGATTCAAACGGGAATAGTGCCGCCGACGATAAACTACGAGCACCCCGACCCAGATTGCGACTTGGACTATGTGCCGAACAAGGCGAGGGAGGCTGAGGTCAACGTGGCAATCAGCACCAACTTGGGATTCGGTGGACACAACGGCGCGTTGTTATTTAAGAAGTGAGCAAAATTGCGGGGCAATTTTGCGCGCTGACTATAAAAAGGGGGTCTTGCCCCCTACGG
>DJPO01000041.1:264-24157 GCA_002437405.1 Opitutia bacterium UBA6410 | reverse complement strand
CGTCAATTTTTCCGAAGGGGGCGGCAGCCCCCTGTTTCCCTATTCCGCCAACTTTATTTCGTCCCAGATTTTGATGTACTTCGCATTGTTAGCCCCGAGATCCTGTATGATCTCGCCGCGCTTGTACATTTCGTCGGGAATGAACATTCCAGGGTGGTTCTTGTTTTCCTCGGAGACAAACTCCTTCGCGCCGTCAACAGGCGAACTATAGCAGGTGAATTCCATATTCTTCGCCGCATTTTCGGGAGTCGTCATAAAGTCGATGAACTTGTACGCCAAATCCTTGTTCTTTGAAGTCACGGGGATTACCCAGTCGTCGCAGCACATCGAAAAACCCTCCTTCGGGCACATCCACGTCAGCTCGGGAGCTTCCGCAAAGACTTGGAACAAGTCGCCGCTATACCCCTGCACTATCAGGAATTCGCCCGAACGAATCCCGACCTTGTAGACTTCGTTGTCGAACTTGGCGAGATTCTTCTTCCACTTGATGACCTGCTCCTTCGCCTCGGCGAGCTGCTTGTCGTCGACAGTGTTCATCGAATAGCCCTTGAACATCAACGCCGCGCCGATTGTTTCGCGCATATCGTTGAGCATCGTCAGACGCCCCTTGAGCTTGGAGTCCGCGAAAACGTCCCACGTTTCGGGGATTTTGCCGAGCTTGTCCTTGTTGTAGGCAATGCAGGTAAAGCCAATCATATAGGGGACGCTGTAGTCCATTTTTTTGTCGATTGCCAAGTGCGTGAGATACGCCTTGTTGACATTCGCCAAACTCGGGAGCTTCGAGTGGTCGAGCGTTTCAATCATCTTCTGCTCGTTCATCACCTTCGCCATATAGCTTGAGGGCAGGATAACGTCGTAGCCTGCGCCGCCAGCCTTCAGCTTGGAGTACATAAATTCGTTCGAGTCGAATATGTCTATCACAACCTTGCAGTTGTTAGTTCGCTCAAACTCCTTTACAAGTTCGAGGTCTATGTAGTCGGACCACATATAGACGTTTAGTACGGGCTTCGACGGCCCGCAGCCACACATTACAAGCGCACCCGCGAGGGCGGCGGTCATTGCGACATAGTTGAGTATTTTTTTCATTTCCTTTTATTTTAGCCTTTTTTTTAGGGTTAAAATTTTTTGCGAGTCAGGAATTGTCCCGCGATGGCGACGGTAAACGTCACCGCCATAAATACGACGCTCAGGGCGTTGATAATCGACGGCGGCCCGTGCTTCATCATACTGTAAACTTTTACGGGCAGCGTGGTGCTCCCGGGCCCGCCCACGAAGAACGTTACGACAAAGTCGTCCATCGAGAGCGTGAAAGCCATCATAGCCCCCGCCGCAATGCCGGGGCCGAGCAGCGGCAGGATTATCTTCAGGAAGATGCGCAAGTTGCCCGCGCCCAAATCCTGCGCCGCCTGAATTATGTTGAAATCGAAATCCTGCAAACGCGCCAATACCGTGAATGTTACGAAGCTCAGGCAGAAGGTGGTGTGCGCCAAAATCACGGTCGTCAGCCCCAAGTCTACCTTCAGACTCACGAACATCAAAAGCAGACTGATACCCATCAGAACGTCGGGCACACACAGCGGCGCGTAGATTAGCACATAGTGGGTGGACTGGAGCTTCGAGAGCCTGTACTTGTTGAGAGTCCATGCCGCGCAAGTGCCGATTGCCGTCGAAAGAATGGTCGCAACAAACGCGACAAGCAGAGTGTTGAAAGCCGCATTTATCACCGCGCCGTCGCGGAAGAGAGCCTCGTACCACTTGAAGGAGAACCCGAGCCACTTGCCGCCGTAGCGGGACTCGTTGAAAGACTGGCTCACGAGCATTACGATGGGCAGATACATAAATATCATCACGAAAATCGTGATGAAAAGCGATGTGTAGCGCGACTTCATTTCGTGGAGTCCCCCGACGAGCGGCGAATGTTAATTATGTTCCTAAGCACGCCTTTTTGCTTGAGGAACACCAGCAACATCGGGACGGAAATTATGAGCGAAAGCAGCGCGGCGAGCGCGGCGGCCTCGGGGAGGTTGCGGTTTGCCGACGCGCGGATTGCAATCTTGTTGCCGAGCATTTCGCCGTCAACGCCGCCGACCAAATCGGGAATCGCGTACGAGCCCATCGCGGGGATAAAGACGACCATTATCGCAGTGTAAATGCCGCGCTTGATTCCGGGGATAAATATCGAGCAAAACGCCTTGAAACGCGACGCACCCAAGTCGCGCGCAGCCTCGATTAGCGAGAAATTGAATTTTTCGGCGGCGGCGTAAATCGGGAGAATCGCGAACGGCAGGCAGGTGTAGACCGAAACTACGATTACCGCCCCGATGTTGTTGAGCAAAAACACGTCGTCGGAAATCAGCCCGAGGCTCAGAAGCGCGTGGCGCAGGAATCCGTCGGGGTGCAGGAGAACTCTCCACGCAAAAATTCTAATCAGAAAATTCGTCCAAAGCGGGATAATCACGACGAGCAACAGCCAGTACCTGTACTTTTTGGGCTGCTGGGCAATCCAATAGCCGACGGGAATGCCCAATAGCAGGCAAATCGCCGTTATCGCGCAGGAAACCCATACCGTGCGCCAGACTACCGAAATGTAGTCGCTGCGCAGGACGTTCGCCATCGTCTGGAGCGTCCAGCCCGAATCGATTCCGCCCGCGGGGTCGGCGGTCTTGAACGCAATCGCGAAAACGAGCAGCGACGGTATCAGAAAGAATACGGCCAGCCAGAAAAACGAAGGCGCGGTGAGAAGCCACTCCGCAAGGTTGAACTTTTTTGCGCACACGCGCGCGGGAATATTCGAGTTGTCGGCTGCCATATCCAAGAACCCTAATGCGGAGCCTCCTCGGGGAGAGTCGTGACGTCGTCGGGGTGCCATGCAACCCAAACTTTGTCGTCCCAAGTCGGCTGTTTGTAGTCAAGATAGCAGCGGTTGTGCTGCGTTACAATGTTAATGCGCCTGCCGTCTTTGGATTTCACCCAATAGCGGGTCTGCGCCCCCTGATAGACAATGTCGATAACCTGCGCCTCAAAGGAATTGAGACCTTCGGCTTCGGGCTTTTTGTCGAAAATTCTGAACTTTTCGGGACGGATACTGACCGAGACCCTGCTGCCCTCGGCGAGATTGTGCTCGTTGTAGGACGGGAATTCGCCGAGCCCGAAGAAGTCGATTTTGCAGTACTCGCGGTTGACGACCGACGAGACCGTTCCGTCGAAAAAGTTCGTGTCGCCGATGAACGAAGCGACGAACTTCGTACGGGGGCTTTCGTAGATTTCGGCGGGCGTGCCTATCTGCTCGATTATACCGTTGTTCATCACCGCGATTCTGTCGGAAAGGCTCATCGCCTCGCCCTGGTCGTGGGTTACGTAGATGAACGTCGTGCCGACTTCGTCGTGGATTCGGTCGAGCTCCAAGAGCATATACTGGCGGAGCTTGAGGTCGAGCGCGGCGAGCGGTTCGTCGAGCAGGAGCAGCTTGGGTTTGTTGATGAGAGCGCGCGCGATTGCAATGCGCTGTTTTTGACCGCCGCTGATTGTGTCGGGCTTGCGCGATGCCAGCCCCTCGAGGCGGATAATCGAAAGCATTTTATCGACCATTTCGCCGACCCGCTTTTCGTCGACGCCCGCAGTACGGGGGCCGAAGGCGATGTTGTCGAAAACGGTCATGTGCGGGAACAGCGCGTAGTTTTGGAAAACCGTATTGATTTTGCGCTTGTTCGGAGCAGTGTCGGTTATGTTTTTGCCGTCGAGGAAAATTTCGCCCGAATCGGGTTCTTCGAAACCGCCCGAGATTCTGAGAATCGTAGTTTTACCGCAGCCGCTTGGCCCGAGAAGGGAAAAGATTTCGCCGCAACGAACCCCGAAGCTCACGTTTTTTACGACGCGGTTGTCTCCGAAGCGTTTGTCGATGTTTTTTAACTCAAAAAATTCAGGCATTTCCCTTTAAAAAAAAGTGAAAGAACAAAAAAATACATCTGCCCGAAAAAAGAAAGCTTTTTTTTCAAAAATATTTTTTTATTTTGCCAAGCGCGGGAAGAGCCGCCGCAGAATTGCAACCAGTTATCATTCAACCAAATTAACCGCCGCGCCGACTGCCACACCCACGCGCACCGACCGACTCGTTAATAATCCGCCAGCCGCGCCAACCGCCATACCGCAGCAAACAGCCGCGCCAACCGACGAAACGCCCCCTACTTCAAAATGGGGCGCGACGGAACGCTTGAGAAAATTTTGCCGACTTCAATCGAATTGCCCGCAAAAAAATCGGCACACGCGAGCATCTTGGCGCACGGCTTTTGAATGAAATCGAAAACTATGTCAGAGCCTTTGCAGGCAATCCGCAAACCGTCGGATTTCGACGCCGCGACTACGCGCCCGCAAACGTCGTTTTCGCGCGAAGCTTTTTCCGCGCGTGCCCCCGCAAGTTTAATCCGCTCGCCGTCGAGCTCCGCAACCGCGAACGAAAACGCCCTCACGCGGTTTGCGAGCTCCCGCGCAGAAAGCGAGAAGTCCGCGAGCCTGTCGTCGGGAGTGAATTTACGCGTGTATGTGGCAAGCGCGGAATTTTGCGGAACGAAAATTGCCCTTCCGCCCACGATTTCCGCCAAGTTGTCGGTCAAAAGCTTCGCCGCCGCCGCGCCGATTTTCGCGCGCAAAGAGGCGGAATCGTCCGAAGCTGCTATCGGGACTTCGATTTCCGCGCAAACCGCCCCCGCGTCCATTTCGGGCTCTATCGCCATAAGGCTCACGCCCGTTTTCTCGTAGCCGAGCGCGATTGCCGACTCTACGGGCGACGCTCCGCGCAAGTCGGGCAACAACGACGCGTGCAAATTAAGGCACGGGAATTTCCCGAACTCCAAAACGTTTTTGCGCAAAATCCTGCCGTACGCCATCACGACAATAAGCTCCGTGCCCAGCTGCCGCAGCCTTTCGCAAACGGAGTCGTCGGGAGTTTTTTCGGGGCGCAAAAGCTCGACGCCGTTTTCCAGCGCCCACGCCGAAACGTCGTTGGGCGAAAGTTTTTTTCCCCTGCCCTTGGGCTTGTCGGGGTTGCTGACAACGCACACGAGTTCCGAGTCCGCGCCCGCGTGAATCGCGCGAATCGAATCGAGCGCGATTGCGTCGGACGCCATGAACGCGATTTTCGTCATTTGCGCTTTCCCCTGCTTTCAATCCGCTCTTCGGCGGTACGCTTGGGCTTGCCGACGAGCTCGAGCTTTATGGACACGCCGCCCAAATCGAGCTTTTCGCGCAGTCCTTTTACAAGATACCTGCGGTAGGAGTCCGTCAATGCGCCCGCGTCGTTGCAGAACATTCTGATTGTGTACGGGCGGGAGGCGACCTTCACGCAATAATATGTTTTGAAGCGTTTGTTTGCCACATACTTCGGCGGGTTTGCCTCCAAGAGCTTCGAGACGCACGAATTGAGCTTGTTGGTCGTTATGCTCGAAAGCATTTTGTTTTTGAGCTTGAACGCACTCTCGAGCAGGTGCTCGATACCCGTGTTCTCCTTCGCCGAAACGAAGTGTACGGGCGCATCGGCGACATCTGGGAGCGCGCGGCGGACTGCCTCTTCGAAGCCCTTTTTGAAATCGGGCAGATTGTCGTAGCCGCGCAGAGTCGTCTGCTTGAAAGTCTCGACCGCGTAGTCCCACTTGTTTACGACGATGATGACCGACGCGCCGAACCCTACGATTTCGCCGACGAGCCGCTTGTCCAAGTCCGAAACGCCCTCCATTGCGTCGAGCACCAAGAAGACGACATCGCTCGCCGCCAACGCCTTGCGCGTGCGCACGGACGAGAGGTAGTCGAGCGACGAATTGGTCTTGCGGTTGAGCTTCAGCCCCGCCGTGTCGAAGAGTCTGAATTTCATCTCGACGCCCTTTTTGGAGATCGCGTCGATGTCGAATTTTACGCTGTCGCGGGTAGTGCCCGCCACTTTGCTTACAATCAGCCTGTCTTCGCCCAAGAGCCTGTTGGCAATCGAGCTCTTCCCGACGTTCGGACGCCCCGCGACCGAAATTTTAACCCTGTCCGCCGCGTCGTCGCCGCTGGGGGCTTCTATTTTCCCGTAGCGCGACTCGAGCATTTGCGCGAGCGATTCAAGCCCGTATCCGTGCTCCGCCGAGACCTCCGCGACGTCCTTGAAGCCGAGCCTGAAGAACTCCGACGAGCGCGCCGAGTGGCTGGGCAAATCGACTTTGTTGACCGCCAAAATAACGTCCTTGCCCGATGAGCGCAAAAGCCCCGCGATTTCCTCGTCGAGCGGCGCGAGCCCCTCTTGGGAATCGACCACGAAAATAATCGTGTCGGCGGTATCGATTGCAAAGCGCGCCTGCGAGTTCGTCGCCTGCGCGATTACCTTTTCGCCGCCCGAAGCAACCGCGCCCATGCCGCCCGTGTCCATCAGGACAATCGAGTCCGAAAGCTTTTCGGCGACGACATCGCGGGTGACCCCCGGCTTGTCGTGGACAATCGAAACGCGCCGCCCGAGCAGTCTGTTGAAAAGGCGGCTCTTGCCTACGTTGGGACGCCCTACGAGGGCTACGCTTTTTGGGGTCGGTGTCTGCATAAAAAAACTATTTCAGTTTGGCGATTGCCGCTTCCATGCGGTCTGCCGCCTTGACGAGATTCTCGTAGCTGGTCGAAAAACTGGCGCGCAAAAAGCCCTCGCCCGACTCGCCGAACGCCGAACCTGGGACGACCGCAACGCGCGCGTTTTCGAGAATGTATTTTGCGAATTCCATCGACGACATTCCGACGTCGGGCACGCGCGGGAACGCATAGAAAGTGCCCTTGGGCAGGTGGCATTTCATGCCCATTTCGTTGAATCTGCCGACGATAAAATCCCTGCGGCGGTGGTATTGGTCGCGCATTTTTTCCATCGACGACTTGCCGTTTACCAACGCCTCGACAGCTGCCTCCTGCGAGACAATCGGCGCGCACATCAGCGCGTATTGGTGAGCCTTCATCATGCCCTCGACGATTTCGCGCGGGGCGCAGGCGTAGCCGACTCTAAAGCCCGTCATCGCGAACGCCTTGGAGAAGCCGTGCAAAAATACCGTGCGCTCCTTCATTCCGTCGATTGCGGCAATGGAGAAATGCCCGCCCTCGTAGGTCAGCTCGGAGTAGATTTCGTCGCTGATTACCAGCATATCCTTTTCTTTGGCGAACTTCGCAAGCTCCTCAAGCTGCGCCCTGTCGGCGACTCCGCCCGTGGGGTTTGTCGGAAAGTTTATGACAATCGCCTTGCACCCGGGCTGCCACGCGCTGCGAACTTGTTCGATATTGAACGCAAAATCGTCCTCGGGGCGCGTTCTGACCGCGACTGGCACGCCGTGGCAAAGGCGTATGCTCGGCGCGTACGAGACGAAGCACGGCTCGTGGTACATAATTTTGTCGCCGGGGTTTATGATTGCGCGCAAAACGCAGTCGAGCACCTCCGAAACGCCGACGCCCACGAGAATTTCGTTCGCGGGATTGTACAACGCGCCGAAGTTCTTTTCGACATACTTTGCGATTTCGTTGCGCAGGCGGCGCAGACCGAGATTGTCGGTGTAGGAGGTCTTGCCCTTTTCGAGCGCGAAAATCGCGGCCTCGCGGATATGCCACGGGGTGACGAAATCGGGTTCGCCGATACCGAGGGATATGGCGTCCTCCATATTTGCGGCTATCGCGAAGAACTCGCGGATACCCGACTTTGGTAAATTGATGACGTGCGAGGCAACGAATCTTGAAGGATTGCCGTCTTTCATAAAAAATCTTCTGTTATTTTAATTGGCTTTGCGTTGGGAAATCGCGGGCGCGGACTACGGGGAATAGATGAGCCTGTCGCCGTCGGATTTCTCGCGGTTGATGATAAAGCCCTGCTGCTTGTATGTTTTGAGGAAGAAGTGCGTCGCGGTGGAAGTTACGCCGCCGATTGTCGCGAGCTTTTCGTATACGAAGCTCGCAACGCCCCTGAGGGACTTCGCGCGGACGAAAATCAGAAGGTCGTACGCGCCGCTCATCAAGTAGCAGGAATCGACTTGGTCGAACTTGCTGATGCGCTGGGCGAGACGGTCGAAACCGCCGTCGCGCTCGGGATTAATTCTCAGTTCGATTGCCGCGTGGACCACGGACTCGTCCACGTCTGGATTGATGACGGGACGCCAGCCGAGCAATACGCCCTCGTCCACGAGTTTCTTTAGCTGTTCGTCAAGCTCTTCGCGCGTGAGGCCGAGGATTTTCCCCATTTGGTCGGTGGAAAGCGGTTCGCCGTCGAGCATTAGTTGCAACAATTTGTCCATAGGATTACACAATGACGGTTCGTAAAATTTTTTAAACACTTTTTTTCGGATTTTATGCAAAACGCGCGACAAACAGCACGGGCGCAATCGGATTGCCGACATCGCCGTACGATTCGAACTCCGCCCCGAAATTTTCGGCGAAAAACCCGCGCACCGCATCGAACTCCTCAGCTCCGCCCGCGTGCCCCCTGTACGAGGCGACGGACAAAAACGCTCGGTTTTTGTCGATAATCCGAAGCGCGCATTTCAGCGCGGCGAGCGTGGTTTCGGGCTTTGTGATTCGCGTTTTGTCGGAGTCGGGCAGCCAGCCGAGGTTGAAAAACACGCACCCGATTTTCCCGAAAAATTCGGGCGGTATGAATTCCGACATGCGCTCGTGCCCGACTTCGAAGAACTCCGCGATATCCGAAAGTCCGTTTTCCTCGAACAGCGCGCGCGAACGCTCTACCGCGGCTTTCTGGACGTCGAACCCGAAGATTTTTTTGTTTTTGTTTTCGATTCCGAGTCCGTTTTCGTCCCCGTTTCCGATTCCGTTTTTGTTCCAGTCCAAAAAGCGGGTCATAAAAAGGGCGTCGCGCCCGCCGCCCAAAGTCGCGTCGACGGCGGCGGCGATTTTCTTGTCGCCGAAAAATTCGCAGCAAAGCGCGTGCGACAATCCGACGATGTTGCGCGGCGGATTAGTCATCGCCCAACGCGCAGTCGTAGTCCTTCCAGACGGGGTCGATTCCCCGCGCGCGCAGGGCGGCGGCGAATTCCTCGGGCGTGCGCGAGTCGTCTATGTGGAACTGCTCGCCGCTTTCCTTTCTGTCGGCGTATCCCCCCGGCTTCGTGCTGCTGAACGCGCTCATCTGGGTGACGCCCAGCCCCATTATCCCGTCGCGGAACTTGCGGCTTTCGCGGGTGGAAACGACTATCGCAAGGCGCGGCATAAACATTCTAAGCGCGCACATAACCTGAACGGTTTCGCGGTCGTTGGGAATATTTTCGGGCGCGGGAATGTAGCCGCTCGCGGCGGGACGCATGCGCGGCAGGCTTATCGAAATCTGGCTCTTCCACGCGCGCTTGAAGAGGAATTTTGCGTGAAGCGCGACGGCGAGAATCTCGAAACGCCATTCGTTGACGCCCAAGAGCGGCCCGAGCCCCAGCTTGCGCATACCCGCCTGCGCGCCGCGTTCGGGCGTGCCCAGACGCCACCAGAAAATGGACTTCGGCCCAGACGGGTGGAGCGTGGGATAGACCTTTTCGTCGTACGTTTCCTGAAAAACGGTAAGCCCCTCGCAGCCAGCCTCGACGAATTTGCGGTAGTCCTCGACCCTCGACGGGGCGATTTCGATTGACACCGACGGCATAATCGAGCGCGCCAGCTTCACCGCCTTTTCGATGTATCCCGACGCCACGAGCTGCGGACGCTCGCCCGCCACGAGCAGGACGTTGCGGAAGCCCAAGTCGCGGATTGCGAGAAGCTCGCGCTCGGTTTCCTCGAGCGTGAGCGTGCGGCGTTCGATGTTATGGCGTTTGGCGAACCCGCAATAGACGCAGTTGTTGACGCATTCGTTGCCCAAATAGAGCGGCGCGAAAAGGCGCATTGTGCGCCCGAAATATTTCGAGGTTATCGACGCGGAAATCCTCGCCATCGACTCGATTTCGCGCTCGGCGGCGGGGGAAATCAAAGCCGCCAAGTCTTCGAGCGTCTCAGCCCTGCCCTTGTCTATCACCGCCTTTGCGGTTTCGTACGGGCAGTTTTTGGAATACGCCGCAAGCGCGTGCAAATCGTGCGAGCGCAGTTCTTCGAGAAAGGTCTCCTTCATCGCTATTCGTCCAGAAAGCCCGTTAGCGGACTTGTCGCGCTCGCCTTTGAAAGTTTCGCGGCAGCCCCCGAGAGGTGCGCGAGCCTGCCCGCCCTGACCGCCATCGCAAACGCCTTCGCCATTTCGACGGGGTTCGCCGCCGCTGCAATCGCCGTATTGACCAAAACCGCCGACGCGCCGATTTCCATCGCCTCCGCCGCATGCGAGGGCAGCCCGATACCCGCGTCTACGACTACCGGCAAGTCCGCCTGCTCGATGATGATTTCGATTTGCGCGCGGGTCTCGACGCCCCTGTTTGTGCCGATGGGCGCACCGAGCGGCATGAGCGCGGCAGCCCCCGCGTCCTGAAGGCGCATCGCCAAAACGGGGTCGGCATTCATGTACGCCATAACCTTAAAGCCCTCCGCCGCCAAAATCTCGGTGGCTTTTAGCGTGTCGATGGGGTCGGGGAGAAGATAGTTCGGGTCGGGGTGGATTTCGAGCTTCACGAAATCGCCGAAGCCCGCCGCACGCCCGAGCCGCGCGATTCTCACCGCTTCGTCGGCGTCGACCGCGCCGCTTGTGTTGGGCAAAACAAGATACTTTGATTTATCGAGATAGTCGGCAAGCGCGGCGTTTTTGTCGGCTCTTCCCAAGCTTACGCGCTTGAGCGCAACCGTCGCTATCGAAGCTTCCGAAGCCGCGACGGCCTCGGCCATAATTTCGGGAGACGCAAATTTCCCCGTACCGACAAACAGGCGCGAAGAAAACTCACGCCCGCCGATTACCAACTTGTCTGAATTATCCATTGGATTGAATTCAACGCCCGCAATAGCCATATTGCAAGTGAAATATTTTTTTCTCCAAGCGCGCGAATCTGACGTGAAAAGGCGGGAAACATGGGGAACGCCGCCCTCCGCGCCGCGAAACGCCGAATGCTGCCCGACGCCCAACCGCAGCAATCATACCCAAACGGGAGGCGGGGGAAAACCAACCGCACTCAATCGCGCCTGCCACCCCGCAAGCCTCCTCCGTCGATACCCGCCGCAATCTCCGCCGCCCCGCGGCAGCCCGCAATCGCGCCCCAGCCGCAGCCGCAACCGACAAAAAAAACGACCCCCAATCGAAGGTCGTTTCAAACTCTGCAAACCGCCCTGCCGAACTAATCTTCGGACTCGGCGAAGTCGGTTGCAATCTTCATATATTTGTGCATTTCGGGCGGGATTTCCAGACGCTTTTTCGCCAAGTCGGCTACGAGCGACTCGGGGTCGCGCCCGCGCAGCTCGTAGATTTCGTGAAACCCCAAGTCGAGCAACGCGCGCGCGCCCGAAACGTCCATGCGCGGAATGCGCATAAACGGGCTTTTGAGCGCGACGTAGTCGACTTTGCGTTTTTTCTGGGTGCGCTGCTGCATTTTATTTCTTTGCGGCGGCGATTTTATCGAGAACCGCCTTTGCGCGCTTGTCGGATCCGAATTTTTCCGCGCCCTCTTCGAGCAGCTTCAAAACCTGCGCGTCCTTGTAGAGAATGTCGGAAAACTTGCCGTTTACCGCCGTGAAAAACATGTCTTTGTTGTCGTTGCGCACGGCGTAGAGAACCAGCCCCGCCCTGACCTGCGGCTGGATTTCCGCGTCCGCCGCGCCGTCCTTAAACATATTCCAGACGTCCTCCTTTTTCGAGAGCACGAAAAGCTCCAAGCCGTCGAGCTCGGCGTCCTTGTCGCCCAAGTCGCGGGCTTTTTTGATGAGGTTCGCCGCCTCCTTGACGCCGCCGATTCTGTACGAAACGAGAGCCTTGCCGCGCAGGGCGAGCGTGTTTTTCGGGAGCGATTTGAGGATATTGTTGTATGTCTCGAGCGCGAGCGGCCAAGCCTCGAGAAGCGCGGCGGCGCGGGCGGGAATTACGCTCGCCTCGGGCGTCCACTGGTCGCGGCTTGCCAAGTACAGGCGCAGGATTGTCGAGAGTCCGTCGGGGGTCGCGGTGGATATGATTTTCCTGACGTCCACTGCCGAAACGAGCTCCTTTACGAGCGCGTTGTCGGGGTTCTTGCGGTCGCGCAAAGCGTACACGAGCGCGATGTTGAGCGACTCGAGATTCGTCTTTGCCAGCTTTTTCACGACGGGCAGATAGGGCTTCATCTCGTCGGGTTTTTGCGACATTATGCAGACGGTCGAAATGTAAATTGCCGAAGGTTCGTCGCCCAACTTGTAGGCTTTTTCGTAGTACTTTTTCGCGGATTCGAAGTCGCGCGAGAGCATCGAAACAGTCCCGAGCGTACGCAACGCCCTGACGTTGTCGGGACGCACCGAAAGGAACGTCTCGAAGAGCGACTTGGCCTTTTTGAAGTCGCCCAAGCCCATGTAGCAAATCGCAACGGGCATAAGCTCCTCGGGCTTGTACGACGCCGCCGAAGCCTCGTACGCCTTGACCGCCTCCGCGTTGGCGTTGCGGTCGGCAAACACTGCGGGGGAGTCGAAAAGCTCGGTTTTCGCGAAGAGCGATTTGTCCTTCAAAAGTTCGGGCGAAGGCACTTGCGCCGACGCCGTCGCGAGCGTCGCAAAAACCGCCAAAGCCGTGATATATTTGCGTATTTTTTTTGTCATTGTTTTTCCTCGTTTAAAATGAATGAACGCGCCAGTCCTAATTCCGATAGATTGGACTCGATTCGCCTGCCTGCAAGCCATTTCTTCGGCAGATACCCGACACTCCCGCCAGTGAAAACCGTCTTTGCGGCGATGTCGCGGTTCGGGAAGTACTCGCGCTCGATGTCGGCGATTATGCCGTCGGCGAGCATGCAAAAGCCCTTCGTGCACCCAACCTGCATGGCCTCGCGCGTGTCCTTTCCTATCACCATGTCGAAATCCGCTTCGGTCGGGTCGATTTTCGGAAGCTGCGCGGCGCGCTCGGCAAGGTACGCGACAAACGCGTGCATTCCGGGGGCAATCGCCCCGCCCGCATACCTGCCCTTTGCGTCGACCAAATCGATGGTCACGGCAGTGCCCATATCGACCGAAATATACGGCGGCTCGAAAAACAGCGCCGCCCCGACAGCCCCCGCGATTCTGTCGTGCCCGAGCTGCTCGGGCTTTTTGATGTCGATTAATATCGGCGAATTTTCGTGGGTGAGGCGCATGACTTTTCCGCCGAAAATTTTAGCCGCCTGCGCGAATTTTTCCGAATACGCGGGGACGACCGAGCACCACGACAATCCGCAAACATCGAATTTTTCGAACGGTCGGGTTATTACGAAAATTTCGGCGAAGTCGCGGCTCGGGAAGTCGGAGCTTTCGAGGACGCGATAATCCGACCCGTCGAATTGCACGACGGCACAGTGCGTGCGCGTGTTGCCGATATCGACACAGTATATATTTTTTTCGGGCATAATTTGTAAAGCCGCGCGCGGCGTCAAAAGAAAAACCCGCAAGTAGCAAAGCCGCTCGTCGGGTTTTGAAATTTTACGCGAACAGCCGCCGAACGGCAACCGCAGCGTCAAACGGGAGAATGTCGGGGTATTCGGGGATTAGTAGTCCTCGACAGTGACCAAACCCCACGCGAATGAGGTTTTGTCGCCCGAGGGCAATTCCATACCGCAAGCATCGTCCGTTCTAAGGTTAAGGGAGTATTCGGACGTGGGGGCATAGATGGCAGGCTCATAGGTATAGAGACCGAAGAACGTGCTCTTTTGATGGGCAGTTCTGTCATTACCAGTGTTGCAGCCGCCAAGCACCGCGCCGGCGATAACCATAGAAATGAGAGCTAATATACGAAGTTTCATAGAAGCCGAATTTAAGAATAGACTGCGTAAATGCAAACCTTTTTTTCAAGAATTTGGATTTTTGTTGCGGATTCGGCAAAAAATCCGACTCCGACTCAATCTCCGCCCGAAAACCCGCGCCTCGACGCCGCCCTCGAAAGCGTTGCGAGCGACTTTTCCGCGTCCGCGACCGCCTGCCGCGCCTGCTCGACGCGCTTGGGCAAGCCCGAAGCCCCGCGAACTTTCGCGAACTCGCCCATTCGCTCGGCGGCGTACGAGAGCGTCGAAACGGCCTCCCGCGCGGCGTCCACAAACCCGAGGATTTTGTCCGCCGCCCGACGGTTCGACGAAAGCGGCGCGGCGAGCGCGGCGACTTCGCCTCTCGCCGAATCGATGCCCGAGCGGCAGTCGCGCCCGATTTGCTCCAAGTCCCAGACGACGACACCGAGGCGTTTTGAAAGCGTTTTTATCTGCTCGGACAGAACAGCCAACCCGCTGCCCTCCGCGCCCGCCTTGCCGACTTCTATCGAAATGTTGAGCCCCAGCAGCCCGATTCTGTCCGCGATTGCCGCAACCTCGCCAGCCAGCCTGTCAATCTGCGCGATTGAATCCGACGCCGATGAAAGGGAATCCTCCGACGCCATCGCCGCCTTCGACTGCGCGGAAATGAGCGTCGCGAATTCCGACTCGATTTTTTCGCGCGCGGGGAGAATCGAATCGAGCTTTCCGACGGACTCGGTCAAACGGTTTGCCGTCTTTTCCGCCCCGTCCAATAGACCGTCGCCGACCCCGTTTTGCTTCAATCTCTCGAGCGCATCGTCGACCGCCTTAAGCAGACCGATGTTTTCGGAAACCTTCGCCGCCAACTCTTCGTCCCTGCGCCCGGACTCCTCCGAAATGCGCTTCGCCCGCGCCGCCAAGCGTTCGCGCCTTTCGGCGGACTCGATTATGAGCGCGTCGAGCCGAGAGAATTCCGAACCGAACGCCCACTTCGTCGCATAATATCCGATTTTCGCGTCCTCGGTGGACGAGCCCAGACACGCGCCCGCCAGCGCGCCCGTGCGCAAAACAGCGCGGCGGATTCCGATAATCAGCGCGCACGCCGCGCCCGTGAAAATCAGCACGAAAAGCGAAAATTCCAGCGCAAAATACCAAAGCTCCGAAAGCTCCTGCGAATGCGTCTGCAAAAGCACGTCGCAAAGCTGCCCCGTGCAATAAATCCAGACCTGCGCGCAAAGCCCCTCCAACGCCGCGCTCTTGGCCGAAATTTCTTCGGGGTTGAATTCGCCCGCCGAAAAGAGGCTTTCGAGCAGCGCAGTCGCCGCCGCGTATATCTTCCCCGCCGACGACTGAACCATCGCCCCGTTTTCGAAGTTGCCCGAAAGCGTCGCGAGCGCGGAGGCCAAATCGTCCACGTCGTCCGAAAGCTCTTCGTGGATTACCCGAAGCTGCGACTTGTCGCCGTCCTCGCCGATTTCGCGCGACAACCTGAAAAGCCCCGAATAGATTTTCGGGAAATACGTCCCGCAAATTTTCATCAAAAGGAATCTGTCGGTCGCGGTGTCGGAATACAATCCGCTCGCCACGAGCACGCCGTCGGACATTTCCAAAAGCACCGACGATTTGTTTTTCGACGCGAGGAATCCGTCGACAGCCTCGGGTGCAAATAGCGCGGATAGGTTCGCGAACTTTCCCGAAGCGGACTGCTTTATGTACGCGTTTGTGCGGGAAATCCGCGCAACGCCTTCGGCAATCGACGCGCGCGCCTGCGTAAGCTGCGCATTGCGCGACGCCGAATTTCCGCCGCCCGCAGCCGCAATGTGCGCTACCGCCGAAAGTCCGCGCAAAATGTCCGCCCCGCCGAGCTCGGCATCGAGCCTGTCAACATCGACGATTTCGGAGGACACATATTTATACGTCGGCAAAACGGCGGCACACAGCCCCAGTAATAATATAACCGAAAGTTTGGCGGTCAGCCGTTTGCCTCTAAAAATTTTCATTGCCCGCCAAACTACCCGCGCCCCCGCCGACTTGCAACAATTTTTTATGTTCCGCCCGATACGCTTTTTTCTTTTTGAAGCGGAAAAAACGCTTTTACGGAAGCGCCGCCCGCAAGCACAATCGCCTCCGCATCTCACCCCTGTCCGTACCGACTCGAAGTCAAAAAGCAGCCGAACATTCGCCGCAAAAATCGCGCAATCCACTAAAAAACCGTTCTCAAAAGAGAGGGGGAAAAAAATTCACCCGAAAAAGGAAAAAAGAAAAAAACGCCGAAAACGCAAAAAACAAAAAACCCCGCCTGTTTGGCGGGGTTTTCGGTAGGAGTTTTATCCTAAATTAGTTTGCCCTGTAGCCCGAAACAACAATCGTGTTGTCGGGAACGATGTTGATGGGGGCGTCCGCATTGGTCGCGGGATTTTCGGCAACCGTCGAAACCGAAGTGTTGTCGACTACGCTGGAGTCGCCGACATTGCCGATTACCTGACCGTTGTCCTTGGTCGCGAGGGCGAGGTCGGAAGACTGGGCTTCCTTGCCGTCGGAGGCGACGCTGATTTTGCCGTTGGTCTTGACATCGCCGTTGGCGTCGATTGCCGACTTGGCGTCGATGGAAGCCTTCGTGGACTTGGATTCATAAGCCAAGGTCGAGTTGAACGCATCGCCGTCGGGGTTAATCGCAACGGTGATGGAAATCGGACCTTCGGAGGGAGCGTTGGGATCGCTCAATTCGGATCTGATTGCGGAAATGAGAGCGTTGACGATTTTGGCGTGCACGGAATCCTTGCCGAGGGACTTGAGGGTCTGTGCGAGGATTTTCTTGAGCATTTCGTCTTCGGAGACGAGCTTGCTTTTGTTTTCGGCGTCAACCTTGACGGAGACCTGACCGTCGTTGACGGAAGTCTGGACGCTAATGCCGTTGGCGGAAGCCGACGCGGTCTGCTGGGGTTGCGCGGTAGCTTCGGCTGCTACGGCGGAAGCAAAGCCGCCTGCGGAGAGAACTGCAAGAATCGCGATATAATTTAAAACTTTCATTTTTTATCCTTTGTAGAAAATATTTTCCTTATTGTGTTCAAAACGTAAGATATTTTTTCCGACGATACAAGTCTTTTTTTGTATTTTTTAATCGTCGGATTTCCCGAAAGATTAACGGCGCGTCGGGCGGGGGGTTCGGCGCGCGGGGAAATCGCAAAACAAACGTCGGAAAAATGAAAAAATTGTTTTGCCTTATGCGGCGAAATCGTTTGTATCGTCTATATAGAAAAACTACATACGCGCCCTCCGATTCCTCGGAGTACGCTTCCACTAATAAATAAACCTCATCAAGAGATGTCCGAACAAGACAATAAACGGGAAACACAAAACGGCGGAATCGACCTGAGCGAACTCTCCAACCTGCAGTTCGCAACGGCGTGGACGCCAAGTTCAAACATATCCAAGAGCTTCGCGCCCCGCAAGGACGGCGGCTTTAAAGGCTCGAAACGCCCCAGAGAATCCTTCGGCAAGCCGCGCGAGGGCGGCGATTTCAAAAAACGCCCCTTCCCCCCGCGCCGCAAAAACGCCCCCGACGCACGCCCCGAATCCGCGTCGGACAAACCCTTTAAAAAACGCTTCAAGAGCTTCGACAAAAAAGCCAAGCGCGAACCTTTCGTCTTCTCGATGGAAGTCCTCTTCTACCCCGAAGACGCGCCGTTCAACAAGCTCGCAGAAATAATCAAGGCGTCCAAGCGCACCTACCAGCTCTTCGACATCGCCGAGATAATCCTCGAAAAGCCCGAACGCTACGTCGTGCTCGCCAAGAACCTCCCCGACGCCGAAGGCAACGTAAAGCCGCTCTACTGCGCACAGCCGCTCAACCTGCCCTTCGAGGACGAAGCCTCCGCAAAGGCGGCGGCGCTCGAGGCAAAGCTCGAAGAACTTTTCGAGTCGGTTGAAATCGACGCCGAACCGCCCAAGGGCGAATTCCAGGTCGTCAACAAGTGCTCCATCACTGGCGATCTGCTCGGCGCGCCCAACTGGCACAAATACGGCGAATTCTTGCGCGAATACCACAACCGCAAATTCCCGAAAATGCCCTTCGAAAAATTCACCGCTTCAATCGAAAGCGTGCGCGACGCCGACCAAATCGCCGCGTGGCTCGAGCAGATGAAGAAAAAGACAGTCTTCAAGCTCAAGACCCCCCAAGAGGGCGAAGCCGATACTTTCGAAACCCGCGAAACCGCATTTGCGTATATCTCGCAAAAATTCGGCGCGGAACTCGTTAAGACCTACGAACAGGTGCGCCTGCGCGGCGAATACGTCGCAAAACTCCCCTTCGGCAGAATCCGCCGCAATATCGAAGAAGCTTGCCGCAAACAGAAGAAATTCCCGATTGTCACGGCAAACAACCTGCGCGGACGCCTGCGCCGCTCTGGGTTTGCGGTCTACAAGCGCGGCAGCAAGGGCTTTGCGTTCGTTTCGGTAATCAAGCGCAAGTTCATCTTCGAGGGCGAAAGCCTTTCGGAAGTCCCGCAAAAGATTTTCGACTTCATCACGGCAAACCCCGCAATCCGCGCGTCGGAAATGCCATACAAGTACCTCGGGCTGGAAGCTCCGAAGTCGGAGGGCAAGGCGAAGACGCTCGCGCAGGAACACGCCGACGGCGCGGAAACGCTCGAGTCGCAAAAGCCCGCGGACACCGCCGAACTGCCCGAAGAAACCAATGAACGCCTGTCCTCGATTTGGAGCGAGCTGGCTTGGTTGGTTTCCGAAGGATACGTCGTCGAATACGCCGACGGGACTTTGCAGGCGAACCCGTACCTGCCCAAGCCCAAGGACAAATCCGCAGACCCCGAAGCGGAAGCGGCAAAGGCTGGCGACGAACCGATTGTCGCGCCCAAGGAAGCGGAAGCTCCCGCAGCCGACGACGGCGAACAACCTGCGGCACAGGAGGCTCAGCCCGAAGTTCCCTCCGAGGAAACTGCAACCGAGCAACCCGCTTCGGAAGCCACGCCCGAACAGCCCGCAGCCGAAGAATCGGAAAAATCCGAGTAGTTTTTCTAAATACAAAAAACGGACTCCGCAAAGAGTCCGTTTTTTTTGCGCATTTTTTCATTCTTTTTCGAATTTTTCGGAGGAGAAAAATGGGAAAGGATACTGAACGCCAACCCGAAAAGCGACGACGGGACGACCATTTCGCCAAACATTCCGAACAATCCCCTCCTCAGGGAGAGAGAGAGGGGGGGCAATACAGCTTCGGAAATTTCAACGCCGCCCGACACTGCGTGCGCAACCATTAAGAAACACCGACATTCGCCCGAAAAAAAAGAAAAAAGAAAAAAAGCTACTTCTTCAAAACCTTGACCGCAGCAATCTCCGCGAGCGAAAGCGATTTCCCCAACGCCTCTTTGAACGACATTTTTTGCGAAGCCGCCCCGCTCTGCCCCGCCGCACCTTTGCCGTTTTTCGCCGCATTCTTTTCGGAACGTTTTGCGGATTTCTCCAAGCTTTTGCGAAGCTCGGGCGCGGAAAACGATTTTAATTTTTTGGCGAATTTTTCACCGCCGCCGCGAGTCTTCGAGTGTCCCGACGGCTGCGCCGCGCGTGCCCTATCCGACAAAAGAACCGCGCCCGAGCGTCCCGACGCGTCGGCTTTATCCGACGATTGCGCCGATTCCGCGCCGTCCGCCGAATCGGCAGCCTGTTCGGCCCGCGCCAAAAGACGCTTGCGGCGTTTTTTCATATGCTTTGACATTATTTCGGCGCGCTTTGCGGCGGCTTGTATTTCCAAGTCGAGGGAATCGAGCGCGGAAAACGCGTTTTCGCTCCGCCATTTGCGGTCTTCCTTCGAATTGGACAAATGCAGGGACTCCGCCATCGCCTTGGCGCAGCCGCCCGCACTGTCGAAAAGCTTGTCGGGCGAAAGCGCGGTTGCGCCGAATGTTGTGGAGGTAAGCCGCAAAAGGTTGTCGCGGGTGACGACGGTTATCGACGAGGGATTGGAGGAAGTCGCGCAAAGCTGCTCGATTAGCTCGTCAGCCGTCATATACGACGGCGTGAAAACCTCCGACAGGGTGTTTATTCCGTTGCGCCGCTGTATCGAAATCTCATCGCCCTTGCCGTCGTAGACAATGGTAACGCGCGAGCCCGCATAGTCGTGGAGCGGCTCGACGAGCTTCCAAAACACTTCGCGCGCCGCGTCGAGACCGTGCTCAAGAAACGTCCGCTCCGTCGAGCGGTTCGAGCGCACGGCATTCCAGCCGTCTATTATTATGTGCCTGTCGGAAGCCATAGTCGATTAGTCAAATAGTTGCGCCGCGCGGGGCAAACTTTTTCCGAAAATTTTTGCGAAAACAAAAAACCCCGCAAAATCGCGGGGCTTTGAAAGGGTATCGACTGCAAATTAGAAAATATCGAGACCGAAGAAGTCGAACATCTTGGGGGTGAGCTTTATCGCAAAGCCGCCGCCCGAGGCCATCTTCATCTTCAGAACGTCCGCGCCCGAAACCGTTTTTACGGTGTATTTGTAGTCGGTTGCAATCTTCGAGGCATTCGCGCCGTCGCTTATGATTTCCGCCTTGTAGGAGGTATCGGGCGAGAGAATCTTGGAGAGGTCGATGTCGATTTCCTTGCCGTCCCAGTCGCACATACCGCCGATGTACCAGTCGTTGCCGCTGCGGCGGGCGACTACCACGTATTTGCCGATTTCGCCCGCAATAACTCTGGATTCGTCCCAAGTCGTGGGAGTTTCCGCCATATATTTGAGCAGTTCGGGATATTGCTTGTATGCCGAAGCGTAGTCGCAGAGCATCTGAAGCGGCGCGTAGTAGAGAATGAACATCGACATCTGGTGCGCGCGCGTGCCCTGCACTTGCGGGAGATTCCAGCAAACGTTGAAATCCTTCTTCGCGGAATTTCTGATGCCGCCAGGGGTGTAGTCCATCGGGCCTGCGAGCATGCGGGTGAAGACCAAGTCGACATTGTGCGAGGGGGTTATAGTTTTCGCCCACTTGTTGACTTCGTTGCCGTGCACGCCTTCGAAGTTGATGAGGTTCGGCCATGTGCGGAATTGACCGACGGGCTTTGCGCAGCCGTGCATGTCGACGAGCATTTCGCGTTCCGCGCCGAGCTTTGCCATAAGTTCGTAGAATTCCATTGCGTCCTGGTCGTCGCGGTCGGTGAAGTCGATTTTCAGACCCGCCGCGCCCCACTTTTTCATTACGTCGTACGCTTCGACGGGATATTTCGCCATGGATTTCGCAAGAACCCAGAGAATGATTTTAACATTCTTTTCCTTCGCATAGGCGATGAGTCCGGGAACGTCGATGAACGTCTTGCCCTGAGCGAGGGCTTCGTCGGTGTCGATCATTTCGCCCGCGTCCTTGCCCGTGAGCCAGCTGGCGTCGAAAATTACGTACGGAATCGAATTTTCCGCCGCGAAGTCGATGAGGTAGCGGTAGGTGTTTTCGTTGACGCCCGACTCGAAGTCAACTCCGTCGAGATTCCAGTTGTTCCACCATTCCCAGACGCAAGTGCCGGGTTTAATCCAAGAGGTGTCCTTTATAGCGCAGGGC
Source organism: Opitutia bacterium UBA6410 (assembly GCA_002437405.1). Taxonomy (GTDB): domain Bacteria; phylum Verrucomicrobiota; class Verrucomicrobiia; order Opitutales; family Intestinicryptomonadaceae; genus Merdousia. The sequence continues at coordinate 2,790 of DJPO01000041.1, read as the reverse complement.
TTGGCGAGCCTGAAGACGGTGTCGTTTACCGCCAAGTCGGCGTCGTTGCGGGCGACGATAAACGCCCTCCACGGGAAGTCGCGCGCGGGGACGGTCTTGGCGATGAAGTCCTCGGATTCGGCCGCGATGCGCATATGCTTTTTAATTTCGAACTTCTTGGGATATTTCGAAATTTTCGTTTCCAAGCCCTTGCCGCCAGCCATCACGCGCAGCGACGGATAGTTCGCAACGTCGGATTCGACGAGCGCGACCTTCGCCGCGCCCCTGTCCATAATGAGCGGAATGGAGACGCTGTGCGCCTTTTTGTTGTCGGCGAGCTGCTCGACGGTCGTGCGGGTCCACGGCCTTTCGGAGGACGACATAACGCCGCCTTCGATGTGGGCGATGAGCTTGTCGGACTTGGCGAGCGGAATGTCGAGGGTTTCGCCGCGGACAATCATTTTGTCGCCGTCGAACTTCGAGATAAAGCGGTACGCAACGGCGTCGTCATAGGCGCGGACGACCAGCTTGTAGAGTTTGAAGTCGAGGGTCATCTGGTTGTATTCGTCCTTGACGGTCTTGTTGATGCCCCAAACCGTGTCGATTGTGCCGCGGAAGTTTTTGATGTCGCATGAGGCGGCAGTCGCGTTTTTGCCGAGCGCGCCCTTGTCGGTGTCGAGCGCGATTTCCACATTTTCAAGAAGCTTAGAACCGCCGTCCAAAACGTCGAGCTTCAACGCCGCGCCGTCGGAAACGCGAGCCTGCAATCTTCCGTCGGGCGAACCGATTTCAAACGTCTTTGCGGTAAGCTGAGCCGCAAAAAGCGCGGCAAACGCCGCAACGATAAACGATTTTCCTGTTTTCATATATGTTGTGTTTCTATTTTGAGTTTAAAGTTAAACGGATTTTCGGCGCGGATTCGGGAATTACCGAGCCGAAGCCGAGTCGGGGATTTTCCCGATAAATTCGATTTCCGCACCGTCGGTATGCTGCAACGCGGCGGCGACTGGGTATTGGGCGCAAATTTCGCGGATTTTTTCTTTTTCCAAAATCATAAACGCGGTCGAGAGAGCGTCGGCAACCGCCGCCGACTCCGCAAACGCCCAAGTCCTAAACGGCGCATTTTTCGGGACTTCGCCCGTGCGCGCGTCCACGATGTGCTCGCCCAAAACCGAAGTCCCCGACGCCCCGACGCCCAGCCCGCAGGCGGGAATGTCGATAGACACTTCGGGCGAAAGGTTCACCTTCCAGTTATCGGAATCCTCGGGCTTGCCGAAAGCATAGGTCGAACTTCCGCCGAAATTGATAAACGCGCTTTGGATTTCCCACGGGTCGCGCAACAATTCGATGAGGTTGTCAACGGCAAAACCCTTGCCGATACACCCCAAGTCTATCCAGCCCTCGGAGGTCTTTTTTATGCAATAGGAATCGGGGTCGAACTCGAACATTCCGCGCTCGCGCGCAGGGACTTCCACGCCCTCCTTGCGCCCCGCAAAATATTTGCCGAGACAAACGTCAACCGCCCCGCCCGTTATCGCCGAAACCGCGAAAGCCTGCAAAAGGCAGTCGCAGGCAAATTCCGACAAAACGGTGACAGTGCCGACGGGCGACGTGTTTACCATATTTATGTCGCTACCCTCGCGGTACATGCTCAAAAGGCTCTCCAAGTTGCCGAGCCGCTCGTAGCACTCGTACGCCGCCGAACGCGCATAGTCGGAGTCTCCACCGCAAATGAGCAGGTCGAGCTTCGTATTCATCGCCTCGTAGTCGAATGTAAACATAATAATTTGGCTATAAAATTGCTATACGGCAAACAGACGTCTTTCAAGCATAAAACTCCAAGTTAAAGAAAACAATCCGCCGCCAACGCAAAACACTATCCCCAATTTGGACGAGACAAACCCACCGCCCCGAAGCAAAACAATTTTCCTTTCACCACTCGAACTTTTCCGAAAGAAAAGTATCTATCAAAAAAAGGAGATTTTTTATTTATGAAAGAAAAAGATATAGGAAACTTGTTCGACCCGAAATTGCTCTGCGACTACCCAAACGGGGGAATCGTGAGCATGCAACTGCTTAAAAACGCGACGGGCAATATAACGTTGTTCGCATTCGCAAAGGGGCAAGGATTGAGCAAACACAGCGCGCCGTTCGACGCATTCGTGCAAATTTTGGAAGGAGAGGCGGAAATTACAATCGGGGAAAAACCGCTCCTGCTTTCGCGCGGCGACTGCGTAATAATGCCCGCAAACGTCCCGCATTCGGTAAAAGCAATGGAAAACTTCAAAATGCTGTTGACAATGCTCGGCGCAACCGGCGAATAAAAAAATACAAAAGCAACAAGCCGTACAGAAAGTAAAAGAATAAAATTTCCTTCCGTTCGGAATTTTTATAAATAAAGACAAAAAACCGAGGGAAGCTCAAAAAGCAATCCCTCGGAAAGTCAAAAACCCACCCCACGCAAAAAGCGGGGGAGCTCGAGGGGCGAGAGCCCCTCGAAAGGGCTTGTCGCCTACGAAAGGGAGCTTAACTGTCGCCCCCTTTGGC
>DJPO01000041.1:0-241 GCA_002437405.1 Opitutia bacterium UBA6410 | reverse complement strand
AGCAGAAATCGCCAATCCCCTCCAAATTGCCCCGTGGGTTCGGGTTTTGGCTACCGTTCAGACGGTAGCTTTGGGGAAAAACTGCGATAGCGTGCGCACTTAACATTCCGAACACCCAACAAACAGATACAAAAAAACCGAGAGATTGCCATAAACAAATCCCTCGGAAAGTCAAAAACTCGCCCCACGAAAAAATTAGGGGAGCTCGAGGGGCAGCTGCCCCTCGAAAGGGCTTGTCAAA
>DJPO01000086.1:15051-15231 GCA_002437405.1 Opitutia bacterium UBA6410 | reverse complement strand
GGGGGGGGGGGGGGGGGGTAAAGTCCTTAACACTTTTTAAATAAAACGGAAAATCATCATGAAAAATAGACTATTGATTACATCGCTATTGTTTGCGGCAGCGGGCGTAGTTTCCGCCGAAGATCTGTCCGTAAACCAAACCGCGCTCGACGCCTCGACTTGGAGCTGGAACGACATCTC
>DJPO01000086.1:7503-15044 GCA_002437405.1 Opitutia bacterium UBA6410 | reverse complement strand
AACGGCGGCACGACGCTCGACGGCTCGAACCTCACGGTAAAGGGTTCTCTCTCCGCCGACAACACGGGCACGATTGACTCCGCCATTACGGCTGGCACGCTGACTTTCGACATCGATTCTTCGGATTTCCAGTCGAAAACCGTCCTCAATGCCGCTGCGACTTTCGACAGCATCGTTTTCAATAACGGCAATGTCTATCTCGACGCCAGCACCTCTAAGTTAGGCACGATAAGCAATGGTATCGTTGTAAAATCCTTGGGAAACGTTACGATTTACAATAAGGATAATACTCTGAATCTGAATGGTAAAGGTATTAATGTCACCAACGACAGAAGCAAGGGATTGTTTACCGTTTTCGGCGGTGTCACAAATGGCGGCGTTTTGAAAATGACAGCTGCCGACGGTGCGTCTGGCGCAAGCGTGAAGCTTCATACGTTTAACCAAACGTGGGACGGGATTGACGACGGCGGAGTTCAGGCGAACCACCTTTTGATAACTTCCGGAAAAGGTGTTTGGACTTTTTATAACTTCTCAAAAAGCAACTGGTCTGGCGAATTGCAGGCGGATCAGTTGACTATCAATTTCAATGGTGGCAATCAGTCCAACTATTCCCAGCGCCTTAATTTGACGGGCTTTTCTTCGACAAATTGGACTGGCGACGGCGAAGCTTACGCGGGACGCGATGGCTTGAAAGTCAACGTAAACAGCGGGAATCTGATTCTGAACGAAACAACCACAACCCATTGCTTCCTTAACCTAAAAGGCGGTTCGTTCGGAACTGAAAAGGTTATCAGATTTATCGACGGTACTTTCTCGGTCAGTGTTCAAAAAAATGATAACGGCGAGGTTATTTCTACTTCTGTCGGAACTATTAAAGTCATAGACAAAGATGCCGTTATCTGTTTTGAAAAAGCGACAAAAGATACTGGCGACATGAAAATCGGGCTCGATTTCTCCGCGATTACCGAAGCCGACGAATATCTGATTATGTCGATAGGTAATACGCAAGAGAGCACGGGCTTCGACTGGGATAATGCCGAAAACGACTTCGAAATCAAGGGCTTGAGTGAATCGCTGAAGGGCTCGCTCGCATGGAAGGACGGCTACCAGCTCGTTGCCACGATAACAACGGCAGTTCCCGAACCTGCGACGGTTGCTGCAATCTTGGGCGCAATCGCCCTCGGCTTCGCGGCATACCGCAGACGCAAATAATTTTTAGATATTGTTTTTTTCATAATACCTTTCCAAGGCGAACCCCGCGCGGGTTTGCCTTTTTTTTGTTAATTTCGGATTATGCGCGGCGGAGATTTTCGCGATGAGGCGGCGGGAAGTTGGGCGGGGGCGTTCCCCCGCTCACGTTCTTGCGGATTTTTCGTTGGGGGATTGAGAAAAATTTTTCGGTTTTCTCAATAGAGGGAGCGGGGGAAAAAGAAAAATTATCTTCTCCAAAAAGTGCCGCGCGTTGTCATGCGGAAAGGCGTGCTTTGCTTGCGCGCTAATTTTTATTTTCGGCGTGCGCGGTTTTTTTGTGTGCGTTAGGTGTGTGCGGGGTTTTCGGTATGTGCGTTGCGCGCGCGGAATAATCCCGCGTTCGCGGAAAGAATAAAAAAGAAAAAAATTATTGTCGGGAAAAAAGCTCGTCGGCTTCGTCTTTTACAAAAGTTTCGATTTCGTCGCCGCTCACGCGTTCCACGCGCGAAGTCGGGATTGCCGCCGCGAAATTTTTCCCGTAGCCTTTTGTCAGCATTCGCGGGTCGAGCACGCAGATTATCCCGCGGTCGCGCGCGGAGCGGATTAGCCGCCCGACGCCCTGCCGAAATTTGATTATCGCCGTCGGCAGCGAAATATCCATAAACGCGTTGCCGCCCTCGGCGTCGGCGCGCTCCATTCGCGCTTCGGTGAGCGGGTGCTTGAAATTTTCAAACGGCAGGCGCACAATTATCACCTGCGAAAGCGCGTCGGACGGCACGTCGATACCCGTCCAATAGGTGTCGGTGCCCATCAGCACGGCGTTGGCGTCGGCGGCGAACTGTTTTATTGTTTCGGTGCGCGACATTCGCCCCTGAACGTATAAGTTGCGCCCCTTGATTTTGTCGCCGCTCTCGAGGATTTCCGCAACGCGCTTCAAGTCCGAGTGGCTCGTGAATAGCGCGAGAGTCCCTCCCTTGACGATGTTCGCGAGTCTGCCGATGAAGTCGGCGGTTTTTTCGCAGTCCATTTTGCCCGTCGCCTTGTCGGGGGTTGCGGCGTCGGAGAATAGGAACGCGCGCATATTTTTGTCGTAGTCGAACGGGGAGTCGCAGACAAACGACTCCGCCGATTCCGCGCCGATGCGCGAGGCGAAAATCGCCATATCGCCGCTGATTGCAAGCGTTGCGGAGGTCAGGATTACGGGGCTTGTGCCCGAAAAAAGTTTTTCCCGCAAAATCCCCGAAACGTCGATTGGCGCGCTGTTGAGCGAAACCGACCTGCGCCCGACTCCCGACGCCTCGAGCCAATAGACCGCCTTTGTGTCGGCGAGCGCGACGCACTCTTCCAGCGCGTTTTTCATCGCCGAGACTTTCCTGCGGTAGTCCTTGATTTCCGAAGCGAGTTTCTCGTCGGGCGCGTTTTGCGCGAGCGAATCGAGCAGGCGCATTACCGAGTCCAGCGCCCCCACCGCTTCGGTCGAGTCCGCCCAGTCGGGGGAGCTTAGCCGCACGGTATCGCGCGTTAGCAGGTAGTCTTTTTTGATTTTCGCGAAAAGTTCCTCGCACGCGTCGATGGCGTCGCAGACAATCTGTTTGTCGTGGAATTCCGCAAGCCCCGAGCGCGCGATTAGCCCGCGTTTTTTGCGCGGGTCGTAGATTCTGCAAAGCTCGCGCCGAATCCCCGCCCCCGAGAGCGACAAGCCGAAGGCGTCGGAGGCGACGTCGGGAATCAGGTGCGCCTCGTCGATTACGAGCATATCGTTTGCGAACAGCACGCCCGATTCGTCGCCGTGCACGCCGAAGCCCGCCGCCAGGAGCGAAAAGAGCAGGTTGTGGTTGAGCACGACTACGTCCGCGGTCGCGATTTCCCGCCGCGCGTTTTGGTAAAAGCATGTGCCGTCCGAGCAGTTCTTCGCGGTGCAGGAGGACGAGTCGGCGTTGACCCAGCTCCAGACTTCGGGGTTCGGCGGCGGATTGAGTTCCTCGACAAGCCCCGTGCGCGTTTTCATCGCCCATCTCGAGATTCGTTCAAGCTCGGCGGATTCGGCGGTATCGAAGAGTTCCCGCTTTTCCGCGAGCGCCCGCTTGAGCCTGTGCGAGCAAAGGTAGTTCGCGCGCCCGAAGAGAATCGTCGCCTTGAAGTCGGCGCAGTCGGAGAGGGCGTCGCAGTTGGAGAACATCATTCGAATGCGGGGCAGGTCTTTCTCCAAAATCTGCTGCTGGAGCGCGATTGTGTGGGTCGCGACAACCAGCTGGCGTTTCAGCCGCCGCGCCGCGATTATCCCCGACACCAAGTACGCCATACTCTTGCCGACCCCCGTGCCAGCCTCGAACAGCAACGCCGAGTTCCCCGCATACGCCTGTGCGCAGCAGTACGCCATTTGAGCCTGCTCGGGGCGGTGCTCGAAGTTCGGGAGTATGGACGCGTAGCCGCCGTCGCAAAAAATCTTTTCGCAAAGCGGCGGAAGCTCCCGTCGGTCGAAAGTGTTTTCGGTCTCCGACACTTTTTGTGTTTACGCCTGTTTTTTGAAGGCGCGCATGTGCTTAATCGCGCGGGCGACTCCGCCCCATGTCCCGAAGATGTCGCGAACCGCGCTGGCTTCGTAGCCGCTGTGGAGCATGCAGTCCTTGCATTCGGGGCGCGTGCCGTTGTGCCCGAGCCCGTAGGAGTCGATGCAATCCATCAGTTCCGCGAACGTTTCGCAATAGCCGTCGTTGATGAGGTAGCAGGGCTTCTGCCAGCCGAAAATCGAGTACGTCGGGTTGCCCCACGGCGTACATTCGTATTCCTGCTCGCCCTTGAGGAATGCCAGGAACCCCGGGGAGTGGTTGAACACCCATTCCTTTTTCGGGTTGCCGAGTATCTTTCTGAAAAGCTCGATTGTCTTCTGGCGTTCGAGGAATATGTCCTGATTCGGCGCCTTGTTGTACGGGAATCCGGGGGAAATCATCATTCCCTCGACACCCAGCGCCATCGTTTCGTCGAAGAATCTGCGGACTTCGTCGGGGTCGGCGTTATTGAAAATCGTCGTGTTTGTCGTGACTCTGAAGCCGCGCTTGACTGCCTCTTTTATTCCCTTGACGGCGATGTCGTACGCGCCCTTTTTGTTTACGGAGCGGTCGTGCATTTCGCGCGTGCCGTCCAAGTGTATGCCAAGCGACAGATATTTGCTGGGTTTGTAGAGGTCGATTTTCCCCATCAGAATCTGCGCGTTCGTGCACATATAGACGAACTTCTTGCGCTTGATGAAGCCTTCAATCATCTGGGGCATTTCGGGGTGGATAAGGGGCTCGCCGCCCGCTATGCTGACCACCGGTGCGCCGCATTCCTCGAGTGCCGCCCACGCCTTTTCCTTGGGCATTCTTCTGTCGAGGATTTCTTTCGGAAACTGGATTTTCCCGCAGCCCGAGCAGGCGAGGTTGCATTGGAAAAGCGGCTCGAGCATCATTACGAGCGGATAGCGTTTTTTGCCTTTGAGCGTATTGGAAATCGCGTATTTCGCGACGGTTGCCACCTGTGAAATCGGTACTGCCATAATTTTCTCCTATATATATAAGTAAAGTTTCAAAATATTGGACTATTCGCGGATTTCTTCAACACTTTTTTTTGCACCCCCGCCGACGCCGCCGCGCTTTCCGCCGATTCCCGATTTTTTGCGCAAAAAATTTCAAAAAAAACTTGTAAGAGGTATTCTCCGTTGCCACTATTGGCGTGTTTTTAATTTCATATACCCAACCCAAATGCATAAGTATATAAATAGCTTCCGCAAAATAGCCGCGATGCTCGCGGTATGCGCGTTCTCCTGCGGCGCGGCATACGCCGAAATCATCACGCTCGCAAACGGCGACAGAATCACGGGTACTGTCGTTTCGGCGACTCCCGAGACCGTCGTCCTGAACACCATTTTCGGAAAAGTCTCGATTCCCAGAGGCTCGATAACGCTCGTTTCCGCCAATGCGCAGGACGAAGCCGAAGCCAAAAAAGCCGCCGAGCCCGCTCCCGCGGCAGCCCCCGCGCCCGAAGCCGCGCCCGCGCCCGCTCCGCAAAACGACGAAACCGCCCCCGAGGCCAAGGCGAAAGAGCCCGAGTGGATTGTCGAATACCGCAATTTCGTAAAGGAGAATTTCCCCGAAGGCTGGCAGTTCAGACTCCGCGGCGGCGTCGCGCTCAAGGAGACGACCTCCACCAACTTCACCGTCAATTTCGCGTTCGACGTGAAAAAGGAGTGGGATTTGAACAAATTCGCCGCGACCGCTTTCTACGACTACACCTCCGAAACCGTAAACGACATCACCAACCGCACCATCGACAAATACGGCATCGAAACCAAGTTCCGCCGCGACGTCGATACCTCCAGCCACTGGTACTACGAAAACCTCCTTTCCTATCGCCGCGACACCGTAAAGGGCATCACCGACCAAGTCGACGAAGCTCTCACGTTCGGTTATAGATTCGACTTCAAACGCTACAATATGTACATCGACATTGCCCCTGGCCCTGCGGTAAGGTATGTCAACGCCAGAAATTACGACACCCACTGGGTCGCGATGGCGGTTTTGGCGGAATCCCTCCACTGGGACATCAGCAAATTGATGGTTTTCGAACAGAGCGCGTATGCGGGCTTCAACCTCGAAAAGCCCGAAGAATATTCGGCGTACCTCAAGCTCGCGCTCCTCGTCCACGCGACGGAGGTAATGGACATCGCCCTGCGCTATGCGTACAGCTACGACGCCATCAACGCCTCCAGCGCGCAGAAGTCCGAACAAACCCTCTTGCTTTCCTTTGAATTCCCCTTCAACTGGAAATAATATTTAACACACAAGGAGATTACAAAAATGAAAAAACCCATCAGAATAGCAATCACGGGAGCTGCCGGACAAATCGGCTACTCTCTCCTGTTCAGAATCGCCAGCGGCGCGATTTTCGGCCCCGATCAGCCCGTAGACTTGAGCCTCATCGAAATCGAACCCGGAATGAAGCCCCTTCAGGGCGTCAAGATGGAGCTCGACGACTGCGCTTTCCCGCTCCTGAACAGCGTTCTCATGACCTCCGACCTCAACGAAGGTTTTAAAGACGCCAACTGGGCGTTGCTCGTAGGCAGCGTACCCCGCAAAAAGGGTATGGAACGCGGCGACCTGCTCGGCATCAACGGCAAAATCTTCATCGGTCAGGGTCAGGCTATCGAAAAGAACGCGGCGGACGACGTACGCGTACTCGTTGTCGGCAACCCCTGCAACACAAACTGCTGGATTGCGATGAAGCACGCAACTTCCATTCCCTCGAACCGCTGGTTCGCGATGACCCGTTTGGACGAAAACCGCGCAAAGGCGCAACTCGCGCAAAAGGCGGGCGTACACGTCAACGAAGTCTCCAATATGACAATCTGGGGCAACCACTCCTCCACGCAGTACCCCGACTTCTACAACGCCAAGATTAACGGCAAACCCGTTCCCGAAGTCATCAAGGACGAAGCGTGGCTCAAAAACGACTTCATTCCGATCGTCCAGAAGCGCGGCGCGGCGGTTATCGAAGCAAGAGGCCTCTCCAGCGCGGCGAGCGCGGCGAATGCCGCTATCGAAACCGTTCGTACGCTCGTAAACCCCACCCCCGCGGGTGAATGGTTCAGCGTAGGCGTATGCTCGGACGGCAGCTACGGCACTCCCGAAGGAGCGATTACGTCGTTGCCGATTCGCTCGGACGGCAAAAACTGGGAAGTTGTAAAGGGGCTGGAGCTGAACGAATTTTCCAAGGCGAAAATCGAGGCTTCCAACGCCGAGCTCTTAGAAGAGCAAGCCGCCGTCAAACAAATCTTCTCGATTTGACGAACGCTTTTGGGCTAAAAATTAGCCGCTAAAAAAAGGGCAAAACGCTTACGTATGTCGAATACGCTGCGCGCTTTGCCCTTTTTTTGCGTCTAATTTTTAGCTCCAAAATCGAGACGTCAAATCGTGTTTGCCGTTGCCTCGGTTTTTTTTTGGGTTTTTTGCGTGGGGGAGTTCTTTTTCTATTCTTGCGGTTTTTGCCGCTACTTTGTTTTTTTGTCGCTATTCCGCTTGGTTGTGCTTGCGTGCAATCCGCGCTGTTCTCGTCCCTTCGGGGTAATTTGCTCTGCAAATTATCCTTCTCAAAAGCTTTATTTTATAACCTCGCTAACGCTTCGGATAAAATAAACTTTTGCGTTCGTTGCGTCAAATCGGTTCGGGCACTATTTGCTTACACATTTTTTTCTACCTCGCAAAAGGAGCGAAGCGACTTTTGCTGTAATATTTTCGGTTTACCGTAACCAAGTTTAAAAACACCGCGCGCGGCGCAAGCCGCGCTGACTAGGCGCGTCAAATTGCCGTTCAGAC
>DJPO01000086.1:7220-7370 GCA_002437405.1 Opitutia bacterium UBA6410 | reverse complement strand
GCCCAGAAAAAACTTCCGCACTGGCGCCCACTCCCACCCAGTTTTTACTTGCGGTTTAGATGGGGGGAAGTATATTGGTCGGGATTTTAATTTAATTATTCCTACAATGCCCAAACGTACTGATTTAAAAACGATACTGATTATCGGTTC
>DJPO01000086.1:0-7191 GCA_002437405.1 Opitutia bacterium UBA6410 | reverse complement strand
TCCGGCCCCATCGTCATCGGGCAGGCCTGCGAGTTCGACTATTCCGGAACTCAAGCTTGCAAAGCCCTCAAGGAGGAGGGCTACAAGGTTGTCTTGGTTAACTCCAACCCCGCAACCATTATGACCGACCCCGAGTCGGCCGACGTCACCTATATCGAACCCCTCACTCCCGATGTTCTCGAAAAAATCATCGCCAAGGAACGCCCCGACGCCCTCCTGCCGACCCTCGGCGGACAAACGGGTCTGAACCTTTCCCTCAAGCTTTCCCAATCGGGGATTCTCAAGAAGTACGGCGTCGAGCTCATCGGCGCGAAGGAGGAGGCCATCGAAAAGGGCGAAGACCGCGAAAAATTCAGGGAGGCAATGCTCAAAATCGGTCTGGACATTCCCCAGAGCGCGGTTGTTCACGACATCAAAGAGGCGATTGAATGGATTGAAAATTGGGGCAAATTCCCCGTCATTATCCGCCCCAGCTACACGCTCGGCGGTACGGGCGGCGGTATCGCCTACAACCGCGAAGAGTACGAAAGCATGGTGACTTTCGGGCTCAGCGCGTCGCCCGTCACCGAAGTTCTCGTCGAGGAATGTCTGCTCGGCTGGAAGGAATTCGAAATGGAAGTAATGCGCGACCACAAAGACCAGTGCGTCGTCATCTGCTCCATCGAAAATTTCGACCCCATGGGCGTCCACACGGGCGACTCCATCACAATCGCGCCCGCGATGACCCTCACCGACCGCGAATACCAGCTTATGCGCGACGCAAGTTTTGCGGTAATCCGCGAAATCGGCGTCGAAACTGGCGGTTCGAATATCCAGTTTGCCGTAGACCCCAAGACGGGGCGTATGATTGTCATCGAGATGAATCCGCGCGTTTCCCGCAGTTCCGCGCTGGCGTCGAAGGCGACGGGCTTCCCGATTGCAAAGATTGCCGCAAAACTCGCGGTCGGCTATTCGCTCGACGAGCTTCGCAACGACATCACGCGCGAAACCCCCGCGAGCTTCGAGCCGACAATCGACTACGTCGTAACGAAAGTTCCCCGCTTCACTTTTGAAAAATTCGTCGGCAGCGACAACACGTTGACCTCTTCGATGAAGAGCGTCGGCGAGGCGATGGCAATCGGCAGAACTTTCAAGGAGTCGTTCCAGAAGGCGTTGCGCTCGCTGGAAATCGGCTGCCGCGGCTTCGGCGGTGGCGGAAAATTCGGCGGAAGCGAATGCCCGAGCCTCGAAAAAATCCGTCAGGGGCTCGTGCGCCCGACCGCCGAGCGCGTATTCTATATCCGCTACGCAATGCTCGCGGGCTTGAGCGACGCCGAAATCCACGAATACACGAGCATCGACCCGTGGTTCCTGCGCCAGTTGCGCGGAATCGTGGACATCGAAAAGGAGCTTTCCGAAAAGGGGCTTTTGAATCTCGACGAAGACCTTTTGCGCCGCGCGAAAGAGGCGGGTTTCACCGACCTGCAAATCGCCGACATTTGCGGCACGAAAATCCGCAATATCAAGCAGCTGCGCAAGGACTTCGGAATCAATACGGTCTACCGCTTGGTCGACACCTGCGCCGCGGAGTTCAAGGCGGTCACGCCCTATTACTATTCCACATACGGGGTCGAGGGCGAAATTATGCCGTCCGCAAAAAAGAAGATTATGATTATCGGCGGCGGGCCCAACAGAATCGGGCAGGGTATCGAGTTCGACTACTGCTGCGTTCACGCGTCGTTCGCGCTGCGCGAAGCGGGCTATGAAACGCTGATGATAAACTCGAACCCCGAGACCGTTTCGACCGACTACGACACTTCCGACAGGCTCTATTTCGAACCGCTCACGCTCGAGGACGTTCTCGAGGTCTACAAGCAGGAAAACTGCTGGGGCGCGATAGTCCAGTTCGGCGGGCAGACTCCGCTGAATTTGGCGTCGGAGCTGAAGGCAAACGGCGTGAACATCATCGGCACGTCGCCCGAGTCCATCGACGCCGCCGAAGACAGGCAGATTTTCAAAAAGATTCTCGAAAAGCTCCACCTCAAGCAGCCCGTCAACGCGACTGCGACGACTCCCGAAGAGGCCTACGAGCTTGCGGGGCAAATCGGCTTCCCGATTCTCCTGCGCCCGAGCTTCGTTCTCGGCGGAAGAGGTATGTTCATCGTCTACGAAATGGACGAGATGAAGCGCGTAATCCGCGAGGCGTTCGACGCCGCCCCCGGCAAGCCCGTCCTGCTCGACAAGTTCCTCGAGGACGCAATCGAGCTTGACGTAGACGCAATCAGCGACGGCGAAACGACGGTCATCGGCGGTATGCTCGAGCACATCGAATACGCGGGCGTTCACTCGGGGGACGCGGCAATGGTAATCCCGCCGCACACGCTCAATGCGCAGATTCTCGAGGAAGTCCGTCAGGCAACCTACGCGCTCGCACGCGAGCTGAAGGTCGTGGGTCTGATGAATGTCCAGTACGCGATAAAAAGCGGCGAGCTTTTCCTAATCGAAGTAAACCCGAGAGCCTCGCGCACGATTCCTTTCATCTCCAAGGTAATCGGCGTGCCGCTCGCAAAACTCGCCTCGCGCGTGATGGCGGGCGAAAAGCTCAAGGATTTGGGCTTTACGAAGGAAGTGCTCCCCGACTACATCGCGGTCAAGGAGAGCGTCTTCCCGTTCGTGCGCTTCCTGGGCTCGCAGATTATGCTCACGCCCGAAATGCGCTCCACGGGCGAAGTCATGGGCTTGGATACGTCGCTTGCAATGGCGTTCGCAAAGAGCCAGATGGCGGCGCAGCCGGGGCTTCCGACATCGGGCAACGTCTTCATTTCGGTCAAAGACCACGACAAGGAGGACGGCGCGACCATCGCGAAATCCTTCCACGAAATGGGCTTCAAAATCTTCTCGACGGCGGGCACTGCCGAATTCCTCAAATCGAAGGGTATCCCCGTCACAAAGACGTTCAAACTCAGCGAGGGTGCGCGTCCGAATGTCGTTGATATGATTAAAAACGGGCAAATGCAGATTATCATCAACACCCCCTCGGGTATGAATCCGCGTTTGGACGAAAACAAAATCAGGCAGGAGGCACTGCTCGGCAGAGTCTGTATGATTACCACGATTATGGGCGCGTATGCGGCAATCGCGGGCATCAAGGCACTCAAGAGCGAGCCGCTGACGGTCAAGAGCCTCCAGGAATACGGCGAAATAATGCGCGAAAAGCGCAAGGCTTTGGGCGACATCTAAGGTCGGGTTGCGGCGGCAAATAAAAAAAGCCGCCGCAGCGGAAACCTGCGGACAAGGGCGCGCCCCCGCAAATCGGGGGGACGGTCTTATAAAAGAGTCGGGGCAACCGATAAATTTAGGCAATGAACACAAGAAAGTTTCAAAAGACACTCGAGTCAATCCTGCGGGACGACTCGCGCTATGCGGCGGGCGCGTACATATTCGTGAGAATGGCGCTCGACTTCACCGTAAAGCGTCTGTGTGCACTCAACCCCTCGCGGCGCGAGCGGCACGTTTCGTCCGGAGAACTTTTGGAGGGCATACGGCTGTTCGCAATCGAGACGTTCGGGCCGATGGCGCTCCCGCTCTTCCACGAGTGGGGCGTGTATGCGTGCATGGACTTTGGTCAGATAGTCTTCAATTTGGTCGACGCAAAGGCACTGTCGAAAACCGAAGACGACAGGCTCGAGGACTTCGCGGACGGGTACGATTTCGAGGAGGCGTTTGCCGCGCCGTTTTTGCCGAAAAAGAAGGAATTTTAATATATGCGCGGATTGGAAATAAAAAATCTCACGGTGGAAGTCGCGGGCAAGAAGGTCGTAGACGGAATGAATCTGACGATACCCGCAGGCGAAGTCCACGCGATAATGGGCCCGAACGGAACGGGCAAAAGCAGCCTGTCAAAGGCGATTGCGGGGCACCCCGAGTATCCGATAACTTCGGGCGAAGTCCTGCTCGACGGCGAAAATCTCGTTGGGCTTAGCCCCGACGAAATCGCGCGGAAGGGATTTTTTCTCGGCTTCCAGTATCCCGTCGAAGTCCCCGGGGTGAGCATTGCGAATTTTATACGCGCGTGCCTTTCGGCGCGTCTGCCCGAGGGCGAAACGCTGAATCCCGTCGAGTACTACAAAAAGCTCCACGCGAAGATGGAGGCTCTGAAAATGGACAAGAGCTTCACGACAAGGAGCGTCAACGACGGCTTCAGCGGCGGCGAAAAAAAGCGCTGCGACATTCTCCAAATGCTAATGCTCGAGCCCAAGTTTGCGGTGCTCGACGAAGTGGACAGCGGGCTCGACATCGACGCGCTGAAAATCGTCTCCGAGGGTGTAAATTCGGCGCGTTCGCCCGAGCGCGGAATGTTGCTGATAACCCACTACCACAGGCTGCTCGAATACATAAAGCCCGACGCCGTACACGTTATGAGCGGCGGGAAAATCGTGCGCAGCGGCGGCGCGGAACTTGCGGTCGAGCTCGAGCAAAAGGGCTACGACTGGATTAAGAGTTTGCAATAATGAGCGACGAAAAACCAACCGCGCCCGATTTGAATCTCGACAGGTCGTCGGGCGACTTCCACTACGCAGAGGACTACGCCTACAATGCGGGCGTGGGGCTTAACGCCGACGTCGTGCGCTACATTTCGAACGTCAAGGGCGAAGACCCGTGGCTGCTCGACTTTCGCCTCAAGGCTCTCGAGCAGTTCGAAAAGATGAAGAACCCGACCCATTGGGCGTCGAAGAAGCTCGACGAGCTGGATTTCTCGAAAATCCGCTATTATCTGGCGAAGGCGGAAAAGAAGCGCAAGTCGTGGGACGAAGTTCCCGAGGACGTGAAAAATACGTTCGAGCGGCTCGGCGTTCCGCAGCAGGAACGCGCGTTTTTGGCGGGCGTCGAGGCGCAGTTCGACTCGGAGTCGGCGTACTCGAACATGAAGGCGCACCTCGAAAAGGACGGCGTGATTTTCGTGGATTCCACCGAGGGCTTAAAAAAATACCCCGAGATTTTCCGCAAGTATTTCGGCAAAATCATTCCGATTACCGACAACAAATACAGCGCGCTCAACAGCGCGGTGTTCTCGGGCGGAAGTTTTATTTATGTTCCCAAAGGCGTGAAGGTCAAACAGCCGCTTCAGGCGTATTTCAGAATCAACGCCGAAAGCTTCGGGCAGTTCGAGCGCACGCTGATTATCGCCGACGAGGGCGCGGAGCTAATGTATATGGAAGGCTGTACAGCTCCGCGTTTCGAGACGGGCACGCTGCACTCGGCGGTCGTCGAGCTCGTCGCGCTCAAGGGCGCGAAAATCCAGTATGTAACGGTTCAAAACTGGTCGGACAACGTTTTCAATCTCGTAACCAAGCGCGGAATGGCGGAGGAGGACGCGCAAATCCGCTGGGTCGACTGCAACATCGGCAGCGGCATTACGATGAAGTATCCCGCGGTTGTCCTGCGCGGCAAGCGCGCGCGCGGAGAGGTCATTTCAATCGCGCTCGCAAACTCTGGGCAGCATCAGGACACGGGCGCAAAGATGATTCACTTGGCGGACGAAACGACTTCCAATATTTTGTCGAAATCCGTGAGCATCTCCAACGGCAGGGCGTCGTATCGCGGGCTCGTGCACGTCTCGGGCAGGGCGAAAAATTGCAAAAACAAGACGGAATGCGATGCGCTTTTGATTAACTCAAACTCGCGCACCGACACCTATCCCGCAATCGTCTGCTCGGGTTCGACAAACAGCGTCCAGCACGAGGCGAGCGTTTCGAAGCTCGACGAGGAGCAGATTTTCTACATGCGCCAGCGCGGGTTGTCGGAATCCGAGGCGGTGAGCCTTTCGGTCAACGGCTTTGTCAATGACCTCGTAAAGGAATTCCCGCTCGAATACTCCGTTGAGTTGCGGCGTCTGATTGAATTGGAAATGGAGGGCTCGGTAGGGTGAAATCGCTATTGCAGAAAATTTCCGACGCGGCGAAGGAGCGTTTCCAGAACGAACCGTTCCCGTCGCGCAAGGACGAATATTGGCGTTTTGCCGACTTCGACGCGTGGTCGGTCGACGCGCTCTTCCCGTTTTTCGCGGGCAGACCTTCCGAAATCGGCGCGGACCACGAATTTCAGGACTTGCAGGATTCCGACGGCGAATCCGTTGTACTGTTGCACGACGGGCAGCTGATGGATTCGGAAGTACCGCGCGGGGTCGAGGTCTATTCGGCGGGCGCGGCGGCGGAGGCATTCCCGCAGACAATCGAAAACTTCCATTCGCACAATCGCGGGAAGTTCGACGTGCTGAATTCCACGCGTCCCGACGCGGGCATTTTAATCCGCGTGTTGGACGGCGAAACCGCGACGCTCAATCTCAAAATAATTTCCAAGCTGCCAGTTTCTCTTGCGAGCGTCTATGTGCTCTTGGGGCGCGGGGCGCGGCTTAATCTGCGCAAGACGAATCTGTCGTTCGGCGGCAGTTTTTCGTCGGTAAAATGTGCCTACGAGCTTTCCGAAGGTGCTGTGTTAGAGCTTGCGTCGCTAAAGTACTCGAGCGTCTACGCCAAGACCTACGAGCGCGAGGATTTCCGTTTGGGCAAAGGCTCGGAGGTAATCGACGCGGTAGCGCTCAGGGCGCAGGGCGGCAGCAGGCAGGAGCGCAATTTCATTTTCGACGCGCCGTATGCGCAGGCGGACTCGCGCATGTTTGTGAGTGCGGACTCCGACGCGACGCGCGACATACGAACGTCGCAAATCCACACGGCGCGCGAGTGCAAGAGCAATCTTGAAATCCGCGCCGCGCTCGACGGTCTCTCGAACTTGGCGTTCACGGGGTTGGTGAATGTCGAGGAGGGTTCGGACAAAACGCAGGCGTATCAGTCGTGCAGGTCGCTAATGCTCTCGGACAGGGCGAAGTCGCAAGGGTCGCCGATTCTCGAGATTTCGTGCAACGATGTAGCGTGTTCGCACGGGTGCACGGTGTCGAAGCCGTCGGAAGAGCAGATGTTCTACATGATGCAGAGGGGTTTGGACGAGAGGGCAGCGCGCTCTCTAATAGTAAGGAGTTTTGCGGAGGTTAGTTTTGCGAATATAACCGACAGGGAATTTGTAGACTCCGTGATGTCCCGCATTTTGGAATAAATAGTCAGCAAAATTGCGAAGCAATTTTGCGCGGTGATTTTAGACAGGGGGTCTTTCCCCCCTACGGAAAAATTGACGTTGTCAATTTTTCCTACCCCCGCT
>DJPO01000029.1 GCA_002437405.1 Opitutia bacterium UBA6410 | reverse complement strand
GGCGATTGGCTTTGCCAATTTCGCCTATCCCCGAAGATTACTCGCAAAATTGCGGAGCAATTTTGCTGTTTTTACAATATTCTCCAAAAAAATGCCTTTTTAGTCCAAAATTTGTTGACTTTCCTTTTATTTTCTCGCCTAATTTTCTTGTTGTTTGGGAAATCCGCATTTCCCTGCACATTTTTTCTAATGCAGTAGTAGTATAGCAAACGGCGGGGGCTAAGTTGAAAAACTTAGCCCCCGTTCCTTTTTCGGCAAAATCGGTGTTTTATTTTTCGGATTTCTCCCAGAATATTACCGCCGTTTCGGCGGAATTTATCCGCAATCTGTCTCCGCCTATTTTCGCCCCTTTGTTTGCGAAAATTATTTTCGGGCTTCCCATGTTTTCCGCGACCTTGAGCTTTATTTCGCGCGGAGTTTCAGAGCGTCCCGCCGAAAATACGGACGACGAAGCGAAAATCGGAGAACTGTTGTTCACGACTATCGCTATGTATCCTTTATCGGACTTCATAAGCTTCATTTGCGCGCCCGATTCGTATGCCGCAAACGATATGGGCGCGTCTACCGCAACCGTTTTGCCGAGCCAGTCGGCGAGGCTTTTTTCGCCGTACGCCAGCAGCGTCGGAATCCACACCACTTTGCCTTTCCCGAATTTGTTTTCGAGCGCGAGAACCTCGCCGTCCTTTTCGCAGAGCACTTTTGCGGTATTGCTCGGGCGGATAATTCCCTTCCAGCGGCTGCCGCTTAGGTTGCCGTCGGGGACGGAAATCTCCACGGACGTGTCGATATGTTTAAATTCGCGAATCAGCCCGCCGAAGAGTTTTTCGTATTCGAAGCCGCCCATCATCGTGCAGCGCAGGTCTTCGTCATAATATCCCGTAAGCCCCGTGATTATCAGCGTTCCGCCTTTGGAGACGAAGTTTTCGAGCTTTTCCCCCGACCCGCGCGGCAGGGCTATTTGGTTTGCGAGCACAACAGTTTCGCCCGAATAGTCGGATTTCCCGAAATCGTATTCGTCGAACGACGCCAGCGTCGCCCCTACCCCGCTATGCGCCCACGCCTTGAAAAATCCGAGCATTTCGAGCCAAATCATTCCCTTTTCCTTGCGGTAGACCGCCATCGCCTTTTCCGCCTGCAGGCTTTCCTTTACATAGAGGATTGTCGCCTTTGTATCGTACTTTCGCGCGGACTTGAAAATATCCGCGTTTGCGTCTATGCAACGCGCAACTTTTGCGGCGGCTTTGAGCCTATCGGACGGTTCGCCGAGGTAGTCCAGCAGCCCCCATTCGCCCGACTCGAAGCTCGACATCTTCGCGTTGAGTGTCCAGAAAATCGCGCCGCGAGCGTTTGTCGCGACAATCTCCCAGAGCCATTGGGTGGTTTCGTCCTTTGTCGGGCACATCGCGCGTTCGCCCGAAAAGGTGTTGTTGCCGCCCTGAAGTTCGGTCATAAACCACGGGATTGTCCCCGCGCCCGAGTTTATAATTTCGGAATAGGCGAGCATTGCGACGTCGAATTCGCTTCTGTCGAAGTCGCCGAAATGCCAGCTCGGGTGCGCCGAGCCGCCGAGGGTCGTCAGGAACTTGCGCCAGCGCGGGAAGTCGTATTCGTGCGCCATTTTAAAGAGAGAGTGGTTGTTGACGTGCAGGGGTCTTTTGGGGTCGTATTTGCGCACTTGGGCGGCGACCCACTCGAGCATTTCGCTCGTGGCGGCGTTGCGGAACTTCCATTCGCGCAGGTCCGCCTGCGCCAAATAGCCGTCGGATAGGTATTTTTTCGGCGGATTTTCGGCATTCCAGCGGGCGCGTTTTTCCTCGACGAACTTGCCGCGGAATCCGCCCCCCGGTTCGTTCATCAGAACCCAAGTGAAAATGCAGTCGTACTTTTTGAAATGGTTTACCGCCTTTTCAAGATACGCGGCGAAGTCGTCGAGCTGCTTTTGCGACTTCGGGAACTTCCAGCCGCTGATGTCGCCGTATTCGGTGTAGGGGAAAAACGTCGCGGCTACTTTGATGTCGTACTTTTGGGCGAGCCGCATTGCCCTGTCGAAAAGCGAGAAGTCCCAGCCGCCGTCGGGCGTGCGCATATAGCGTTCGAACAGGCGGATACGGCAGATTTTCATTCCGTTTTCCTTCAGCTGTTTGAAGAGGTTTTCGGTATACTCGGGCGTTTGCCCTGGCTCGATGTATACCTGCGCGCCGAACTTGGGCGTCCCGAAAAAATCCTCCTGCGCGGCGGAAAATTTTGCCGCAAATGCCGACGCTACAAACGCCGCAAAAAAAATAAATTTCCCAAAAATTTTCATATAATCCAACTATTACAAAAATTCCGCCGTGCCCCAAGACAAAAAAGCGGATAAAAATTTCAACAGTTAAAATAAAGGGAGGGTGGCCGAAGCCGCCCTCCCGCAAAATTCGCGATGTCGGTAAAAATCAGCGCAAAGTGTAGGGTTGCAGGCGAACCGCGAACCCGCCGCCGCTTTGCATCTTGAGCTTGAGCTTGCCGTCCGCCGAGACCTTTTTGGTTTCGATTTTATAGTCCTCGGGAATGTCGTTGGAGTTCACCGTGTCGCGCACGATTTTCGCCAGATATTTTCCGCCCTCGGGCAGGATTTTCGAGAGGTCGATTTCGACTTCCTTCCCGTCCCAGTCGCACATTCCGCCGATGTACCACTTGTCGCCGCTGCGGCGCGCGACTACGACGTATTTGCCGATTTCGCCCTCGATTGCCTTAGTCTCGTCCCAAACGCTCGGCGTCTGGGCGATGAACTCGAGCAACTTGCCTTCGCGCATATAGGTGCTGGGCATATCGGAAATCATCTGGAGGGGGCTGAAGAACAGGACGTACTGCGCCGCCATGTGCGCGCGCGTCCCCTGAACCCGCGGAATGTCCTTTACGACCGTAAAGCTGCGTTGGCTGGAGTTGCGCATACCGCCAGGGGTGTAGTCCATCGCCCCGAGCAACATACGCGTGAAAACCAAGTCGACATTGTGCGACGGCGTTACGCTCTTCGACCACTTGTTGACTTCCGCGCCGTGGACGCCCTCGAAAGTAATCGCGTTGGGGTAGGTGCGCGAGAATCCCGCGGGGGCGGGGCAGCCGTGCCATTCGATGAGCATTTGGCGTTCGGCGGCAAGGCGCGTGATGTTTTCGAGATGGCGCATCATCAGCTGGTCGTCGCGGTCGTTGAAGTCGATTTTTAGCCCGTCAACTCCCCAGCTTTTGAAGAGGTCAAGAGCCTTTTCGGGATACGCGTAGAGCACTTTGCTCAGCGACCAAATCAGGACTTTTTTGCCGCGCGCGTGGGCATATTTCACGACGGACGGAATGTCGACATAGGGCTTGCCGTTAACGTAGTTTTCGTCCTTGTTGTACTGCTCCATAAACGCGGATTTTTCCTCGGAGTTGAGGTAGAACGAATTTGCGCCGAGTCCGCCGCGTCCGATGTGCCAGCCCGCGTCGAGCGTTATGTAGGGAATGTCGTTCGCGGCGGCGAAGTCTATATAATACTTGCACATATCTTCGTTAAAGCCGCACTTGAAATCGACCCCTTCTGTGTTCCAGTTGACCCACCAGTCCCACGTCGAATTGCCCGCCTTAATCCACGAAGCGTCGCCGATTTTCGACGCCGTCGCGAGCTTGTACGCCGTGTCGTTGTCCGCCAAATCAATGTCCCGACGCGCGGCGATAAACGCCCTCCACGGGAACTGACGCTTGGCGGAAGTTTTTGCGATGCAGTCGAACGTCTCGCCCGCGACGAGCTTGTTGCCGCGCTGGACGAGCGTCTTTGGCAGCGGCGAGAACACGGCGTGCGGGACTTTGTCACCCTCGCGGCAGGCGATTCGCAAACCGGGGTAGTCTAAGACGTCGGATTCGACGAGCGCTACTTTCATTCCCGCCTTTTCGAAAATAAACGGCATTGACGATGCGATATTTGCGCCCGCCTTTTTCATTCCGTCGGGGGTCGTGCGCGTGTAGGGCGATTCGAACGACGTATTTACGCCCCATGTGTATGTCGCGATAACCTTGGTGTCGCCCGCGAGCGGCAGGTCGAGCTTTTCGCTCTTTACCGTCAACTCTCCGCCGTCCGTCTGCGCCTGAAAGCGGTATGCCGCGGCTTCGTCGTACGCGCGCACCAAGAGGGAAAATTTGCCGAAATCCACGAGCATTTCGTTGTAGTTGTCGGCAATTTTGCGCTTTGTGCCCAGCGCGTTTTCCAGAGTCTGCGACACTTTTTTGTATTCGGGCTTTTTCGCCTGCGCACCCGCACCGAACTGCCCCGCCGAGGTGTCCATTCCGATTCCCGCCCTGTCGAGCAAAACCTTTCCGTCGGCGGATACCGAGAAATACAGCCCGTCGTTTTCCGCCGAGAC
This sequence comes from Opitutia bacterium UBA6410, assembly GCA_002437405.1. Classification (GTDB taxonomy): domain Bacteria; phylum Verrucomicrobiota; class Verrucomicrobiia; order Opitutales; family Intestinicryptomonadaceae; genus Merdousia. The sequence continues at coordinate 20,385 of DJPO01000029.1, read as the reverse complement.
CGTCGCCGAAATTTTGCCGTCGGGCGATTTTACCGAATAGTCCGCCGCGCCGAGCAGGTTAATCCCGAGCGCGAGCCCCCCAAGTATGCATATAAAATTTTTCATACAGCCGTTATACGCAATATTGCGGGCGTATCAAAACAAATAACGGAAAAAAAATTTTAACTGTTAAAATCCGCCCGCGCCCGCATTTTTGGCGAATCCGCGCGGCTCTGCGGCGGCGGAAATCCTACGCGAGCGACTTGCCCGTGCGTGTCTGCGGAAGCTCATCTACTATCTCGATTATCCGCGGGATTTTGAAGCCCTGCAGGGTTTTCCGCAAGGCTTCGCGCACGGCGGCTTCGTCGATTCCGCCGCCCATCGGGACGACTTTCGCACAGACGACGTTCCCCAGAATCGGGTTGGCGCGCCCGTAGACCGCCGCCTGTTTTATTCCGCCGACGGCGAGCAGGGCGTCCTCCACTTCGCGCGGATTCACCTTGTACCCGCCCGTGTTTATCATATCGCTTTTGCGGCGGGCGAATTTCAGAGAAAGGGGATTTTCGGAGACGACTTCGACGATGTCGCCCGTCGCGTACCAGTCGCCGTCGAGCGCGAACGAGTCCGATTCGCCCAAGAGCGACTTGTGCAAAAACAGCTCTCCGCCGCCTATTTTCACGAGCGGGCGCATTGCGTCCTTCACCGTGAATTTGTCGCCGTCCGCCGCAAAGAGCGTGCCCGCCTCGGTTGACGCGTAGACGTTCGCGATTTTCGCGTTCGGGAACATTTTTTCCATTTCCGCCGACAAACTCGGGGTGAACCGTTCGCCGCCCGAAGTAATTCGCCTTACCTGCGCGAATTGTGTGGCGGGCGGGAGCAGCATTCTATAAAAAGTGGGGGTCGCGGATATGTGCGTAATTTGATAGTCGGCGATTGCCGAAAAGATTTCGCCGCGCCCCAGCCCGAAGAGCCGCACTACCGTGTTGCCGTTAAAGAGCGCCTGCAAAAAGACCTGCAATCCCGCCATATGCGTGGGGTTGTACGCAAAGCCCCAAACGTCGTCCGTGTGGTTCGCCCCGACTCTCACGAAGCGCGAAAGCCCCGCGAGCGTGTGCGAAACTTTTTTCGGACGCCCAGTCGTGCCCGATGTAAACAGCGTCGCGCGGAAATTCGCGCATTTTTTTAGCCGCCCGACGAGCGCGGGAATGTCGGGAACTACTACGGGTGCGACGCGCTCCGAGTGCGAAATTTCGGACATCGGAAGGTCGACAAGGCCGCGGATTTCCGCGTCCGAGAAGTCGGAGTCGAGCAGCACGATTTCCCTATCAAGCAGGCACGCAAAAACAAAAGCCTTAAAATATTCGTAGACCGAATCGGCTTTGACGAATTTGCGGTATTCGTCCATTCGGGAGAGTTCGGACAAAAACCGCCCGTACCCGATTTTTTCGCCCGTGGGCGGGTCGACGAAAAAGACTTTGTCCGCCGCCTGCACGCGCCTACCCGCCGAAACGCGACATCAGCGAGGACATCATCTGCCTGCCCTTGCCGCCCTTCATCATTTTCATCATCTTGCGCATTTGCTCGAACTGCTTGAGCAGCGTGTTGACGTCGCGAACCTGCGTGCCCGAGCCGTTTGCGATTCTTATGCGCCTGCGCGCGTTTATTATCGCGGGGTTGCGCCTTTCGGCGGGGGTCATCGAGAGGATAATCGCCTCCATTCGGCGGACTCTGCCCTCCTCCTTTTCGCCGATTTGTATGCCCGACGCCCCGAGGCCGGGGAGCATTTTCATAATCCCGCCGAGCGAGCCGAGCTTTTTGATTTGGCGCATTTGCGCGAGGAAGTCTTCGAGATTGAAGTCGGCTCGGCGGATTTTTTCCGCCATTTTCGCCGCCTCCTGCATGTCGATGTTTTCCTGCGCCTTTTCGACGAGGCTTACGATGTCGCCCATTCCGAGAATGCGCTGCGCCATTCGGTCGGCGTGGAAAACTTCGAAATCGGAAATTTTTTCGCCCGTACCCGCGAATTTTATCGGCGCGCCCGAGACCGTTTTTATCGAGAGCGCAGCACCGCCGCGGGCGTCGCCGTCGAGCTTTGTCATCACAATCCCCGTGAGCTGCACCGCCTCGTTGAAAGCCTTTGCGACGTTGACCGCCTCCTGACCCAATGCGGCGTCGGCAACTAACAGAACCTCCTTGGGGTTGACCCTCTCGCGGAGTTTTTTGATTTCGTCGATTAGCTCTTCGTCGATTTGGAGTCTGCCCGCGGTGTCGAAAATCACGGCGTTCGCGCCGTTTTGAACCGCGAGCGCACCGAGCTTTTCGGCGAGCGCGGGAACGTCTTTGGAATTTCTATCCGAATATACGGGAACGTCGATTTGCCGCCCGAGAACTTCGAGCTGGTCGATTGCCGCGGGTCGGTAGATGTCGCACGCAATCAGCGCGGGCTTTAGCCCCTGCTTGCGCAGCAACGCCGCGAGCTTTGCGGAAGTCGTCGTCTTGCCCGCGCCGTGAAGACCCACCATCATTATCTTGAGCGGGCGTATCGGCGACAGGTCGGTTTCGCCCGCGCCGAGCAGGTTTGCGAGCTCGTCGCTGATAATCTTGACGACCTGCTGACCGGGGGTGACCGATTTTACGACTTCCAACCCCACGCACTTTTCGCGCACCTTTTCGGTGAATTCGCGCGCAACCTTGAAGTGCACGTCGGCGGAAAGCAGAGCCTTGCGGACATCGCCGAGAGCCTCCGCCATATTTTCGTCGGTGAGCTTGCCCAGTCCGCGCAGATTGCGGAGGGTCTTGGAAAGGTTTTCCGTTATGGCTTCAAACATTTTTTGCGCGTATCGGGGGAAAAGATTTTTTTATTTTTGCGGCGGGCGGACGCAAAAGCCGCCGCGCCGCGCGCGAATTTCGGGGCTACGCCTTGAGCGTGTCCGAACCGTACCAGTGCTTGAGCACTTCGGGAACTGCTATCGAGCCGTCGTCGCGGATATTGTTTTCCAGCAACGCCGCCAAGACGCGCGGAATCGCGAGCCCCGAGCCGTTGAGCGTGTGGACGAACGCGGGTTTGCCGCCCGCCGCCTTGAAGCGGATATTCGCCCTGCGCGCCTGAAAGTCCGTGAAGCACGAGCAGCTGGATACTTCGAGCCACTTCTGCTGCCCCGCCGCCCAGACTTCGAGGTCGAACTGTTTTGCGTGCGGGAAGCCGATGTCGCCCGTGCAGATTGCGAGCACGCGGTAGGGCAAACCGAGCTTCTGGAGAATCCGCTCGGCGTCCTTGCGGAGCTTTTCGAGCTCTTCGAAGCTGTGGTCGGGGTGAACCCATTTTACGAGCTCGACTTTGTCGAACTGGTGCAGGCGGTTGAGCCCGCGCACGTCCTTGCCCCAGCTGCCCGCCTCGCGGCGGAAGCACGGAGTGTAGGAGCAGGCGTAGACAGGCAGCTGCGCTTCGTCGAAGACCTCGTTGCGGTAGAAATTGGTGACGGGCACTTCGGCGGTGGGAATCATATAATAGTCGTCGGTGGCGTCGTGGTACATCTGCCCCTCCTTGTCGGGGAGCTGGCCTGTCGCCGTCGCGCTGGCGGTGTTGACCATTATCGGGCACATGAGTTCGCGGTAGCCGTTTTGGCGGGCTTCGTCGAGGAAGAACGCCAGAAGCGAGCGAACCAGACGCGCCATATCGCCGACATAGAACGGGAAGCCCGCCCCCGTGACCTTGACGCCGCGCGGGAAGTCGAGCAGCTTGTCGAAGTACGGAATGTCCCAGTGGGGAACCGCGTTTTTGATTTTGGAGACGTCGCCCCAAGTGTAGACGGTTACGTTGTCCTCGGCGGACTTGCCGACGGGCACGCTGTCGTCGGGCATATTGGGGATAGTCAGGAGCATTTGCTTCCAGCGTTTTTCGATTTCGTCGGCGGCGGTTTCGAGCTCCTTGACCTTCTTGGAAACCTCCTTCATTTCGGCGAGCTTCGCCTTGAATTCGTCCGAGCCCTTGGGGAGTTCCGCCATCGCCTTGCTGGCGGCGTTCTGGGCGGAGCGGGCGTCTTCGAACTGTGCGACGGCGCGGCGGCGTTCGGCGTCGAGCGCGACGATTGCGTCGATGTCGCAGTCGAAGTGTTTGAGGGCGACTTTCGCCTTCACGAATTCGGGATTTTCCCTGAGAATTTTTACGTCTATCATAATATGCAAATAATTGACGTTTATGCGCCGCATTTCAACACAAATAAACGGCGAAAAACGGAGTTTTTGACGAACACCGTTTTCGCCGTTTTCCGAGTCCGCGGCGGATTGCCCTGTTTTTTCGGGCGCAATCCGTGCAAAAGCGCGGCAGTCCGCCCCAAGTTTCGCCAATCCGCCCGATGTCGCGGCTAAAGTTTTACCACGCGCAGAATGGAGACCGTCGGCTTGTAGCCGTCTTCGCCGACTATCTCGAAGTCGTGCTTGAGGCTCGCGTTCTTTATGAAATCCGCCTCGACAAAGAACGTCGCGGTGCGGACTTTCCCGCTGTCGGTGCACTCGACCGTGCGGCTTTCGACCGCTCCGTCGTGGTTGAAGTCGATTCTGAACTTTCCCTTTCCGAAGTCGAAGAACGACACCTTTACCGCGACTTTCTTGTTGCGCCCCTTGAGGAAATTGCGGTCGACCTCGAAGCCGATTTTCGCGCCCGTGCGCGCAACATAGTCGAAGCGTTTGTCGTCGCGAACCATCCACATTTTCACGGGCTGGATTATCTTGACGGCGGGCTCGGTCTCGAAGCCCTCGCTGTCGCGCTGGTAGATCCAACGCTCGAAGTTCTTAAGCCCCGTCGCCGGATTTGCCGCCGTCTTCATATAGTTCGGCCAAAGGTAGCTTTCGCGCATAAAGCACCACGCGTCGGGGGCTTTTTTGACGGTCTTGCCGAGCTCCAAGCCGACCCACACGAACATTTCGGGGTCTATCGTAAATTCGTTCCAGATTACGTCGTTGGTGCGCATCTGCAACATTCGCAGATTGGAGGTAAAATAGCGGTAATTGAACGAATCGGTGTTTTTGCCCCAGCGGTAACGCCCCTGCGGACTCGCCCAGTAGAGCTCGTACTCCTCGTTTTCCTCGCCGTTGCGGGCGTTGTTTTTTATAATGGGGGAGTTCTCGTCGACACACAGATAGCCGTCCTTGTCGACGTACTGGCCTATCTGCGGCGCGGGGATAAAATACAGGTACATCTCGACGAACCCGCGTCTGATTCCGAAGCCCTTCGAGACCCCGTAGTCGCTCCATTCGCCCATAAACACTTTGCCCTCGACGCCCTTTGCGGCGCGCGCCCACGCGTCGAGACGCTCGATGACGTGCGGGAATTCGTCGGGGTTTTTGCCCTTCGGTCCGATCTCCTCGTCGCCGTTGGAGTACGAGGAGTAGCCGACATACATTCCCTTGACTTCCTTCATCTGCGGAATCCCCGACGCGCCGAATGCGTCGATCAGCTTTATGTAGCGTTTGTGGAATTCGGGCTGGGCGGGGTCGATGGGCTTCATTCCGTCGCCCTTTTTCTCGGGGTTCGGGTCGAACTGCACGCCGTATTTGTCGAAGAGCCACTGGGGGGCGAAGCTGGTAGCAGCGGTGTGGATTCTAATCGTGCTGTAATACCCCTTTTCGGCGGCAGCTTTTATCGCCTCGACGAGCGGCTCGAAATTGTATTCGCCCTCGACGGGCTCCAAGTCCTTCCAGTTCAGCCAGAATCCGATTACGGGAATCGACGGGAACGGCATCGGCTTCAATTCGGAAATCTTCCGGCGCATGTGTTTGAAGCCCGTGCGGTAGAAGGTGGAATACGAATTGGGGGCGGGCTTGACTTTCGGCGGCAAAGACCAGTCCCAGCCGTCGCGCACGCCGTCGCCGACAATCCATTCGGCGGGGCGAACGTCCTCGAACTTCGTCTGCTTGTATTCGCCCCAATACGGATATTTGCCGTCGGGGAGAACGTGCGAGTCTATCGGTTTTGTTTGACCGAACGATACCGCCGCGCAGAAAATCAGCGGAATAAAAAATGCGGAAAATTTCTTCATAAAAAAATACATACAAAAACCGACGCCGACGGCAAGCCGCATTTTCGCGGAACGGCAAAAAACTACCACGGGGCGGTCGGCGGGAAGTGCTTGGGATACCGCGCCTTCAGCTCCCTGCGAACCGCCTGCCACGATGTCTTCCAAAACTCCTCCAGATTCGTAGTCGTCTGTACGGGTCTGCCGTTGGGCGCGAGAACCTCGAAGGTCGGCGCGATTTTCCCGCCGCATATCGAGACGCTCTTGGGGTTGAACGAAAACAGATCCTTGAACGACGCCCCGATTACCGCGCGCTTTGCGGCGGCGTCGTAGCGGATTTCCGCGGGGCGGCGGCGCGGGGAGATTTCGACGCTCTTGGGCGCGGCGTATTTCAGGAACGCCGCCTGCTCGGGCGAAAGCCATTCGCGCAGAGCCGAATGCACGTCCAGATTCTTCACCTGCGAAATCGAAAAACTGCCCCAGCACATTTGCAGGAAGATTTCGCGCAATGCGGCGGAGTCTATCGGCGCAATCGAGCTTTCGGGGCAGACGGCTGCGACGAAATTCACGCGCTCGATAAACGCCTTGGCGGAGTCGTCGTAGTTTTTCAGAATCGCGGGCGACTCGAAAATCTTTTCGACGAGAATCTCGGCGGCGGCGTCTTTGGGGGGCTCCGCGCCCGCATTCTCGGATATGACGAGGTCGCGGAACTTGACGAGTTCGCCGCAGACCACGCGCTTTTGGCGTTCGTCGAACCTCACGGATTCGTCTTTGGAGAAGTCGCCGCCGAACATTTCGGAAAGGTACTCGCGCTTTATCGGAATGACCATCGACGCGATTATCGAGACCCCCAGCGCGCCGCCCTGCCGCTCCTGCAAATCGAGCGCGACGAACAGGTCGTCGGCATACATTCGCGACTCCTTTTTGATTTCGCCCTTTTTGCCCGCCGCGAGCGCGCACGCGAGCGTCCCCTTGTTCAGCCGCACCCCGACGTGCTCGGAGAACGCCGAAAGAACGCACTTTGCGACTTCCTCCGAAATTTTTTTGTCTTTTTGCCCGCCCGAATTGTCCGAGCCGCGGGGCGCGCCGCCGCGCGAAGCCAAACGTTCGAGCTCGGAGGCTGTGCGGCAGACTTTGCGGGCGTTTACGGAGTGGATTCCGAAGTCGCGGCAGAATTTTTCGTCGAAAGAATTTTCGCGGGCGACTTCGCAAAGGCGCGCGATTTCCTCGGGCTCGGAGGCTACTTCGCCGACGAGCTCGTCGCGGGCGCGTTCGGCGAATGCGTCCGAAAGCGGCAGCTTGATTTTCCCGCAGTCGGTCGCCGCGGCGATGAGGGAGACTTCGCGGATACAGCCGCGGCGGGCGGCCTCCAAGAGCATTCTGGCGTAGCGCGGCTGGGTCGGCAGCGCCGCCATTTTGCGCCCGAGCGGCGTAATCCGCCCGTCGGAATCTATCGCCCCGAGATTTTTGAGGGTCGAAACCGCGCGGGCATAGGACTCGGCGGGCGGCTGCTCGAAAAGCCCCGCGTCGGCGATTTCCACCCCCGCGGATTTCAGCCACAAAACGATTTGGCTCAGGTCGAGCCGCGAGATTTCCGACGCCGTGTACTTGTCGAACGAAACCTCGTCCGCCGCCCTCCAAAGCCTGACCGCCGTACCCGCCGCCGTGCGCCCCGCGCGCCCAGCCCTCTGCGCCGCGCTTGCAAGGCTTATGCGCTCGACAAGCAGGGTGTTCACGCCCCTCGCGGGGTCGTACCGCGCGACTTTCGCCTGCCCCGAGTCTATCACAAACCGAACGCCGTCGATTGTAAGCGAAGTCTCGGCGACGTTCGTCGAAACAATGACTTTGCGCCTGCCGCTTGGGGCGAGCACTCTGTCCTGCTCCTTCGGCGGAAGTTCGCCGTGGAGCGCGAGCACCTCGAATCCGCGCGAATACGGGCTGCGGAGTATCCTTCCAATCGTGCGCGAAATTTCGTACGCGCCCGCCATGAAAATCAGAAAATTGCCCTCCCCCGACGATGCCGCGAGACGTTCGAACTGGGCGCAGGCGGCGTCCCAAACGGCGCAGTCGCGCCCGTGCGGCGGAGCGTATTGAATGTCGAGCGGAAACATTCGAGCCGAGCACGAAAGGCGGGAACATTCGCCGTCGCCGCCCAAATATCCGCAGAGCGCGTCGGAGTCCATTGACGCCGAACAGACCGCGAGAACGAGGTCGGGCCGCGCCGTTTTTTGGGAACGCAGCGCGAGCGCGAGCGACACGTCGGAATATATGTTGCGCTCGTGGAATTCGTCGAAGACGACCGCCGAAACCCCCGAGAGGGACGGGTCGGCGAGCAGCATTCGCGCGAGGATTCCCTCGGTCAGAAAGACGATTTTCGAATTTTCGTCGTAGTTCTTTTCGAAGCGGATATGCCAACCGACGCTTTCGCGCATGTCGTAAAGCGCGCCCACCGAGCGCGCCAGCATTCGGGCTGCGACGCGGCGGGGCTGCAGCACGAGAATCCGCCCGCCGAGCCTGCGCGAGAGCATCACGGGCAGCCCCGTAGATTTCCCCGAGCCCGTCGGCGCGGAGACCGCGAACCTGCGGATTCCGCCGTCGAGCGCGGAATAGAGCTTGTCTTCAATTTCAAAAATCGGCGTTTTCATCGGATTGCGCGGCGTAGATTAAAATATTGAAAAATCGAACCCGCGCGAAAAAACCCCGCGGGCGTATCGGGCGAAATCGGAAATTTTTACCGACGCAATCCGCTCCGCCTCCGCGTCGGGGGACAGCGGCTTTGCGCCGACGCAAACCCGCGCGGCGGCGTACGCGGAAATTTCCGCATTGTCGCACATTCTGTCGGCGAAGCGCGCGCGGGCGCAGTCGCGGGCTTTGGCGAATCTTTCGGAATCGATTTTGCCGCCAGCGAGCCTGCCCGAAATCTCCGCGAAAATCTCCGCAACCCGCCTCAAATTTTCCCGCGCCGCGAGCGCGTAAAAATACTGCGCCGAAACGTCGCAACCCGAAACGCGCCCGACCGACGCCGTGTACGCCAAACCCTCGCGCTGGCGGACGAGGTCGAAAAGCTCGCCGTTTTCGCCGCCGAGGTATTCAGCCGCAACCGCCCTAATCGGGTCGGAATCGAAATCGTACGCGCCCGCGTCGGCGAAGACCGAGAACGCAACGCACTGTTGTTTTTCCGCCTTGACGCGCGCCGACCCGCCCGCCGCGGGGAACTTGAACGGCTTTTGCACTGGGCGTTTTTTTGCGGGCTTGAAGTCCGAAAAATATTTTGCGGCGGATTCGAGAAAATCGCCCGCGTCGAAGTCGCCCGTTGCGGCGAGAACGCAGGTGTCCGAGCCGAAAAGCCTGCGGATTGCGCCGCCCGCGCACGCCGCCGTGGCTGCCTCGAGCGCGTCCGCGTCGCCGTCGGGGTATGCCGAGAGTGCGTGGGTGCCGAAAAACGCGCGGCGCATTTTTATCGCAGCCGCCGTGTACGGGTCGTCGAGGTTGTCGAGGGCGTCGGATATTGCCGCGCGGCGTTCGGTTTCGAAAGTCTCGGGATTTATCGAAAAATTGCGCACGGCGTCGGAAACAAGGTAGAGCCCCAGCGCGAAATCGGGCGCGAGGGTCTCGGTGCAAACGGCGGCGTATGCGTCCGAAAATTCGCTGTAAAAATTCACGGCGTTTGCTTCCGCCAATTCGGAAATTTCCGCGAACGCGCGCGTGCGGGTATCGCGCAAGACGCAGAGCGCGGCGAGCGGATATATCCGCCGCTCGGGCGCGGAAAGCGCGCAAAGTCCGCCGCGCGAGAACAGGCGGATATTTGTCTTGGCGAGCCCCGCGCGGGGAATCGCCGCGATTTTCAAGCCGTTCGGAAGAACCGCCGACTTGGGCGAAGCGTCGGATTCCGCCGCCCTCGCGCGCCTGCGCGGCTTTGCGGACTTCGGCAAAACCGCCGAATAAGTATACGCGCCGATGTCAGCCCCGCCCGACAAAATCTCCGCTATCCGCGAGTCCGCCGCGCTTTCGACGAACTGCGCCTGCCGCGCGAACATTCCGAAGTCCGCCCCGTAAAATGTGCACCCCGCGAGCGTCTCCGCCGCCGTCTGCGGATTCCTGAAGGAGTCGGCGACAATCCCCGCGCGCGACTTCGCGAACCGCCGCTTCTGGGCGTCGTCAAAACCGACGAGGGTTATCGAATACGCGGCGTCCAAAATCCTGTGCATCGCGCGGCGGCACATTTTCGGGGCGCACTCCCACGCGACGATTAGCGCGGCATCGGAATCCGAGCGGAAAATTTCGGCGTCCACCGAATCGACTATGCCGTCTTCGTACTTCAACGCCCGCGAAAGTAGCGACGAATTCCCCACCCCGAGCGTGTGCGCCATACACTCCCACGCGGCGAAGGAATCGGCAAAGTCGGAGCGGATTTTCACCGCGAGAAGGTTTTTCGCAACGTCGCAGTCCGAATATTCCGAAACTTCGCGCGGGGCGATTTGCGCGGGTTCGGGCTGGGGGGCGGGCGCGGAGACCGCCGCCGTTGCGGGGCGCGAAAAAGCGGCTTCGGCGAGCTCGAAAAAGCGAGAATGCGGCATATCCGACGCCGCGCAAACGCAAATGTTGTCCGTGCAATAGCGGCGCGAAAAGTAGCCGCGCAGGTCGTCTGGCGTCAACGCCGAAAACCGTTCCCTAAGCCCGATTATCGGGTAGCGGAGCGGGTTTGTCAGGTACATTTTGCCGAAAAGCGCGTCGTAGGCGCGCTCGTCGGCGTCGTCGGCACACATCGCCATTTCGCGCAAAATAACTTCGCGCTCGGTCGCAAAAGATTTTCCCGAAAAATTCGGCTCGAAGAGCATTTCCGACAAAAGCTTCAAAATGCCCCCGACGCTGCCCGTCGGGCAGTCGGCGGAATACACCGTGCGGTCGTTGCAGGTGCAGGCGTTCAGCTCCGCGCCAAGTGCGGCGGCGTCGGGGGAAACGCTCTCGTCTTTGCGCCCTCCCGCGCCGATAAACGCCATATGCTCCGCGAAATGCGAAAGTCCGCAACCGCAGAAAATCCCCTCGTGGACGCTCCCCGTCCGCACCAGAACGCGCACCGACGCCGAGCGGAAACGCGGGTCGCGCAAATGGATTATCTCCGCGCCGTTGCCGAGCCGTTTCCGCGCAAGGTCGCCCTCGGGATTCGCAAAAAACCCGTCCATTATTCGCCCGCGCCGAACTGCCTGAACAGCGAATTCGACATCTTCGATTTCGGGAACGCGGCGTTGTCGCGCTCGAGCGTCATCTTGACTTCGATATACCCCTTGAAGCTTCCGTCGGGGGTCTCGACGTATTTTTTTGCGTCGCAGAACATCGAAACGCCCCTGTCGGAAAGATAGAAACTGTCGCGCTGGACGTCGAAGGCGTAGAAAAGATACTTGGGAGTCCAGAAAACCGAGTTGCGCTCGACTTTCCCGACATACGAAATCGTGTCCTTTTCGAGCGTGATTATGTCAAGCTCGAGCGTGCCGCCGTCCGTTATGTACAGGTACGAGCTTGTCGGAAACGATTTCCCTTTGACCACGATTTTCCCCGAGCAGACCAAGCGGGGAGTCCGACTGTTCTTCGAGGGCACATAGCTTTGGACGACGTCCGCGCCCATAATTTCGCGCCCGTCGGCAAAGACCGCCTCCGCGCCCGTCCAGTTGCCGACATACGCGTTGAACGCGCTCTCGGCGTCGGCGAGCCACACGTCGGCGAATTCGCGGCAAAAGACGGACGGATTTTCCTTTCCGCCGTCTGCGGCAAGCAGTCCGCCCGAGAGGACGGGCAGAGTCAAAAGCAAAAGGGAAAGAATTTTTTTCGGGGAAATCATATGTCGATAACGTTGTCGTCGTCTTTGGAGTTGTCGGATTTGCGGCGCAGGGCGTTGCGCATAATCTTTTCGCTGCGAACCATCGCCAGAGTCCACGATAGCACCGAGACGATGAACGAGGCAAGCAACGCCGCCCAGTACGAGCCGACCCGAATTCCCTCGCCTGGGATAAGCCGCGCCGCCCAGTATATTATAAGGGCGTTGATGAACAGCATTCCCACCCCCATCGTGAAGATGATAAACGGCAGCGTGAAAAGCACCAACACGGGCTTGCAAATCCAGTTCATAAACCAGATTACGACCACCAGCGACACGAACGAAAATATGTTGTTGAACGCCATTTCGTCGGGGAGAATCAGCCACGCCAGCGCGAGCCCCATGGCGTTTAGCAGGCAGCTGCGCCAGAAATTCAGCTCTATGCGCATCGTGTTGCGCACCCGCCCGCCGATTCGGGCGTTTTCGTCAAAGTTTTGATTGTCCATTTTTTATCTTTCTCTTTAGTCTTTTATACTCTTCCAGACGTTCGGCAATCTGTTTTTCCGCGCCGTAGGAAGTGGGTTTGTAAAAAGTCTTGGGGTTGGGCATATATTCCTGACCGCTTATCGCTCCCTCGCAGTCGTGGTTGTAGATGTATCCGCCGCCGTTGCCGCACGAGCGGTTGAACGCCGTGTGCGAGTCGCGCAAATGTATCGGCACGGGCTGGACGGGATTGCGCGCGATTTCCTCCTTCGCCGCCATAAGAGCAAGTGTTGCGGAATTGCTCTTGGGGGCTGTCGCCAGAAATATCACGGCGTGGGCGAGATTCAGCTCGCACTCGGGCAGGCCTATGCGCTCGCAGGCGTCGAACGCCGCGTTTGCAACGAGTATCCCGCGCGAGTCCGCCAACCCCACGTCCTCGCTCGCCAGAATCAGCAGGCGGCGCGCTATGAACCGCGGGTCTTCGCCGCCCTCGAGCATTTTGGCGAGCCAGTACATCGCCGCGTCGGGGTCGCACCCGCGTATGCTTTTTATGAAGGCGGAGGCGGTGTTGTAGTGTTCGTCCTCGTCGGCGTCGTAGCGGATTCTGCGCTCCTTGGCGAACATCTCGACGTCCGCTTCGGAAAGCTCGGAGTTCCCGCCCGCCGCCAAGACCATCGTCTCGAGCGCGTTGAGCGCCCGACGCATGTCGCCGTCGCAGATTTCGGCGATTCCCGCGAGGATTTCGTCCGAAGCGCGGCAGTTGTAGTTGCCCATTCCGCGTTCGCAGTCCTCGAGCGCGCGGCGCAGAACCTTGGCGACTTCCGACGGCTCGAGCGGCTCGAGCCTAAACAGATGGCTGCGCGAAAGCAGCGGGGCGTTGACGTAAAAGCCGGGGTTTTGGGTAGTCGCGCCGATGAGCCGCACGTTGCCGTCCTCGACATCGGGCAGAAGCAAATCCTGCTGGGCTTTGTTGAAGCGGTGGATTTCGTCGATGAACAGAATCGTCCGCTCGTCCCTGCGATATCGGGCGGCGGCGAGCTCCTCGCGAAGCTGCGCGACGTTCGAGAGCACCGCGTTGATTTTCACGAAGCGCGAGCGCGTCTCGAGCGCGATTACGTTCGCCAGCGTCGTCTTTCCGCACCCTGGCGGGCCGTAGAAAATCAGCGAACCGAACGTGTCGGCGGCGACGAGGCGCGGCAAAAGGCAGCCTTCGCCCAGAATGTGCGCGTGCCCCGCGACCTCCGCCAGCGAGCGCGGACGCATTCTGACCGCCAGTGGCGCGTATGCCGAAACCGCCCGATTTTCGGGTCTGCGCGCCGATTCGTCGCCGAGCGGAAGTTCCTGTGTGTTGTCTGCCATTTTTCGTTCTCGAAAAAATAAAAGCATTTCTTGAAAGTTTTGTCAAATAATGCAATCTATATTCAAAATTTTGTCGGATATGATGGAAAATTCGGACATACCCTGCGCGATGACCGTCGCGGGGAGCGACTCTGGCGCGGGCGCGGGAATTCAGGCGGACATTCTGACGTTCGCCGCAAACGGGGTGTACGCGTGCTCGGCAATCGCGGCACTGACGGCGCAAAACCCGAACGGCGTCTACGCAATCAGCGCGCCCGACGCCGCGTTTTTGCGCGCGCAGATGGACGCGGTTGCCGACTTCTACAAGCCCAAAGCCGCCAAAACGGGTATGCTTTTCGACGCGCAAAGCATTGCGGCGGCGGCGGACTTCTTCGCCGCGCACCCCGAAATCGCGCCGGTCGTAGACCCCGTCGCGATTGCCACAAGCGGCGCAAAACTTCTGAAGGACGATGCCGTGGAAATCCTCAAAAGCAGGCTTATCCCGATTTCCGCCCTATTCACGCCGAACCTCGACGAGGGCGCGATGCTTCTGGGCGTCGACGAAATCGGGTCGGTCGAAGACGCCGCGCAAAGGCTCTTCGAAAAATACTCAGCCCCCGTTCTGCTCAAGGGCGGACACATGTGCGGCGACGACATACGCGACGTTCTCTGCGACTCCGACGGCCTGCACGTTATGCCCTCGCGCCGCATTCCCGACGTCAATACCCACGGCAGCGGCTGCACGCTAAGCGCGGCAATTGCAGCCAACCTCGCGAAGGGTAAGACGCTCGAAGCGGCGTGCGCCGACGCAAAAAAATACCTTTCCGACGCAATGGCGCGCGGCGTAAAAGTCGGCGGCGAAACTTTCATAAACCACTTCCCGAATTTCAGGAAATGAACGACTCGGATTCATACAGCCACGACGGACACAGGCAACGCCTGCGCGAACGCTTTTTGCGCTCGGGCATCTCCGCGCTGTCCGACTACGAAGTCATCGAGCTTATGCTGACGCTCTGCATTCCGCGAATCGACGTAAAGCCGATTGCCAAAGACCTGATAAAGGCGTTCGGCAACCTGCGCGGAATCCTCGACGCAGACCGCGAAAAGCTCGTCAAAGTAAAGGGAATCGGCGACAGCGCGGCGGCGTATATCTCGCTGATAAAAAGCCTCATCATATTATACCATATGGAGGAGCTGGAAATCGAGCAGGTCGAAATCCCGACAATCGACAAACTCATAAAATTCTTCAAAAGCAAAATTTCGTCCGAACCGCTCGAAGTCGTCGAAATGGTTTGTCTGGATTCCAACCTGAAAATCGTGCCCAACGGGTCGGTGCGGATTTGCGAAGGCAGCGTCAACTGCGCGCGCGCGGACATTCGCAAGATTATCGAAACGGCGATTCGGCTCGGCGCGAGCAGCATTGCAATCGCCCACAACCACCCGTCGGGCGATCCGCACCCCTCCACGGACGACATCACTTTCACAAAAAGGCTCTCGGACGCCTGCCGCCCGATTAACCTGAGTCTTATCGAGCACATTGTAGTCGGGCGCAACTCCTGCTATTCGTTCCGCCGCGCGGGCGAATTCGACGTCTTGTACGACGAAAGCCTCCCGCCGTCAAGGCGCGGCTGCGGCCGCAAAAAATCGGCGGCGGACGGCAGGAAAGTCGCCGAAGACGGAACGGACATCATATGAGCATACTGGCAATAGAAAGCTCCTGCGACGAATCGGCGGTCGCGATTTTCGACCCCGACTTCGGGATTCGCGAAAGCCTCATTCATTCGCAAATCGACCTCCACGCCCTCTACGGCGGGGTAGTCCCCGACTTGGCAAGCGGCGAGCACCTCAAAAAGCTCCCCGCACTCGTCGCGAAGATTGCGCAGTCGCCGCACTTCCCGCAGGTCGATACCGTGGCGGCAACGAGCGGCCCGGGGCTGCCGAACTGCCTTGCAATAGGCGTCGCCGCCGCGTCGGCTCTCGCGCTTGCGCTCGGCAAACCGCTAATCGGGGTCAACCATCTGCGCGGGCACGCGTATTCGCCGTTCATCGCAATCCACGCCGCCGACCCCTTGAATTTCAAAAACAACCTCCCGAACTACCTGCCGCACTTGGGGCTGACGGTCTCGGGCGGCAACACGATTCTCTTTTCGCTCGACGAAAACGCCCGAATGACGGTGCTCGCCGAAACGGTCGACGACGCCGCGGGGGAGGCTCTCGACAAGGGCGCGAAACTAATGGGTATGCCCTACCCCGGAGCTCCGCTAATCGAGAAAATCGCCGCGGGCGGGCAAATCGACAAAACGATGTTCCCGTACGGTCAAAACAGGAAAATCGAAGACGATCCCGACTTCAGCTTCTCGGGGCTGAAAACGAGTCTGCGCTACCGCCTCGAAAAGATGGACAAGGCGGACTTCGAACGCGAAATGCCCGACATCTGCGCCTCGTACCAATTCGCGGTAATCGAGCAGCTGCGCCGCCGCGCCGAATGGTTTCTGAAGCGCGGGAAATACAGGAGCGTCGGGATTTCGGGCGGGGTGTCCAACAACGGCAGGTTCGCCGACCAGTTCGGGAAGCTCGCCGAAAAATACGGCGCGAAATTTATTGTTGCCGAAAGGCAGTTTAGGGGCGACAATGCGGCAATGATAGCCTTCGCCGCGTGGTTCGCGCCCGAAGCTACCGCGCAATCGGAAAACTCGACGCTGAAAGTCCGCCCGTCGTGGACTCTCGGCGAACGCATTAAAACCGTGTAAATATGACGACTTTGGAATCAGCCTACGAAAAATGCGAGCAGCTCGCGAACTCGCACTACGAAAATTTTCCCGTCGCAAAGATGGTGCCCAAGCGGCTGCGCAGGCACGTCGCGGCGGTCTACGCCTTCGCGCGCACGGCGGACGACATCGCCGACGAACAGCACGAGACCATCGCCGAAGACGACCCGATAAGAGTCGAAAAACTCCGCGAATTCGAGTCTCAGCTCGACCTCGAACCCGACGCGCTCGACCCGCAGTGGGACTGGATTTTCGTCGCCTGCGCTAATACAATCCGCGAGTTTTCAATACCCAAGCAGCTCTTCCGAGACCTCATAAGCGCGTTCGCCCAAGACGTAGTCAAAAAACGCTACGCCGACTTCCCCGAGCTGCTCGACTACTGCCACCGCAGCGCAAACCCCGTAGGCAGGCTCGTACTGCTCCTGCACGGCTTCGGCGACGACGAACGGTTCGCGATGAGCGACGCCATTTGCACCGCCCTGCAGCTGGCGAACTTCTGGCAGGACATGAGCGTGGACAAGCTCAAAAACCGCATCTATATCCCGATGTCCGACTGGGACGGCGCGGCGGAATCGGAAATCTTCGCCAACTCCGCGAACGAACGCGTCAGAAAAATTGTCGAATTTCAAGTAAAGCGCACGCGCGAGCTCTTCGACCGCGGCGAAAAGCTACCATCGCTACTCCCCTTCCCGCTCAGCCTCGAAATCCGCGCGACTATCGCGGGCGGGCGCGCAATCTGCGATAAAATCGAACAGCAGGGCTTCGACACGCTCTCTAAACGCCCCAAAATCGGCAAACTCGACAAAATCAAAATCCTGCTCGGCTCACTACTGTAATGAACGAATCGGACGAAATCTCGACAAGCGCGCGCCAAACGGGCGAACGCAAAAAATCCAATCTGGCATTCGCCTTTTTCTGTCTCGAAAAAAGCCGCGCCAAAGATATGGAGGTCTTCTACGCCTTCTGCCGACTAATGGACGACATCGCCGACGAGGAAAACGGCGACCCGCAAAAAAAACGCGCGGAACTGACTGCGTGGAAAAACGAAATCCGCGCGATATACGAGGGCTCGAAAAACCTCAGCCCCCTCGCGGCGGAAATGGCGGACGTAATCGCCCGCAGGGAAATCCCGCAGGAGTACATTCAGGCGATTATCGACGGCGTAATGCGCGACACCGACGACAAGCCCTTCGAAACTTTCGCCGACATAAAACAGTACTGCTACGGGGTCGCGTCGGCGGTCGGATTGGCGTCGATATACATTTTCGGATTCAAAAACGAGCGCACGAAAAAATTCGCCGAAGCCCTCGGCTACGCCCTGCAATTCACGAATATTCTGCGCGACGTAGTCTACGATATGCGCACGCAAAACCGCTGCTATGTGCCCGAGCGCGAGCTCGAATTTTTCGGGCTGACAAAAGCCGACCTCGCAAACCCCGAAAAAAATCCCAACTGCCGCGAGCTCTTCAAGCTGATGCACTTCAGGGCAAAGCACTTTTTCGCCCAAGCCGACAGACTCCTGCCCAAGGAGGACAGAACCGCAATGAAACCCGCGTTCATCATGCGGGCAATCTACGAGAGAATCCTCGACACAATCGCAGACGGCGGCTTCAATATCACCGAAAAGCCCGTAAAACTGCGCAAATGGCAGAAAATCAAACTCGCCTACTACGCGATTAAACGCGCGGGCGAAAACTATCCGCAGGCGGAAAACTACGGCTCGGTATGCGTGCTCGGCGGCGGAATCGCGGGGATTTGCGCCGCCCTGAAGCTCGCGCGGGAAGGCTTCGACCCGACCCTTTTCGAAGCCCGCGCAACGCTCGGCGGACGCGCCGCCGCGATTGAATGGCAGGGCGCAAGGCTCGACAACGGCACGCACGCGACAATGGGCTGCTACCGCAACCTCTTCGGCTTCGTCGAAATGCTCTCAACCCCAATAGAAAAGGCGTTCGAGAGAACGCAGTCGATGGACTTCGTGTTCGGCAAAGACCGCCGCACGCGCGTCCCGTTCCCCCCGAAATCGGCGGGGCTACTCAAGCGGTTTTTCTCGGCTCTGGCATACAAAAAAATCGACGGAGTGGGCGACAACGCCAACCTCGCGCTCTTCGCAAAATTGAAATTCTCCGACGCCGAACCGCCCGAAAACGAAACCGCTCTCGAATTCCTCAAACGCAGCAAAATCCCCGCAAAGGCGATAGACGCCTTCTGGGAGCCTTTCTGCGTCTCCGCGCTCAACACCTCGTGCAAAAATGCGAGCGCAAAACTGATGTGCTCGACTATCCGCAAGTGCATCTTGGCTGGCGGCGAAAACGCAATCCTCTACTTCCCCAAAACGGCGGTAATCGACGCGTTCCTGCCCAAGGCGCAGGCGTACCTCGAGGCAGTCGGAGCAAAAATCAATCTTTCGGACAAAGCGGAATCCATCGAAATAACGGGCGGAAAATTCGCCGCAATTTCGACAAAAAAAGACGGGCGAATCGGGTTCGACAACTGCGTCTGCGCCCTGCCCCCGCAGGTGCTCGCGCAAATGCTCCCGCCCGACTCCCCGCTGCGCAAAAATATCGAAAAAATCAAAACAACCGACATCGTAAACGTCTACTTCACCACCCGCGAAAAACTAGCGGACGGCTCGTACGCGTGCCTCGTCGGCTCGCCGCTTCACTGGATTTTCGACCACACAGAAAAGTCCGAAAAATGCAGGGAGGAAAACCTGCGCCTCTACGGCGCGACGATAAGCGACTCCGCCATTCAACCCAACCCCGACGAAATCGCGAAAATCCTCTCGGACGAAACCGCCAGAATGTTCGGCAAATGCACAATAGTCGACATTCTGCCGTCGAAATTCGCGGGCGCGACAATCTCGGGCGACTGCCAAACCGAGTCCCTCCGCCCGCACGACGGAGACACGGGCGCGGAAAAACTGCACATCTGCGGCGACTGGGTCGCAACCAGTCTGCCCTGCACGATGGAAAGCGCGGCAAAAAGCGTGAACGATATGGCGATTTTCAAATAAAATGAAAAAACTGCTCGTAGTTTTCCCGACAATATTCGAAGCCGATTGCATATTCAAAAACTTCGGGCAATCCGAAAAATGCAAAGTCGGCGCAACCTGCGAATTCGAACTGGGCGGAAAATCGTGCAGGGTGCTCGTAAGCGGCATAGGCTGCGAAAAATCCGCCGAACGCGTCGCGGAACAGATAAAAAAATTCCGCCCCGACGAAGTGCTCCTCTGCGGCTTCGCGGGCGCGTGCCGAAGGGAAATCAAAGGCGGCGAATTCTTCTTCCAAACCGACAGCCCCGAAACGCAAAAAAAACTTTCTGAACTGGGAATCGCGGAAAAGAAAATCGCATTCTCGGAACACGTCGCCGATAGAAAAGCCAAAACACAGCTCGCCGAAAGCGGCTACTGGGCAGTGGAAATGGAAAGCCGACTCTTCGCCCAAGCCGCCCGAGAATCCGCCCCCGAAAGCCCGAATTTCACCCACCTGCGCTGCATAAGCGACACAATCGAAGCCGACATTCCCGCCGAAATAGTCGAAAAATCGATGAACCGCCAAACGGGAGAACTGGAAGTCCGCCCCCTCGATTCAATCCGCGCAATAATAAAAACCCCCAAACTGCTGCCTACCTTCATAAAATTCGCCATCACTGCAGGCAAAGCCCAGAAACACTATAATAAACAGCTGCCGAATATCCTGAAAGCCCTCTAAAAAAACACTCCCGCCAGCAACACATCGGCAAAAGAAAAAATTTTTCAAAAAAAACATTGACAATAGCCCGCCAAAATACGAAGCTTACAACTTCAAAATTCAGTGATGATTGTTCAGTAGCTCAGCGGTAGAGCAGGTGACTGTTAATCACTTGGTCGCAGGTTCGATCCCTGCCTGAACAGCCACTGAAAAGGGTCGCATTTCTTTTTTTAGAAGTGCGACCCTTTTTTTGGCGAAAAATTAGGGTCAACCCCAAATGTTGGGGTCAACCCCAAATGTTG
>DJPO01000061.1 GCA_002437405.1 Opitutia bacterium UBA6410 | reverse complement strand
ATCAACGGTGATTTCACAAGCCCTACGGGGCGAGGCGGGAAATGCTCCAGTTGTCTCCCTCCTTGAGATATTCGAAACGGTCGTGGAGCCTGTTTTGCCTGCCCTGCCAGAACTCGAACCTCGTCGGGACAATCCTGAAACCGCCCCAGAAATCGGGCAGCGGAACTTCCCCGTTTTTGAATTTTTCCTTCATCTTTTCGAACTGCATCTCAAGCAGCCCGCGCGAGGAAATCACACTGCTTTGGTGCGATACCCACGCCCCCAAACGGCTGCCGAACGGACGCGACAAAAAGTAGCGCAGCGATTCCGCCGTCGAAACTTTTTCCGCAGTCCCCGCAATCCGCAGCTGCCTTTCCAAATCAAGCCACGTGAATATCGCGCAGACCTTGTTGTTTTCGGCAATCTCGCGCGCCTTGCGGCTCGTGTAGTTCGTGTAGAAAACAAAACCCTTTTCGTCCCACGACTTCAGCAAGACAACGCGCGACGACGGCGCACCGTCCGCCCCGACAGTCGAAACAACCATCGCGTTCGGCTCGGTTACCTTGCACTCGCAGGCGTGGTCGAACCACTTGGCGAACTGCTTGAACGGATTGTCGTCCAAATCGGAACGCGACAACCCGCCCTTCAAATACTCGTTTCTGAACTCGAAAATATCCATTATAAAATCTCCTTTACGGATTTAGAGGCTGCGGCGGAATCGGCATACTCGGCAAGCGACCCGAGCGCGGCGGCAACCGCAGGCTCGGCGTGCGCGAGAATCTCGGGCTTGTCGTTGGGGTTGAAGCCCCACTTTTCGAAAAATCCCGCAAGCGAAACACTTTCGGGCGGAAGCGCAGGCATGTACGTCGGCCTTTCCTGCTTTCCCGAAACGGCTATTTTACAGACAAGCCCCTTGGCGGAAAGTTTTTCGAGCGAGGCAAGCACCGCAACAGCGGGGAGCTTGAGCTTGGAAGTGAGCATTTCCGCCG
Source organism: Opitutia bacterium UBA6410 (assembly GCA_002437405.1). Lineage (GTDB taxonomy): Bacteria > Verrucomicrobiota > Verrucomicrobiia > Opitutales > Intestinicryptomonadaceae > Merdousia. The sequence goes on along the minus strand of DJPO01000061.1, from coordinate 23,098 downwards.
TCGGAGCACCGCCACGCCTGTAGAATTCGCGCGAAATTTCGGCGAATACGGCGAGGGCGCAAAGGGACTTCATGCGCGAGCCCATCAGCCGCCACGCGTCGTCGTCGGAAAGATAGTCCATATACTGGACGGCATACGTTATCTGCCCGCCAATCAAAATCATAAGCCAGAAAATATAGAGGCTGAACATCGCAACCGCCACAATCGCCAAATATCCGTAAAGACTCTGCTGCTTGACAATGTAGCCGATGTAGATGAACGACAACTTATTGTTGAGCATCAACATAAGCATAATCAGAAATCCGCCCACAAACGCCGCTTTCCACTTGACCCGCGCGCACGGGAAAAACTTGTAAAACGACGCCAACACGACAGTCATCACGCCCATTCCGAGCAGATATGTTACCCACGAGGAGTGGTCGGAAATCACGGGAATGTCCTTGACGAACGCCGCCAGCTGGGAAGTCGCCAAGAACGTCATTCCGAAAATCGTCCCGACCGACCCGAAAAAAATCATCGCAAAATAAAAGACAATCCTGTCGACCCAACGCCGCCCCTTGCGCACGCCCCAGATGAAATTCAGCGCGCCCTCCATATTTTTGCAAAGCAGCAGACACGTAATCAGCATCGTCGCCACGCCTATCGCGCCGCCCGAAACACTGCCCTTGGAGATTTTGTTTATGAACTCGAAAACAGCGGGATTGATTTTCGAGATGTCCCCGCCCTGCCCGCCTTCGCCCGCAGGCATCATTTCGGAGACGGCTGGCATAACGAACGCGGCGGCGTCCATAATTTTTTCATAGATGAACTGGTCGCCCTTGTCCTTGAAGAACATTCCCGAAAAGAGAATCGTGATTGCGAGAATCGGGCCGATTGCAAGCAGCGTCGCATACGACAGCGACGACGCCTGAACGAAGACGCGGTTTTTGAGAATCCCGTTTACCGTGGTAATGACCACGCGCAACAGGAGAATCCACGCCCCCGCGATTCCGCCCTTTCCCGTGTATTTGGCGTCCCAAATTTCGACGCCGAAAAAGTTTTTGAGTCTTGCAAAAAACGGTTTTTTTGAGGAGTCCACGATAGTAATATTCGGTTAGAAGTTGAAAAAGTGTACAGCCGACGCCGCGAGCGCGGCAATCCCGACCGCAGCGGACGCCGCCACGCCCTTGCGCAGCGAACACGCCCCGAGAAAAAACGCGGCAACGGCAAAAGTCAGGCACTCGCGCGCGATGTACGGGAACGCATACGCGCAATACGCGGCAGCCCCCGCCGACACCCACGCTTTGAGCCGCAAAAGCCCCCATTGCGGAACTGCGAAAAGGAAAAATATAAATAGCACCAAATCGGCGGCAACCGACGCGCCCTCGGCGGACTGGGAAATCCTGCGGCGAAACGCGAAAGTGTCCGAGAGCGCAAACGCGCAAAAATCGAAGAGCAAAACCGCAGCCGCCGACGCGTACGAAATGCGGTACGCCAAACGCGCCCGCCTTTCCGCCGCCTCCGAGCGTGGACTGTCCGCCGCGCCGCCGCTCATAGCCGCATATGCCTCGGGTCTTCCGCCCACCCCAGTTTCGAGCGCAAAATGCTGAAATGCGAGTGCCCGTGCAGGCGCACGAATTTAACGGTTTTTTTGGAAATGTAGATGTCCGCGCTCGAGCCGCTCGGGAACGCCGAGACGATTTTCCCGTCCGAGACGAACACGCAGTCGCCAGAAAGGCAGGAGACGTTCACCGACGCGGAGGCGTCGTAGACAAGACTCCTGTTCGAGAGCGTATGCGGGCAAATGGGCGTCATTATAAAAACCTTCGCCTTGGGGTGGATTAGCGCGCCGCCGGCCGACAGATTGTAGGCAGTCGAACCCGTCGGAGTCGCGAACACGAGTCCGTCGCCGAGGTAGTCGGCGATGAATTCGCCGTCCGCGCAAACGCGCAGCCCCGAGACCGTCGCCGCTCCCGAAGTTTTTATGACAAAATCGTTTAGGGCTATAAACTTGCGTCCGCCGATGTCGGTTTCGATAAGCTCGCGCTCGAGCATTCGCCCCTCGCCTTTTGCGAGAATCAGGAAGGATTGGTCGTCAATCGAGTCGCTGTAGTGGGCGAGAAACCCGAGCTTGCCCAAGTTTATCCCGAACAGCGGAATCGAGAGCTTCGCCGCCGCGCCCACACACGAGAGAATCGTGCCGTCGCCGCCGACTACGCAACAGATGTCCGCGCCGTCGAACGCCTCTTCGGGGACGGGGAATTTGTCGCAAAACGCAACGTCCATACCCGCCGAAACCGCGAGCGAGGAAAGCCGCGCCGCGATTTGCGGAGCGGACGGTTTGGTTTTGTTTACGACGAAAAGAATTTTTCTCATTTTGGAGGCATTATCGAGTCCGCCGCATTTTTTGCAACAGTATTATAAGCTTTTGGCAATCGCGGGATAACCCGCCGAGAAAAACAAAAGCCCCGCAGCCGTCGCAACCGCGCCGACGACAAGTGCAAATTGCGCCGCGCGGGTATTGCCCTTTTTGTAGGCGTAATAGGCGAAAGCCAGCGTGAAAAGAAAGAGCGGCGGAATGAAAGCCGCGCCGCCCGCGACAGCCGCGGCATAATAGAGGTCGTCGGGCGCGGATTTGCGGCGCGGCGGTTCTTCCGATTGCGCGGCGGAGAAATCGCGGACTCCGAACGCCAGCCACCTGTCGGAGCTCTCGGGGCGGATTTCGTGCAAAAGCCCGATTTTGCCCGTATCGAACATTCCGCGAATCTCCTCTTCGGAGAACGGCCCGCTCTCGACACCCTTCCACTTTACATAATAGTTCATTTTTTCGACTCCTCCAGAATTTCGGCAGTCGTGACGGTTTCGGCAAAAACGGGCGAAAGCGGGACGGCTTCCGATTCGGAATCAATGCGCCCGAAGCCCGCCGCCGAGACCGCCCAAAGCTTGCCGTCGGCGGATTTGAACGGCGCGATTTTCCCGTTTTCGTCGGCTACGGCAATCATTTCGAGGGGATTTTTTGCGGCGATTTTCGCGGCCTTGACACACGCGCGGGCTTCGGCTTCGAGGTCGGGAAGCGGCGCGGAATAAAGCTCGCCCTTCAGGAATTCGAGCCGCGAACTTTTTTCGAAAATCCACGAGTAGTCGGACATCGCCGCAGCGAGCTTTTCGACCTTTTCGGCGCGCTCGCGGGCGGTCGGAGAGAACGCGAAGCCCGTTCCGACGGGGTTTCTCTTGAGCTTTTCGAAAACCAGCGACTCGAGATAAAGCTTGTACGCGGGATTGACGTTTGCGTTCGCCGCAAGCGAAAGCGAGGAGAGCAGCGACTTCGACGAAGCCGTCTTGAAGACCTCGCGGCCAATCAGGCACTCGGGCGCGACCGAGCCGCCCGAAAGCAGTTCGCCAGTCTCCGCCCGCCCGCGCGAGCCGCTTTTCATATAGCGGACGGTCGTTATCTTTCCGCCGATTGAAATTTCGGGGACTTCCTGAACTGTCGTGAAGCCGCTCTGCCACCGCTGCGTGCGCTCGTCGGCGACACCCGCCGAATAGACGGGTCTGCCCGACTGGCGGAAGTATTTGCGAACCCCGAACAGGAATTTTTTCTCGGGCAAAACCGCCTTGTCCGCCGAGAACGCTCCGCCGAGCTTTTCGACATACGCGGCGGGGACAAATTCGAGAACCCTACCCAGCCGTATTTGCTCGGCGTGGACGGAAATCCTTGAAAGTTTGCCGAAAAACCGCGCGGGCGACACGCCGTCGCGCGAGAGCATTTCGAGCGCGGAAAGGTAGTCGTACACGGTGCGGGAGGAGAAAAGCGCGTCGCGCAGAATCGAGAATTTTTCGTACTTTGCGCGCGCGGCGGAAATCTTCGCCGTGATGTCGTCGAACCTGTCGGTGTCGATTTGGTGCGGGCGGAATTTTTCGGAAGTGTCCTCGACGAGCGGGCGGATTTTCGCCAAAAGCACATTGCGGCGCGCGTCGGTCTCGGCGAGCGGCGCGGAGAATTTGCGGTAGTCGGAAAGCAGCGATTCGTAGGAATCGAGCAGGCTGCGGAGTTCGTCGGAACGCGCTATTTTCCGCTTTTCGGCACACGCCTCCAGCGTCTCGGAAACCTTTGCGAGCCTCTTTTTAAGCTCGGTGCGCGACGCCTGCGGGAGGGCTGCGATGTCGAAATCGAGCGCGGCGATTTTTTCCGCCGCCGCGTCGAAAACCTCCGAGCGCGCCGACGCGAAATCCGTCTTTTCGAGCCGTTCGACCGCCGCGCGAATCCGCTCGGTTTCGGAAATCTGCGCCGAAGCCGTCTCCGTGATTTTCGCCAGCCGCGCGGAATACGACGGCAACCGCGCAAAGTCGGGATACTGTTCGGCGAATTTTCGGGCGGTCTCCAAGCGCAGATTCGGATTTTCCGTCGATTCGGCAAGCGAGATGAGCGCGCCAGCCGAAGCCGCGCGACGCTCGCCCGAAATTTTTTCGGCAGTCCAATATGCTGCAATGCCCGCACATACGGCGACCGACGCCGCGGAGGCAAATAGCGCAATCCGCTTTTGAAGCAGCGCGCGCGAAAGCGATTTTTCGAGCGCGCCCACGCGTTCCGAAAGTTCCACCTCCGCCAGCTTTCCGCCAGCTTTTTTACGCAATTCGCGCAGCCTTGCGAGCCGCTTTTTGTCCGCCCCCGACGCGGCGGGAATTTCGACTTCGGCGGCGAGCATATCCATCGCAAGTTGCGCCCGCTTTTCGGCGCGATCGCGGGCTTGGGCGGAGGCTGCGACGGACGCAACCTTTTCGACGGTTTCCGATTCCGACTGCGAAAGCGGGCGGGTGTCGGCAAGCGAATAGATTTCCGAAACCAATTCGGACGCCTCCCCGAAATTTTTCTCGGCGTCGATATGCGCAAGTTCGCCCAGAATTTCGGCGCGGCGCGCGGCTGCGCGTTTGTCCGCAATCTGGGCTGCGGCAGCCTTTGCGGCGTTCCAAATCGGGAATGTTTCGGCGATGTCGGAGTCGGGCTGCAAAAGTCCGCACAACCGCAAAATTTCGGATTCGTCGCCCGACTCGAGCGCGGCGGAAAGTTCGCCCACTCTGTCTTTTGCGACCCTCGCGCGCAGCTTTTCGCACTCGCGCGCAGCCTCGGCGTCGTTGGAGTTTATTTTGGAAATCGTGCGGATTACGGACAACGCCTCGGGGAAATTCCGAAAGCGCATCGCCCTTCGGAAATCGCGATAGAGGGGGTGGGTCTGGGTAATCCCGCGCTCGTAGAGCGACTGGGCGAGCGAAAGCAGTTCGGGGTCGAACGGCGGCGGGCACGGCATATCGGCGGCGGCGCAGAAGTCGCGCCACGCGGGCAGTTCGGCGAACAAAAGCGCGTTTATCGAATCGAGCAGCCCGCTCGACTCCGCAACCTGCAAAGCGGGATATTCCCGCCCCGAGCGCACGAGCGCCGCAACGCGCTCAAGCCCGTTCGCGCACTCGGCGCAAACGTTAAAATATTCCTCCGCCAAGGCGCGGCGTTCGCGCTCGGAAGCCCCCGAAGTTCCCGCGAGAACCGAACGGATTTTGACGATTAAAAGTTGGGGAGTCATTTCGAAATTTTATTGTTCAGTTTTTCCAAAAATACAATCCGCGCCTCTTTGTTCGGAACGCCGTCGATTTTTAGCGCGCGGCGGGCTGCGGCGATGTTTTCGAGAGCCGCGGAATAATCGGCGACGGAAACCTCGGGCAGCGAGAGAATGTCGTCCGCCTGCTTCATCAAAAAGTCGGCGCGGTTGCCGATGTCCGCCAAAAGCCTGCGCCCGAAAGCGGGGTCGGTCTGCGCGTACCCCGACGCGTTCCAAATTTCCAAGGCTTCGGCAAATTCGCCGTCGCCGATTTTCTCCAAAACCGCCTCGCGAACCTGCGAAAGCTTGGCAACGGGCTTTGCGGACGCTGCGGACGCGGCAACGGAAACGCCCGCAATCGGAGCTTGCGCGGCTGCGGAGGAGGAAAAATCTTCGGCGTCGGAAGCGCCGTCGATAAAAACGTAAAAAAATCCCGCAAGAGCCGCAACCGACGCCGCCGCCGAAGCGAGCGCAATCTTCCAGTATCCTACACCGCCGCGCGGCGAACGGGTGTCGATAACCGCAAAATTTCTGCCGCCCGATTTCGGAGCTCCCACCTTCAAATTATAAAGCTCGCGGTTGGAAAGCTTGCCCGTGCGCGCGTACTCGGCTGCGGACGTCTGCGGCGCGGGCGGGCACTGGCGCAGGTCGAGATTTACAAGGCAACCCGAATTTTCGGGGAATCTGCCAGCCCGCCAGAGGTAGTCGCGCGGGTTTTCGGAGGGATCGAAATGCGTCGTGAAAGTGGCGTCCCACGCGGAACGCGGCGGAGTGAAAAGCCGCGAGCTTTCGGAGAAAAGCACGAGAAGTTCGCGCGCCGAAGAAACCGACGCCTCGATTTTTACGGGCGCGGACGAAAGCAGAGCCGCCTTCCCGCAGTCTCCGAAAATCTCGCCCCACTTGCGCGACGGCGGATTGCCCGAAATCGGGACTTGCTCCAACCCCTCGGGCGAGCCTATCAGGCGCGGTTTGCCCTCCCAGCGGTCGAGCCAGCCGCTCCAGCGGGCGAGTATGTCCGCGGGCGTCGCCGCAACCGCCGCAACTTCCGCCTCCGAAAGCACGAGGTGGTGGGCGAGAAAATTGTTCCTGTTAGTGTAGTCAACCCCTGCGTCGACAGTGCGCGTGAGCAAATGCCACTTCGCCGAGCACGCCTCAATCACAGCGTGCGAAAACACCGCCCCGCGCTGGATTTCGTAGACGCTCCTGCGCTCGACAACCGCCGCCAGCTTTTCGGGCATATCAGCGCTGCGGGCGACAGTCGAAAACCCCGTGCGCCCCGTCGTCAGCGACTCGGGATAGCTTGTAAATATCAGTTGGTACGCCATTTCTATCGGGTCGGGATTAGTGTTGTCGTCTGCGAAAGCGCCCACAATGTCGGAATTTCCACGTCAATCGGGTCGAGCTTTTCGGGAATCGGCGCGATTTTTCCCGCACACTCGCCATCGGTAATCATCTCGGGGGAGTGCCCGAGCGCGCTCAGCGCGAAGAACCGCACGTTCGACGATATGCTCAACGCCTCCGACGGAATCGACGGCTCGACGGACAGCATAAATCTGCGGAGCTTTTCGCTGTTGGAATCGACAACCGAGAGGTCGAGAACCCCGCCGCGGACGGGATTTTCGAGCGGCTCGGGCAGCAAATCGCGCCAAATGTCGCACTTGCCGATTATCACCGCAAGCGGCGTGTCGATGCGCTTTGACGGCTCGAGCGAAAGTATGCGCTTTATCCGAACCTCCATTTCGGCGAGAATCGTGTCCTGCTGGTCGATTCGCCCGCCGATTGCAAGCTGCGGGTCGGGGTGCTCGCCGATTAGCCGCCTGAAATTGCGGTTTGAAACGGGGTCGAAGAGAAAAAATATCGCCGAAGAACTCGCAACGTGCATCGCCCCGGGGGATTCCTCGATGTCCACCCCCGGCTCGAAATGTTCGCCCGCGTTGTCGTAGAAAATTATGGAGGTCTCGGGCTGCCCGCGCCCCGAAAGCGAGTACGTCAGCGGCTTGGGCAGCGCGACCATCTTGCCGAAGCGCGGATAACGCTCGTACATCGCCCCCTCCAGCGCGGTCTTCGCCAAAATCGCCTCCTCGGGACGCTTCGCCGAAAACAGGCGGTTTTTCATCTGCGTTAGAAGCATATTGCCCGACGGGTCGAGATCCTTGAGGGTTATGCCGAAATCCGCGTAAAGCGCGCTTTGCAAACGCTTTATCAATACGCTCAAATAGTAGGATTTGCCCGAACTGGGCGCGCCGACTATCGAAAATATCCTGCGCTCGAGCTGCAAATACGACGGCGGCAAACGGCGGCGGCAATGCGGACAGGCGATGTCGGGCGCGGGCATTCCCGCGGGGTCGAGCGGCACGCCGTCCTCGTTGAAAGACGTGGGCAGAAAGCGCAGCATTTCGTCGGCACCCAAAACGGGATCGCCGCGCAGACTCTCGTGGACGGCAATGCTCATAGCGTCGCCCGCGTCGAACTTCAGCCAGCAAAGCGGACAGGTTATCGCCTGCGCGGACTCGGGCAAAACGGGCACTTGCGCGGCTTCGGCGTCGCCGCCTGAAAATACCGTCGAAAACATAAAACCAGTGTCGAAACCCGACGGGCAAATCGCAAGCCCCGTGCCGTCAAGCCCCCTGCGGCGCACGGACGACTCAATCCGCCCGAACGGCACTTCGTCCTCGATGCGCCCGTCGCGCGAATAGAAGACAAGCCACTTGGAAACGTCCATATTTTTGGCGCGGTCGAGGGCGTCGGGGTCGCTTATCAGATAAAAGAGCCTGCCGCCGACCTGCAATGTCGAGACGCCGCCGAGCGGGAAAATACCGCCGCCCGAAACGGAGTCGAAAACAACGCCGCCGAGCGGTTCGACCTTGGCGACAAGCCCGCCCCTTTCGGTTTCGGAAACAGTTATGCTGCAGTCGAGCCCCGCGCCGAGCGCGTCGGGGTCGGAAGAGCCGATTTTGGCTGGGAAAGTCGAAGTGCGGGAAATCGAGCCGTCGGAGCAATCGACGAGAGCGACAAAATTTTTGCGGTTTTTTGAAAAATTGAACATACTTCCTGCGTACAATAGTATTTCAACGCAAAAGCGGGCGATTGGCAAACATTTTTTGTAAAATTCGCGGCAAAGGAAATGCAACGCCAGCCCAACCCCAGCGGGGGAGCTCGAGGGGCGAAAGCCCTTCGACAGCAGGAGCGGCAAAGCCGCGACCTGCGCGCTACAATTCCGCAAAAGGAGCGAAGCGACTTTTGCTCTAAAATAAAATCGGCTTACCGAAACCAAGTTTAAAAACACATCGCGCGGCGTAAGCCGCGCTGTCTAGGCTTGTCAAATTGGGCTTCAGACGGTGGCTTTGGATTGAAAACGCGATGGCGTGCGTACTTAAGGTACGTACCCATTGCGTTTTCAATCCGAAACGCCGTATCAAGCCCGATTTCACAAGCCCAAAAAAAACGTGGAACTTGCCTACATTTCCCTTGTCAATTTTTGTACAACAAGTACTATGTTTACAGAAAGGTGGGTTTATGGACACAACGGTAGAACATTCCGCGCCAAATAAAATGCTCGACAGACTCAAAAACGGAGACGACTGCGCCTTCGGTGAATTGGTCAATACCCACTGGGATAAAATCTACAACCGCGCCAACAGTCTGCTCAGCAACCATCAGGACGCGGAGGAAGTGGCGCAGGACACCTTTTTGCGCGCGCGCAAAAGCATCGTCAACTTTCGCGGCGAATGCTCGCTTTCCACTTGGCTCTACCACATCGCGACAAATCTGGCGCGAAACAAACACTGGTACTGGTGGAGACGAAAGCGCGGCGAGAGCGTCTCGCTGGACTCGCAAGTCGGCGACGACGAAAACACCAGACTTTGCGACGTAATCGCGGGCGACGACGACACCCCCGCGGAGGAAACCGAATTCAACGAATTCGCCCGCACCCTGCCCGAGGCGATTGCGTCATTGCCCGCAAAATACGGCGATGTCATAAAACTCAGAGTCGCGCGGGACTTGAGCTACGAGGAAATCTCGGCGGAGCTGGGAATCAGCGTCGGGACAGTCAAGAGCCGCCTGTCGCGGGCGCGCGAATACCTGAGAATTGAGCTCGAGAAACGCGCTTAGAAAAAAAGACGAAAATTTTTAGATGAGAATATCGAGGGAAAAATTCGAGGAACTCGTATCCGCATATCTCGATAACGAAGCGACTTCGCGGGAACGCCGCAGGCTGTCGAAGTGCATACGCTCCGACGCAGAACTCGCGCACATTTTCCGCCGCCAGTGCAAAATATACGTCGAAACCTGTAAAATATACGGGAGAAAACCGCACTTGGCAAATCTGCCGTGCATACCAAATCCGCTGATGCCGCCCGAAAAATACCTCGACCCGCACGCAAAATCGGAATGGTTCGCGGCGTCGGTGCTCGTGGCGGCTGCGGCAGTGCTCGTAATGTACGTCACACCCCTTGCGTCCGCGCCCGAAAAATTTCCGCAACGCGACGGCGGCGAATCCGCCCCTTGGGTGCAGTCGCGCAATTTAATCGACAAATACTTTCTGCCCGAGGCTGGATACTGCGCGACGGGCGACTCCGTCGGGATTCTCCGCCACCGCCAATACACCCCCAACACTCCGAGCCGTCCAAGCGGCGGCGGGCGCAATTTTTAATTTTTCGACGCGCGATATTCGTTTTTCCGCACAAAAAAATTGCAAAAAAAGGCAACAAAGAGCTTGCATAAAAATTTTTTTATGAGATAACTTTCAAAATCGCAATTTTAAGCGAGACCGAAAAATAAACTTGCATACAGACGGAACAAGTGCTTATTTGTTCCTTTTCGATAATTTTAATACAATGAAAGCAACAATCAAAATACAGGGAAAACAGCTCACAGTAAAAGAGGGCGACATTCTTTTCGTGAACCGTTTTGCGGGCACGAACGCCGGCGACACAGTCGAAATCAAGGACGTTCTGATGGTCGGCGAAGGCGAAAGTGCCAAGTTTGGTACGCCCCTTGTCGAAGGCGCAAGCGTTTCGGCTAAGGTACTGGAAAACAAGCGCGGGAAGAAAGTGGTAATCATCAAGAAGAACCGCAGAAAGCGTTATGAACGCAAGCGCGGCCACCGCCAAGAACTTTCCGTCATCAAGATAGAAGCAATCAAGGCGTAATAGAAAGGATTTAGACGTATGGCACATAAAAAAGGTCAAGGTACTTCCAGAAACGGGCGCGACTCCAACGCGCAGCGTCGCGGCGTCAAGAAGTTTGGCGGCGAATACGTTTTGGCTGGCAACATTATCCTCCGCCAGTGCGGCACGAAAATCCACCCTGGACAGAACGTCGGCATGGGCAGAGACTACACGCTCTTCGCGCTCGTAGACGGTATCGTCAAGTGGGACGGCGCGCACAGAAAAGTGTCCGTTACCGTAGCGGAATAACGGCAAACCATCCGATAAAAAACCGACTCCTTTTTGGGGTCGGTTTTTTTGTTGTTTTTTGGGGTCGGTTTTTATTTGCGGGAAGAGTTTTATTGTTTCGGAGAACGGCTTTTGCTGAGTGGGGATTTTTATTCTTGGGGTTGCTTTTTGTCTTGAGAGAAGCGATGCAATTACAAAAAAAAGACAAAAGAGAAGAGAAAGCCATTCTCCTGCCGAATGAATTTAAAGTGCTACCCGCACCAGCCTATGCCCGATTTATGCAGTTGTTTTCTAAAACGTGTTATTTGTTGCAACTGTTCGTGCGTAGGCTTTTGCGGCTCAATCGTGATTTATGGCGGCGTTATTCACTAGTCCGCCCGCACCCGCCGAAAACACAACACAAAAGTAGCAACACAAGCTTTTGGGAAGGATATAAAAACACCCTATTTGTACAAAGTCGGGTCGATTCCGAGCTTTTTGATTTTGTAGAGCACCACGCGCTGGGTCGTCCCCAAATGCTTCGCAGCCGCGCTGGCGTTGCCCTTTTTCAGCTTCAACGCCTCGACGATAAGCTCCTTTTCAAAGGAGGAAACGAGCGACTCGTAGTCGCCGCCGCCGTCTTTCGCCGCGTCGGGCACTAAGGACGAATACGTCGCCTCGGCGGTCTGGAGCGACGGCGGAAGATTGTACCCGCTGATAACGTTGTCGGAGGTATTGAGAACCGCGTATTCAATGCAATTTTCAAGCTCGCGGACGTTCCCGGGCCAATAATATGTGCTCATCATATTTATCGCTGGGGTCGTGATTCTCGCAACCGACTTGCCGTGCATTGCGTTGTACTTTTTCAAAAAGTATTCGGCGAGCAGCACGATATCGCTCTTGCGGTTGCGCAGGGCGGGCATATAAATCGGGAAGACGTTGAGCCTGTAATACAAGTCCTCGCGAAAAGTGCCCTTGGCTATCATATCCTCGAGGTTTCGGCTCGTCGCCGCCAAAATGCGAACGTCAACTTTGTGTTCCTGACTCCCGCCGACGCGGTAGAAAGTGTGCTCCTGAATGAACCGCAAGAGTTTCAGCTGCATTGGCATCGAAACGTCGCCGATTTCGTCCAAAAAGAGAGTTCCCGTGTCGGCGAGTTCCGCCAAGCCGATTTTGCGGTTCACCGCCCCCGTAAACGAGCCCTTTTCGTGCCCGAAGAGTTCGCTTTCAATCAGCCCCTCGGGAATCGCCGCGCAGTTGACTGTGATAAACGGCTTTTCCTTGCGCAGGGAATTTTTCTGAATCGCCTTTGCGACAAGCTCCTTGCCAGTCCCCGACTCCCCGCGAATCAAAACCGTGGCGTTCGACGCCGCGACTTTTGAAATCATCGCGTAGACTTTTTTCATATTGCTGCAATTGCCGATAATTTCGTCGGGGCGCAGTTTGTTTTCGAGCTCGAGCTTCAATGCGCGGCTTTCGCTCAGGAGTTTTTCGCGCTCCTCGTGCTCGGAATAGGCGGCGTAGATTGCGTCGGCGACAATGTTGGCGATTGTGTCGAGCAGGTGGTAGTCCGCTTTCAAGTCGGTGTCGGGCTCGACTTTGCGGTCTATGCTAAGAGTTCCGATAACGTCGTCTTTGTAGATAATCGGCACGCAGATGAACGCGACGCCCTTTTGGTTGTCGCGGGCTTTCGTGCGGTTTAAAAAGCCCTTTTCGCGGGAGATGTCGGGGATAATCCTGCCCTTGCCCTGCGCGGCAACCATTCCCGTAATTCCCTCGCCCACGCGGTAAAGCCCCCTGTCGATTTCCGAGCGGCTCAAGCCCTCGGAAGCTTCGATAACCAAAACGTCGCCCTCGCGCAAAGTGACAGTGCCGCGCAGAAGCCCCATCTCCAAGTGGAGGATTTTCAGGACTTCCGAGAGCATTTCCGATACGGACGTGCGGCGCGCGACAAGGTGGCTGATTTTGTTAAGTACGGCTACTTCGACGTGTAGACTCATTTTTGTGATTAGCGGTATGATTTCTTCAAATATGAATCAATCCTGTCTGCGACCGCTTTGCCCGAGGCAATCGCCCTCACGACAAGCGACGGCCCGGAAACCGAATCGCCCGTCGCGAAAACGCCGTCTACGTTTGTCGACATCGACTTGTCCACGGCAATCATCGAGCGCGAATTCAACAGGATTCCCAACTGTTCCACTATCCCATTTTTTTCGACGCCTGTAAAGCCCATACTTAACAAAATTAGGTCGGCTTCCAGTCTGAAATTTTCGTCGGGACGCTCGACGAACGAGCGCGGGCGGCCGGTTTCGTCGAAAGTCCAGTCGCACTTGGCGAACGTGGCGGATTTTGCGAAGCCGCCCCTAATTTCAATCGACTTGACGTTGACGCCCCAAAGGCGCGTGCAACCCTCCATGTGGCTGCTGGACGTGCGGAGCTTGTACGGCCACATCGGCCACGGGGTCGAGCTATGGCGTTGGGCGGGGGGTTCGGGCATAATTTCGACCTGTGCAACGGACTTCGCGCCCTGCCTGATTGCAGTACCCACGCAGTCCGAGCCCGTGTCGCCGCCGCCGATTACGAGCACGTTTTTGTCCTTCGCGCTAATGGCGAGCTCCGACGCTTCGCCCGATATGACGCGGTTTTGCGATGCCAAAAATTCGAGCGCGAAAAACACGCCCCTCGCTCCCCTGCCCTCGACATTCGGGGCGAGCGGGCGCGGAACCTGCGTGCCCGCGCAAATGCAGAGAGCGTCGAACTTGCGCCTGAGGTATTCGGCGGAAATATCGACGCCGATTTGCACTCCGCCCTCGAACGTAATCCCCGAAGAGGAAAGGACGTCGAGTCTACGCTCAATTACGCTCTTTTTCAGTTTGAAATCGGGGATACCGTAGCGGAGCAGCCCGCCGAAATTCACGTTCTTTTCAAAGACAACAACTTCGTGCCCTTTCCGCGCGAGCGCGTCGGCGGCGGCGAGCCCCGAAGGCCCCGAGCCGATTACCGCGACCCGCATACCCGTATAGGTACGGGGTTTGAAGGGTTCGACATACCCGCGTTTGTACGCGTTTTCGATTATCTCGTATTCGATTTGGCGAACCGCCACGGGGTCGGACGGAAGCCCCGCCGTGCACGAAGCCTCGCAGAGCGCGGGGCAAATGCGCGACGTAAACTCGGGGAACGGGGAGGTCTGGGCGAGTATGTAGTACGCGTCCCGAAACCTGCCCTCGCGAACCGCCGCGTTGAAGTCGGGGATATGGTTGCCCAGCGGGCACCCCGCGCCGTGGCAGAAGGGGATTCCGCAGTTCATGCAACGCTGCGCCTGAACGGTTACCTCCGTTTGGGTCGGCCGATTTTCGACCTCGTCGTAGTCGGCCGTCCGTCCCTGACGATACCCCAAATTCAGGCGCGGTATGTCGAAGAAGTTGATTGCCATATTATGCAGTTTCCTGTGAAGACTTGTGCGAGTCCACGCTCAGCATTCTACCGAGAGCCTTGCGGTATTCGACGGGGAACACCTTGACGAACTTGGGCAGGGAGTTTTCCCAATCGTCCAGAATCGCCTTTGCCCTCGCGCTGTTTGTCGCGGCGTAGAACTCTTCGATTAATCCCTTCAGCTCCGCTTCGTCCGCCGAGCCCTCGACAACCGTTTCGAGGTCGATTGACTGGAGGTTGCAGCGCATGTCGAAGTTTCCGTATTCGTCGAATATGTAGGCGAAGCCGCCCGTCATACCCGCGCCGAAATTGAAGCCCGTGGGCCCGAGAACCACGACGCGCCCGCCTGTCATATATTCGCAGCAGTGGTCGCCGACGCCCTCGACTACGAAAGTCGCGCCGCTGTTGCGGATTGCGAAGCGTTCGCCCGCCTTGCCGTTGAGCAGAATCTTGCCGCCCGTCGCGCCGTAGCCGATTACGTTGCCGGCAATCCAGTTTCTGTCGCTTTGAATGTCGCAGTCGGGGGAGAGCTTTACGACAATCTTGCCGCCCGAAAGGCTCTTGCCGACGTAGTCGTTCGCCTCGCCCTCGAGGTTGAAGGTAATGCCCGCGGCGAGGAACGCCCCAAAGCTCTGACCCGCAACACCCTTGAAGTTGACCTTGATAGTGTCCTCGGGCAGACCCGCGTTGCCGTACTTCTTTGCCACGTGCGAGCTTAACATCGCGCCGACGCTTCTGTCGCTGTTGCGTATCGGCATATCGATTTCAATCGGGGTCGCCGACTGGATATTGCCTTCGACCTTCGCCAAGAGCTTCTTGTCGTACGCCTGCGCGAGTTCGCGCGGCGAGAGCCCCGCGCTGTGGCGCGGCAGCGATTCGTCGCCGACAACTTCGAAAATCTTGGAGAAGTCGAGATTCTTGGACTTCCAGAACTCGATTGCTTCGTCCGTTTCGAGCAGGTCGCTGCGTCCGACCGCCTCTTCGATGGAGCGCAAACCGAGGCTTGCGAGGATTTCGCGGACTTCGCCCGCGACGAACCGCAGGAAGTTTTCGATGTGCTCGGGCTTGCCCTTGAAGCACTTTCTAAGGCGCGGATCCTGGGTCGCGACGCCGACGGGGCAGGAGTTGTCGTGGCACTTGCGCATCATCACGCAACCGAGGGTTACGAGAATCGTCGTTGCAAAGCCGAATTCCTCCGCGCCCAAGAGCGCGCCGATTACGACATCGCGCCCCGTCTTGAGCTGTCCGTCCACCTGAACGCGAATCTTGTCGCGCAACTGATTGAGGCGCAGAGTGTGCTGGACTTCCGCCAAGCCGAGTTCCCACGGCAGACCCGCGTGCTTGATACTCGTGAGCGGGGACGCGCCAGTGCCGCCGTCGTGGCCGCTGATGAGGACAACGTCCGCCTTGCCCTTGGCAACGCCCGCGGCAATCGTGCCGACGCCGACTTCGGAGACGAGCTTTACCGAGACGCGCGCCTGTTCGTTGGCATTGCGCAAGTCGTAGATGAGCTGCGCCAAGTCTTCGATTGAATAGATGTCGTGGTGCGGCGGCGGCGAGATGAGCGTTACGCCCGCGGTTGCGTGGCGGACTCTCGCGATTACGTCGTTGACCTTGTGGCCAGGGAGCTGTCCGCCCTCGCCGGGCTTCGCGCCCTGCGCAACCTTGATTTGAAGCTCGCGGGCGTTGATGAGGTATTCGGCAGTTACGCCGAATCTGCCGCTGGCGACCTGCTTGATTGCGCTCGACTTGTTGTCGGGCGTGCCGATGCCCTTGTATCTTGCGGGGTCTTCGCCGCCCTCGCCGCTGTTGCTCATTCCGCCGAGCCTGTTCATGGCAAGCGCGATGGTCTCGTGCGCTTCGGGGCTAATCGAGCCGAAGCTCATCGCGCCCGTTACGAATCTGTGGATAATCGATTCCACGCTTTCGACCTCTTCAATCGGTATCGCCTTTGTCGGCTTGAACTTGAAAAGCCCGCGCAACGTGCAGAGGTGGTGCGCCTGATTGTTGATGAATTCGGCGTACTCGCGGTACTTGGCGATGTCGTTTTCGCGAACGGCGCGCTGCAAAAGCGTGATTGTCGCGGGAGTCCAGAGGTGGTGCTCGCCGTCCTTGCGGAACTTGTACTTGCCGATGTTCTCGAGCACGTTTTCAAAGTTCGGCTTCGGGTAGTGCGCATTGTGGTAGCGTTCGAGCGTTTCCTTTGCGATTTCCGCCAAGCCTATGCCGCCAACGCGCGAGGCGGTCGGTGCAAAATAGGCGTCGACAAGCTCGCGCCCCAAACCGACAGCCTCGAAAACCTGAGCCTGACGGTAGCTGCGCAGCGTCGAAATACCCATCTTCGACATAACCTTCAAAATGCCCTTGCAAACCGCCTTGATGTAGTTCGCAACCGCGACCGCCGCGTCGACGCCCGCAATCTGCTTGTTGTCGACCATATTCGCGATTGTCTCAATCGCCAAATACGGGTTGATTGCCGTCGCTCCGTAGCCGAGCAGCAGGCAGAAGTGGGCGATTTCGCGCGCTTCGCCAGTTTCGGCGATAATGCCCGCGCTGGTACGCAGCTGCCTGTCGATGAGTCTGCGGTTGACCGCCGCGACCGCCAGCAACATCGGAATCGGCGCATAGCCGTAGGAGAGGTTCTTGTCGCTGAGAATTATGACGCTCTTGCCGCCCTTGACCGCGTTTTCCGCGGCGTCGGAAATCTTTTCGAGAGCCTCGCGCAGCGCCTTCTCCCCGCCGATTGCCGAAAATTCCGCCGTTATGCGCTCCGCCTGAAAGTTTTCGACCTTCGACGAAAGTATGCAGGCGATGTCGCGGTTCGCGAGAATCGGGTGCGGGAGCTTGAGCAAATGCGCGTGCGTAGGCAGCTCAGCGAGCGTGTTGCCCTGATTGCCGATGTACGTCATAAGGCTCATTACGAGCTCTTCGCGAATCGGGTCGATCGGCGGGTTGGTGACCTGCGCGAAAAGCTGCTTGAAGTAGTCGTAGAGCAGCTGCGGCTTTTCGGAGAGAACCGCCAAAGCGGCGTCGTTGCCCATCGAGCCTGTGGGTTCCTTTGCAGTTTCGCACATCGGGCGCAAAATCATATCCAAGTCCTCAGCGGTGTAGCCGAAGAGCTTCTGACGCTGGACGAGGTTTTCGCCGACAATCGGCTCGGGGACGCTTTCGAAAATCCCGCTGAGGGTGATTCTGTTGGCGTCCACCCATCTGCGGTAGGGCTTGCTGCGCGCGACGAGCGTCTTGATTTCCTTGTCGAAAAGTATGCGGTGCTTGACGAGGTCGAGGTATATCATCTCGCCCGCGCCGAGTCTGCCGCGCATTACGACTTCCGACGGCGCGATGTCAAGCACGCCCGTTTCGGACGCCAAGACGAACTTGCCGCCCTTTGTCAGCGTAAAGCGCGCGGGGCGCAAACCGTTGCGGTCGAGCAGCGCGCCCGCGTTGACGCCATCGGTAAACGCCAAGGCTGCGGGGCCGTCCCACGGTTCGGAAAGCCCCGAGTGGTATTCGAAGAATCCCTGAATGTCCTTGCTGACATAAAAATTTCTGCCCCACGCCTGCGGCACGAGCATCAACATCGTGTGCGGGAGCGAACGCCCCGCCGACGTGTAAAGCTCGACGGCGTTGTCGAGGCACGCGGAGTCGCTCTGCCCCTCGCGGATTACGGGGATTACCTTCTTGATGTCCTCGCCGAAAAGCGGCGATTCGAAGTGCGTCTCGCGCGAGCGCATTTGGTTGAGGTTGCCTCGCAGGGTGTTGATTTCGCCGTTATGCGCCAGATAGCGGAACGGCTGGGCGAGCTGCCAAGTCGGGAAAGTGTTGGTGCTGTACCGCTGGTGGACGAGGGCGATTGCGCTCTTGTAGTCGGCATCCGCCAAGTCGGGGAAGAAGTTGCGCAGCTGCGGAGCGTTCAGCAAGCCCTTGTAGACGATTGTGCGGCAGGAAAGCGTGCAAATATAAAAAGTGTCGCCCGCAGTGGTCTTGGCGTCGACGTCCTTTTCGATTCTGCGGCGCAGTATATATAGAGAGCGTTCGAAAGCGGAGGTGTCTTCGTCCTTCGCGCCCTTGACGAAAAATTGGACAATCTTCGGGCACGATTCCAACGCCATTCCGCCGATTGCCGACATATTGACGGGAACTTCCCTCCAGCATAGCAATTCCAAGCCCTCTTCGATGATGTCGGTCTCGACAATCACGCGGCAGGCGTTTGCGACATTTTCGTCGCGCGGCAGAAAAGTCATACCTACGCCATACTTGCCCTTTTCGGGGAGATTGGGGATTTCGCGGCGGAAAAATTCGTCGGGGATTTGCGTCATAATGCCCGCGCCGTCGCCCGTTTGCGCGTCGCCGCCGACCGCGCCGCGATGCATGAGTCTTTCGAGAATCTCGACGCCGTTTTCGACAATTTCGTGCTTGCCGATTGCGTTGATGTCGGCAACCAGCCCCACTCCGCAAGCGTCGTGTTCGTTTACTGAATTGTACATTCCCTGCGCTTGGGGAAAGTAGCTGTGGTTTATCTTGTTTTCCTGCATAATTAAAGTGCGATTTATTTGTTGCCTTTTATTAAGCAGATGCCGTGCCAATTTTGTCGCATTTAGCGCAACTTATTGATAAATCTAAAATTAAAAACTCCGATGAAATTCCGCCCCAAATATTACGCAAATTTACAACCTTAAGCCCTTTACAATCACGACAAAATTGTCGCACGACAAAGTTGTCGCAACAAAATTGTCGCTACTATTTTGTCGCGCAAGGAATAAAAGGCTTGGAAAACCGTCGAAAAATGTCAGCATTGGGCGCATATATATAAATATTAGAGTAAAAGTACCGAAAATCGGCATTTTTCGACGCTTCCACAAAAACTGGCACGGAACGTGCTTAACAAAAAAGCGTCCCTAAAATTTAACAACACAAAGGAACACAATGAATGCAAGAAAGAAAGCATTGACCGCTATCGCCGCCCGCACCGCCGAGTACGATACGGAAATAAAGCCATACCGCGTCGACGAAGAATACGGAATCGACACATTCGGGCTCAAGACGCTCGAAGACTATGTCTCGAAGCCGATTTACAAAAAACTTCTCGATACGATTCGTCAGGGCGTACCGCTCGACCCCGCCGTCGCCGACGACGTTGCGCACGCAATGAAAATCTGGGCGATGAGCCGAGGCGCGACCCACTACACCCACTGGTTCCTTCCCCTCACAGGCGCGAGCGCGGAAAAGCACGACGCTTTCCTCGAACCCGCCAAGGACGGACAGGCAATCACACGCTTCTCGGGCAAAAACCTCATTCTCGGCGAACCCGACGCCTCGTCCTTCCCCTCGGGCGGCCTGCGCTCGACTTTCGAAGCCCGCGGCTACACCGCTTGGGATCCGACTTCCCCCGCATTCATCAAGCGCATCGCGGGCGTCGCAACGCTCTGTATCCCCACGATGTTCTGCTCGTACACGGGCGAAGTTCTCGATAAAAAGACTCCCCTTTTGCGCTCCATACAGGTGCTCAGCATGCAGGCAAAGCGTCTGCTCAAGTGCTTCGGCGTAAAAACGGAAGACCGCGTTTCGGTAACGCTCGGAGCGGAACAGGAATACTTCCTCGTAGACAAATCCCTCTACATTCTCCGCCCCGACCTCATGCAGACGGGTCGCACGCTCTTCGGCGCGCCGCCGGTCAAGCACCAGCAGCTCGAAGACCACTATTTCGGCTCGATTCAACCGCGCATAATCAGCTTTATGAGCGAAGTCGACAGGGAATTGTGGAGAATCGGCATTCCCGCCAAAACGCGCCACAACGAAGTCGCGCCCGCGCAGTTCGAAATCGCGCCCGTGTTCGAGGAATTGAATCTGGCGATTGACCATAATATGATGATTATGGAAATCCTCAGAAACACCGCAGAAAAACACGGCTTCGAATGCCTGCTCCACGAAAAGCCCTTCGCGGGAATCAACGGTTCGGGCAAGCACAACAACTGGTCGATTTCCGTCGGCGACCGCAACCTCCTCAACCCTGGCACAAACCCGCACGAAAACGCCATCTTTATGACGACCCTCTGCGCGGTTATCAAGGCTGTAGACGAACACGCCGACCTGCTGCGCTCCGCAACCGCGGGCGCGGGCAACGACCACCGCTTGGGCGCGAACGAAGCTCCGCCGGCAATCATCTCGATGTTCCTCGGCGACCAGCTCTCCGACATCATCAACCAGATTGAAGCGGGCGAAGCCAAGAGCTCGAAGAACAGCAAGTTCATCAAAATCGGCGTAGACACCCTCCCGCCGCTCCCCTGCGATGTGACGGACAGAAACCGCACCAGCCCCTTCGCCTTCACGGGCAACAAATTCGAATTCCGCGCGGCGGGCTCGTCGCAGTCCTGCGCAAGCCCGAACATCGTGCTCAACACGATTGTCGCCGAAGCTTTCGACGAAATCGCAACAAAGCTCGAGGCTCTCTCCAAGGCGGAATTCCAGAAGGGTCTGCAAAAGATTCTCCAAGACATCGTAAAGAAGCACAAGAGAGTCGTGTTCAACGGCGACGGCTACAACGACGCATGGAAGAAGGAAGCCGCAAAGCGCGGTCTGCCCAACCTCCACAATACGCCCGAAGCCCTCAAGCCGCTCGTCAAGCCCGACAATATCGCCCTCTTCGAAAAGTACGGCGTATTCAAGGCGTCCGAACTCAAGAGTCGCTACGAAGTCTTCATGGAAGAGTACACCAAAAAGGTGCACATCGAAGCTGCCCTCGCGCTTAACATCTCCAAGACGATGATTATGCCCGCGTGCCTCGAATACCTCGGCAAACTCTCCTCGGACGCGGCGGTCGCAAAGACTGCGGGCGTCAAGAGCGCGGCGCTAACTGGCAAGTGCAAGCTCGTCGCAACCCTCGTCGACGCCCTCGACAAGGCAAACGTAGCCCTCGAGACAGTCCTCAAGAAGGACGCGACACAGCCGAAAATCGACGCGATGAACGCCGTAAGAGCGGCAGCCGACAAGCTCGAGCTGGAAGTCTCCGACGACCTCTGGCCGATGCCCAAGTACAGCGAACTGCTCTTCGTTTACTAAGCAATTTCATAGAGAGGGACGCCTCCGCGCCCCTCTCGGTTTTAGGTTGGTTATATAAAAAGGGATAGAAGCGAATAGCTCCTATCCCTTTTCTTTTTTTGCGCCCGCCGCAAACGCAAAAAACGCCATAGTATTTGAAATACTACGGTCAAGTAAAATTTTCGCAAAATATTGATTACAAGTATATTCTGAATAATAATTACGCAATAAATCATACCCTGCCGCGCCCGCTTCCACCGCTTTGTCTCGGAAATAATGCGTTAAA
Organism: Opitutia bacterium UBA6410; assembly: GCA_002437405.1. GTDB lineage: Bacteria > Verrucomicrobiota > Verrucomicrobiia > Opitutales > Intestinicryptomonadaceae > Merdousia. Next base: position 1,394 of record DJPO01000061.1, on the reverse strand, counting down.
AGCCATAGCGTTATGATTTCATCATAGGGTATAGTATTTCAAATACTATGTTCGCTTGCTCAAAATAAAAAAAGCATATGAACAAGCATATAACATCTATAATTGTTTTGTCGGCATGCGTCGCGGCATATGGCTGGGAACGCGTTAATACAAATACAATTTACTTCATAGACGATAGTGCAACCATTAGAGAAAACGTTGCTCCGTCAAAAAACATCAGCATAAACGGGCAAGATAATTTCAAGTCTGGCGAAGCGGCGAAATGGAAAGTTGCGCCACCAACGAATGTAATTGTTGAAAACGGTGTTAATATAACATCCGAAGTTCTTAACAGAAATACAAATACATATGTAGGCGGTTGGATTCAAATCGGGAAGACAAACATTACCCTAAAAGGAAATAATGTTGTTTCTGGAGATCAACTTTGGTTTTCGGACGATGGAGCTTCTTTTTGCGCCGAAAATGCCACAATAAAATTGTCTGGAACAAACGGTTTCCGCGTAGATTCCAACAGTTCCGTCGTTTTGAAAGGCGGTTCGGTTGAGGCAAATCAATTTAGAATTTATTCAAAAAAGGGAAGTATAACACTTGACGGTGCAACCGCAAATGTCGGTAAAATTTTCTCGGGCGGAAGCATGGGAGGCATGACAACCGCGGAGGATTTTAGCTTGATATTGAAAAACAATACATCTTTGACCCTTTCCGACTCGTCCTATAACAACCCAAAGTATAGTGCGAATTCCACGTTTCACGGAAAAATTATTGTTGACGACGGTTCTCAAATAAAATCGACATACTCGAAATACAGCCTTTATACACCTGCGGAAATTTCGGTATCGGGCGAGAATTCATCAATCGCGTTGTCTACTATTACGTCTAAATCCGTAATTTCCATAGAAAATGGAGCAAAAATGACAGCCGATACCGTCGCTGCTTCCGATGTATTTGTCGGCAGTAATTCGACATTAAATAGTGCCAGTGCTTTAACCGTTGAAAATACTATTTCGGTGGCAAGCGATGCAAATGTTTCGTCAAGTAAAATTTCTTTTGAAAAACTGACGATTGCATTTTGCGAAGATTTTTCCGCTGATTCCGATGTTTCGTTCAATCTTGGAAGTATTTTCGGCGAAAACGCGAGCGTCGTTATTGCCGCACTTGAAAGCGGTTCCGAATTTACCGTTAAGGGTAATAACGGCGAATTTTCAGCAAGTTATAAGGATATTGGTGGAGGTACAATACATATCAACACTCAAGTAGTCCCCGAACCCGCGACGGTGGCGGCAATGTTGGGTGCGGCAGCATTGAGTTTTGCGGTGCTGCGCAGAAGAAAGTAATCCAATAAAAGCTGCGGCGGGGTCGGTGTATGCCGCCCCCGCCGTATTTGTTTACAAAGA
>DJPO01000038.1 GCA_002437405.1 Opitutia bacterium UBA6410 | reverse complement strand
GGCAATCGGGACAATCAAAAAGCGGTTGTCCACGCTGGCAACCGCCAGCATTTCGGGTGAGGAAAATAGAGATAGAATGTTCATAGTTTGTTTCTTAGGGGTTCGGGATTGCGGGCGCAAATCGGGGGAATCCGTTTGCGCGGGGAAAATTGCGGCGGGCGGGCAGTCGCGTTCGGCGAATTCCGCAAGCCGATATTTTTTTACGAGTTTGCCGAAATACCCCGAGTTTTCCAGTTTTTTTTGAGAAAAAAATTTTTTCTTAAATCGGGCGCGACTGTCTTTTTATGATTGCCCGAATCCGCAAATTCGGCATTTTGGAACTCTATGAAAAGAACGGACGGCACCTCGGACAAACGGAAAAATTCCGCGATAAAGGAATATCTCGGGATTTCCGCCGCCGTCTGCGCAATGGTCGCGTTGGTGGCATGTCTCGGGCTGTGGCTGTTCTTCGGATTCTTCGGCGCGAGACTCGTTCGCGACTGCGTCGAGGCTTCGACGGGCTTCCGCCCCGTTTTCGAACGGGCGCATATGAACGTATTTACCCGCAAACTCACAATGGAGGGCGTGGTTTTGCACAACCCGCGAACGTACTCGGACATACTCGCGGAGAAATCGCAGCCGTTCGCGAAAATCCGCAGGTTCGAAGCCGACCTCTGCCCGTGGGAACTGCTCGGAGGGAAGCTCGTTTTCGACGAAATCGCGCTCGACATACAGTCGCTCGACTGCGTCAGGCTCAACGCGTCCGACTGCAATATTGCCGACTTCTTCGCGGGGCTGGCGAAAGTTTCGGAAATCGAGGAGGGAAAAACGGGCGAGCGCGTGCTCGACGCCTTTTCGCTGAAAATCGCCGAAGCGCAAAAGCGCGACTTTTCGCGCGGAGCGAAAGTCCCGAGCGAGCGAATGACGCTGCCGCTGGACTTCGCCGCAACCGACATCGACAACCTCTCCAAAATGTTCGACAAACTGCGCGACGCGCTCGACAAATGCGGCGGGGACTTCGTCTGCGAACCGCTCAAAAAATTTTTCGAAAAATGAGAATACTGATACTGGCAAGCGGCAGAGGCTCAAACGCCCGAGCCATTATGGAATCCGTGCGCGACGGGAAAATCCGCGCGCAAGTGTGCGCCCTGATTTCGGACAACCCCGACGCCCCCGCCCTTTCGATTGCGAAGAGCTTCGGCGTGCCCGCAAAATACGTCGACCCGATGAAAAAGGGCGCGAGATTTTCGTCCGCGGGCGAAGCCGCGTATTTGCGGGAAATGTCGGCGCACTCGCCCGACCTCGTGGTGCTCGCGGGCTTTATGCGGATTCTGCCCGACAGCATAGTGGCGGCGTTCGACGGCAAAATGATAAACCTGCACCCGAGCCTGCTGCCGCTCTACAAAGGCAAAGACTCCATTCGCCGCGCGTTCGAGGCGGGCGAAAAACGGAGCGGTTGCAGCGTACACTTTGTGTCGGGCGAGCTTGACGGCGGGCGGCTTATCGCGCAAAAGGCGGTGGACATTCTGCCGACCGACACGCTCGAGACCCTCGAAGAACGCGTGCACAAAGCCGAGCACGAACTTCTGCCGTCGGTTGTCGCCGATTTCGTCGAAGGGAAAATAAAATAATGCCGCAAATAAAAAAATATTCGGGGAAAACGCTGAGCCGCTTCGCGGTGCGGTACGAAGCCGACAACTTCTTCGCGGTGCGCTCTGAGGCGGAGGCTGTCGAAGCGTTGAAACTGGCGAAGTCAAGCGGGCGCGAAACCGTGTGTCTCGGCGGCGGCTCGAATGTTTTTTTTGCGTCGAAAAAAATAAAGTCGTTCATACTTAAAAACGAAATCCCTGCGGAAGTGGAATACTTGGGCGGCGACAGATTCCGCGTAAGCTCGTCCGTGCCGATGATAAAATTGCTGCGCGGGATACACTCGCTGGGGCGCGACTGCTTTTATTATTTGGCGAGCGCGCCGTGCCAAATCGGCGGGGCGGTCGCGATGAACGCGGGGTCAGGACCGAAAGAGGGGCTGTCGATTTCCGACTTCATAGAGTCGGTAGACGCGGCGGACGAAAACTCGGTGAAAACATACGCGAAAAGCGAACTTGGCTTCGGATACCGCAACAGCATTTTTTTGAGAGAGCCGACGCGGTTTATAACATCGGCGGTGTTCGTCTTCCCGAAGAGGGAAATGCGGACAAACCCGATAACCGAAAGGCTCGAGTGGGCGCGGGCGAATCAGGATTTGAGCGTGCCGAACTGCGGGTCGCTATGCAACAAATACAACGCGGGGATTTTGAAGTTCGTGAGGGCTGTGTTCAAATTCTGCCCCGCGGGACTGAGCAAAAAAAAGCTGAACTGGGCATACAATCTTTCGGAAAATCCGATATGGCTGGCGGCAATGCTGAAGCTGATAAAAGTATTGCACAAGCTCGCGGGCAAAGAGCTGAAATTCGAACTGAGAATTTACAAATAAAAAAAAGCCGAAAGCAAACGCTTCGGCTTTTAGAATATTTTTTACACAGGTTGGAGGGGATAGGCGCAATTTGCTACGCAAATCGCCGTAAGGGGGCGTTGCCCCCTTCAATGGAAGCGGCACTGCCGCTTTCACAAGCCCGCGCCTAAGTCTTTTTCGGTGAACTTCATCGTATCTCCCTCTTTTAGAGTGCCCGAGATAATCGCCCTTGCAAGCGGGTTTTCGATTTTGTTGTTCACAACTCTCTTCAGAGGACGCGCACCGTAGAGCGGATCGTACGCCTTCTCCGCGAGGAAATCGTACGCCCCTTTCGTGAGCTCCACTTTGATTCCCTGCGGCTCGAGCCGCCTGTTCAGCGCGTCTATCTGCAACTTCACAATCTTCACGATTTCGGGCAGCTGCAACGCCTTGAACATAACGATGTCGTCGATTCTGTTGATGAACTCGGGTTTGAAGTGCGCCCGAACCTCCGCCATCACGCCCTCGCGCGTAGCCTCGGAAAGCGAGCCGTCGGCTTCGATTTTGCCCTCCGTGATAAACCGCGCCCCGACATTGGAGGTCATAATTATCACGGTGTTTTTGAAGTCTACCTTGCGCCCCTGCGAGTCCGTCAGAACGCCGTCGTCCATAACCTGCAAAAGCGTGTTAAGAACCTCGGGGTGTGCCTTTTCGATTTCGTCGAAGAGCACGACCGAATACGGCCTGCGGCGGACTGCCTCGGTGAGCTGACCGCCCTGTTCGTAGCCGACATATCCAGGGGGCGCGCCTATCAAACGCGCAACGGAGTGCTTTTCCATGTACTCGGACATATCGATTCTGACCATATTCTCCTCGTTGTTGAAGAGAGCCTCGGAAAGGGTCTTTGCAAGTTCGGTCTTGCCGACGCCCGTCGGCCCGAGGAACAGGAACGTGCCCGTCGGACGCTTGGGGTCTTGGATTCCCGCGCGGGAGCGGAGTATCGCATTCGCGACCCTCTCGACGGCGTCCTCCTGACCGACAACCCTGTGGTGCAAAATTTCGGGGAGCTTGAGCAGCCTTTCCCTGTCGCTTTCAACGAGCTTTTTGACGGGAATGCCAGTCCATTCCGCGACAATCGCCGCGATTTCCTCGCCGTTTACGCTTTCGCTTATCAGCGAGTTTTCGGACTTTTCGGCGTCCATCGCCTTTTTGAGGGAATCCTCCAACTTCGGAAGTTCGCCGTACTTGATTTCCGCCGCGACATCGAGCTTGCCCTCGCGTTCGGCGCGCTCCATTCGCAACTTCGCCGACTCAATCTGCTCGCGCAAAGACGCCGCCTTTTGGCTGGACTGCTTTTCCGCCTCCCATTTCGCCTTCATCGCGGCGGAATCGGTGCGCAACTGGGCGAGCTCCTTGCGGACTTCCTCGAGCCGCTTTTCGTCGTGGTTCTCCTTGACGAGAGCCTTTTCCTCGATTTCCAGACGGCGGACTTTGCGGAGCATCGTGTCCAAATCGGTGGGCATTGAGTCGAGCTGCGTTTTGATTCTCGCGCAAGCCTCGTCGATTAGGTCGATTGCCTTGTCGGGGAGCTGACGCCCCGAAATGTATCTGTCCGAAAGCGTCGCCGCCTCGACGAGCGCCCTGTCCTGAATGTGCACGCCGTGGAAAGTTTCAAACCTTTCCTTCAAGCCGCGCAAAATGGAAATCGTCGTCTCGACATCGGGCTCGGCGACATACACGCTCTGGAATCTGCGCTCGAGAGCGGGGTCTTTTTCGATGTACTGCCTGTATTCGTCGAGAGTCGTCGCACCAACGCAGCGCAGTTCGCCGCGCGCGAGCATCGGCTTAAGCATATTCGAGGCGTCCATAGAACCCTCGGTTTTGCCCGCCCCGACGATTGTGTGAAGCTCGTCGATGAACAAAATTATCTTTCCGTCGCTCTCCCTGATTTTATTGAGAACCGCCTTCAGACGCTCTTCGAATTCGCCGCGGTACTTTGCGCCCGCAATCAGCGCACCCATATCGAGCGCGAAGACCGTCTTGTCCTTCAGCCCTTCGGGAACGTCGCGGCGGACTATGCGCTGCGCCAAGCCCTCGGCGATTGCCGTTTTACCGACACCGGGTTCGCCGATAAGAACGGGATTGTTTTTTGTCTTGCGCGAAAGAATCCTGATGACGCGATTGATTTCGTCCTCCCTGCCGATAACGGGGTCGAGCTTGCCTTCGCTGGCGAGCTTCACCAAGTCCGTTCCGTACTTTTCGAGAACATTGTAGGTGTCCTCGGGAGTTTTTGTCGTGATATGGTCGTTGCCTCTCATTTGTTTGATTAAAAGTTCAACCTGCTGGCGGCTTATTTGCAGACTCCTGAAGAGGTCGGCAATTTGCGTCGGCTCGGGTTTTTCGATTATGGAAAGAAAAAGATGCTCTGTGGAAACGAATTCGTCGCGCATCTGCTTTGCGATGCCCTCGGCTCTGTCGATTGTCTGCGAGCAGGAGTTCGACATATACACCTGCGCCCCGTCGCCCGAGACCTTCGGGAGCGAGTCGAGAACGCGGCGGACGCCCAGTTCAAGAGCCGCGCGCTTGTCCGCGCCCAGCTTCGTCAAAATCGCCCCGACAATTCCGCCGTCCTGAGCAATAAGCGAAGCCAAAAGGTGGACTTGGGCAATTTCGGAATTGCCGCGCGCCTTTGCGATTTCGCTCGCACCGTTAATTGCTTCGATGCTTTTTTCGGTAAGTTTTTCGGGATTTATATTCATATGCCTTTTTATTAGCACGCGCCGTGCCAATACCTATTTTATTGATTCAAATAAAGTTGCCTAATGCGCAATATGCGCGATATGTGCCAAAAGACACAACTTTGGTAAAATTTGACACACTTACGCGCCCGATTGTTCAAAGCAATTTTAGCAAAAATCAGCACGCCCAAACGGCGACGGCGGCAGTCAAAACCGACAGCCAGAAATACGCGGCGGCAGCGAAATACCGCCCGCTACGCAACATCGAAAACAACCCGAAGTTCAGCGACGAAAACGTCGAGAGGGTCGCCGCAAACGCCCCCGCATACTCGCCGTATCCGCCGAGAAACCCCGCGCGGGCGCAAGCGGCGAGCAGCGCGCACGCCGCAAAATTAGCCGCAACCACGCCCCACGGGAATCTGCGGGTGTCGAAAAGCTCGGTAAGGCAAAAGCGAACCTGTGCCCCAGCCGCCGACAGTATTATATATATAAGCGCGCTCATCGCCCGCCCGCCTTTCCGCAAAATAAAAACTTCGCGCAAAATCCGCTAAGATACGCCGCCGCAAGACACGCCGCAAACGTCCCGAAAAACAGGCAACCCGCCCCGAGCCAGTCGCCGCCCTTGGCAAGTCCGCCGACCTGAAACGCAAACGTCGAAAAGGTCGTAAGCCCTCCGCAAAGCCCGACTGTGTGGAATTTTTTGAAGCTCGGGCGCGGCGTCTTCGACAAATCGACATACAGCATAAACAAAAACGACCCGACCACATTGCAGAGAAAAACCGCCGCAATCCAGCGCGGTGCAAGCAAATCGGCAACCCAAAGGCGCAAAAGCCCGCCCGCCGCTCCGCCGACTCCCACAATAATAAGACTGCGCAAAAAATCCGCCATTTCCGACAAAGACTACTCCGCCTTTCGCGTCCCCGACAAGCCCAAAGGCGAGAAAATCGGAAAATTTACTTGCCCACGCGCCCCGCCCGAATATTCTCGGAGACTTAATTTATTTATTTCAAAGGAACATTATGAAACCCAAGAAAGTCGGAATCCTCACGGCGGGCGGCCTCGCTCCCTGCCTCTCAAGCGCAATTGGCGGTCTCATCGAACGCTACACCGAAATCGACCCCTCCATCGAAATCATCTGCTACATCGGCGGATACAAGGGTCTGCTGCTCGGCCAAAGCATCAAGGTCGACGACAAAATGCGCGCACAAGCGCACATTCTGCACAGATACGGCGGCTCGCCCATCGGCAACTCGCGCGTTAAGCTCACGAACGTCAAGGACTGCGTGAAGCGCGGACTCGTCAAGGAAGGCGAAGACCCGCAGAAAGTCGCGGCAGACCAGCTCGTCAAGGACAAGGTCGACATTCTCCACACAATCGGCGGCGACGACACGAACACCGCGGCGGCGGACTTGGCTAAATTCCTAAAGGATAACAATTACGAACTTACCGTAATCGGGCTTCCCAAGACCATCGACAACGACGTCTACCCGATACGCCAGAGCCTCGGCGCATGGACGGCTGCCGAAGAGGGCGCAAAATTCTTCCGCAACGTAGTCTCCGAAAACGGTGCAAATCCGCGCATGCTCATTATCCACGAAGTAATGGGGCGCAACTGCGGCTGGCTGACTGCGGCAACGGCGGCGGAATACCGCAAGCTGCTCGCGCAGGGCGAATTCGCCGACGGACTCGGCCTCACAAAGGCGCGCCGCGACGTCCACGCAATCTACATTCCCGAAATGGAATTGGACATCCAAAAGGAAGCCGCGCGACTCAAGAAGATTATGGACGAAAACGACTGCGTAAACATCTTCATCTCCGAAGGTGCTGGCGTAAAGACAATCGTTGCGGAAATGGAAGCCAACGGCGAAGAAGTTCCCCGCGACGCATTCGGACACGTCAAGCTCGACGCCGTCAACCCCGGTAAATGGTTCGGCAAACAGTTCGCGGATATGCTCGGCGCGGAAAAGGTGCTCGTCCAAAAGAGCGGCTACTTCGCGAGAGCGGCGGCGGCGAACGTCGACGACCTGCGCCTCATCAAGAGCTGCACTGACTTGGCGGTAGAATGCGCAATGCGCCGCGAAGGCGGTGTAATCGGGCACGACGAAGACGCCAACAACGTCCTCAGGGCAATCGAATTCGAAAGAATCAAGGGCGGCAAGCCGTTCAACGTAAAATTCGACTGGTTCCAAAAGCTGCTCAAAGACATCGGTCAGGCGTAAGTCGGAATCCGAAAACAAAAAAGTTCCCGAAAGGGAACTTTTTTTTGTGCCCGTCGGGAGCGGAAAGGCGGCGTTTTGCTATTGACTTTTTGATTCTCTTTTATGCGAATGGGTGTCAGAATTAGAAATGTTCTATTTCGGAAATCCGCAACGAAAGGAAAATTATGATTACCGTCTCCTCCTATCCCGTAGCCGTGGCTATGTGCGTCATTACGATGCTGTGCTGGGGCTCGTGGGCTAATACGCAAAAAATGCCCTCGGGCAAATGGGGCTTTCAGCTCTTCTATTGGGACTATTCCGTCGGCGTGCTCCTGTTTTCGCTCGCGCTCGCACTCACGGCGGGCTCTTTCGGCGACGGCGGCAGAAGCTTTCTGCCAGACATCTCGCAGGCAAACATAAAATGGCTCGGGGCGGCGTTCGTCGGAGGAGTCGTTTTCAACATCGCAAACATCTTGCTCGTCGCGGCAATCGAAATCGCGGGCATGGCGGTCGCGTTTCCAGTCGGCATAGGGCTTGCACTCGCGCTCGGAGTCGCCACAACATATTGCGCAACGGGCGAAGGGAATCTGCCGATGCTCGCCGCGGGCGTCGCCTTCGTCGTGGCGGCAATCGTCCTCGACGCGCTCGCATACCGCAGACTCGGCGCGGCGGGCGGCTCGGCAAAGGGCATCGGGATTTCCGTTCTCGCGGGCGTGCTGATGGGATTTTTCTACAGCTTTGTGGCTTCGTCAATGGCGGCAGCCCTGCCCGACGGCTCGCTCGAAGCGGGAAAACTTTCGCCGTATACCGCGACTGTCGTGTTTTCGCTCGGATTGTTCGCCTCAAACTTCGTCTTCAACACGATTATGATGAAAAAACCGATTGCGGGGACACCCGTCAGCGCGCGGGAATATTTTGCGGGCTCGATGAAAAACCACCTCATCGGGATTCTCGGCGGGGTGATTTGGAGCTGCGGAATGAACTTCAATATAATCGCCGCTCCGTCCGCCGACCCCGCGCTCGCCTACGGGCTCGGACAGGGCGCGACGATGATTTCCGCCCTGTGGGGAGTTTTCGTCTGGCGCGAATTTAAGGACGCCCCCAAGGGGACGAATTCGATTATTGCGGCGATGTTCGTCTGCTTTGTCGCGGGGCTGGGAATACTGGTAGTTTCAAAACTCTAATCAACGGAGGGAAAATAATTATGGAAAAAGAAAAAGGCATTTTGGTAGTCGGCAGCGCGAATATGGATATGGTCGTAAAATCGCGCAAAATCCCGCGTGTGGGCGAAACCGTGCTCGGCGGAGTCTTCAATCAATACGAGGGCGGCAAGGGCGCGAATCAGGCATTGGCTGCTAAAAAGCTCTTCCCCGACACCTATTTTTGCGCGGGAATCGGCGGCGACTCGATTGGGCGCGACTACATGGAATACTTCGCGAAAAAGGGGCTGGACACGTCGCTCGTGAAAATCTTCCCCGACTCGCACAGCGGGGTCGCGCTGATAACAATCGGCAAGGAGGGACAAAACATCATAACGGTAGCCCCCGGGGCGAACTTGCTGCTTTCGCCCGAAGATATGGCGGCAATCGACTTCGGCAGATTCTCGCACGTCGCATTCCAGCTCGAAAACGACCTGAAGACCGTAAAGGAGGGCTTGAAACGCGCCAAGCTGGCGGGGTGCTCGACTATCCTGACGCCCGCGCCCGCGTGCCTGCTCGACGACGAAATCCTCCAAAATATCGACTACCTGATTCCCAACGAGGTGGAAATCCTGCAACTTTTGCGCGGCTTCACGGCGATGAACAAAGCCGCCGAGGGACTGCTCGCAAAGGGCGTGAAAAACGTCATTATAACACTCGGAGCGTCGGGGTGCGCATTGTTCAACGCTGACGGATTCAAAAAATATCCCGCCCACGCGCTGCGCCCGATAGATACGGTCGGCGCGGGCGACTGTTTTTCGGGCTCGCTGATGGCGGGACTGAAAATGTACGGCGACAATCTTGACGAGGCGATAAAGCTCGCGAGCGCGGCGGCGTCGCTTTCGATTACAAAGATGGGGGCGCAGTCGCACGCGACTCTCTCGGAAGTTCTGAAACTTCTGGGCAAAAAGTAGGCTCGACTCTCAGTCGCACCGAAAAGCATCAGACAACCGCTTCCCTTCCCCAAAAAGAAAAAAAACTTCCTGTCGGAATAGTTTTCGGCTGGAAGTTTTTTGTTTGCAAAATTTTTTCAGAGGTCGGCAAATGTGGATATGAAAATACGAAGAGCAGAAGAAAAGGACATTCCCGCAATCAACAGGCTTTTGTTGCAGGTGGAGCTCGTCCACCACAAAGGCCGCCCCGACCTTTTCCGCAACGGCGGGCGCAAATACACGGACGACGAATTGAAGGCGATTATCGCCGACGACAACACGCCGATACTAATCGCGGCGGACGAAAACGACGGGCTGCTCGGCTACGCGTTTTGCATATTCCAGACCCACCCCGAGAGCCATATTTTAACCGACATAAAAACGCTCTACATCGACGACCTTTGCGTGGACGAAACCTTGCGAGGCAAACACATCGGCAAATTCATCTACGACGCCGTCGTGGATTTCGCGAAAAAAAGCGGTTGCTACAACCTGACGCTAAATGTCTGGAGCTGCAATCCCGCCGCGATGAAATTCTACGAGAAGTGCGGGCTGAAGCCGCAAAAAATCGGAATGGAAAAAATTTTGTAGTCTGGAATTTTTTTCTATCCGACGCATTTTGCCGTATGCGGGGATTGCGTCGGCTTCCCCCTCCCCACACAAAAAAAGGATTTCGGAAATTTCCGAAATCCTTTTTTGCAAGGCGCGCTATTTTTTAAACTTTATGATTCGGTAGAAGCCGTCCGAGTCGCGCAACTTTGCGTTAAAGCCAAGCTCGATGACGCGGGCGTCCTTTTTCGCCGACGTTTTCATTCCGATTGAAAGTTCGTAGTCGCCCGACGGGATTTCGGCGAGCGGCAATTTGTACGTTTCCTTTACTGGGGTGTCGGGCTCCCATTTGCGGTTGTCGGCTGGGAGCAGCGGGTAGATTTTTTCATACCCCTTGCCCTTGATTTTCGCAAACAGGTAGTAGCGGTTGAACGCGTGCGCCGCGCCGCGGTTTTCCCACTCCAAAACCAAGTCGCCGTCGGCGTCGAAATCGACGGAATTTACGAAGTACCAGTACCCGACTTTGTTCGCCAACTCCTTTATGATTTCGGGGTTGTCCTTTGCGTACTTCTCGGCGTTGCCGTGGTAGCCAAGATACGTGCAGTGCGCCCTCTTTATGACTCTGCGCAAAGCCGCCGCGCCCTCTTTTTCGCCGTTCGCGCCCTTCCACGAGCCGCTTTTTAGAGTGCCGTTATAGTGTTCCAATTCAAGCGTCGCGGGCGCGTAGGGATAAATGTCGTCGAAAAATTCGGGGCGCAGGAGAGAATCTTTACCCTTGTTGCATTCGGCAAAGTAGTGCCATTCGACCAAAATCGAATCGTCGCGGTAGGCGATTTTGTTCTTTTTGAT
>DJPO01000119.1 GCA_002437405.1 Opitutia bacterium UBA6410 | reverse complement strand
CTAATTATAGGGTACGGTTCACATTCCGCGGGTCTTTTTTTGTTTATTGGTTTTGAGTCGGGCGGAAATCGGCGAGTGCACCCCGAACTAATGGGGGCGAAACTTCGAATGTTGGCGTGCTCGGAGGACTGCATTGTAGTGTTCGGCGGACTTTCCTCGACTGGCGCGGACGGTGGACTTTTTTCGGGAGGATTGCGCTGCAAATGGAGCACAAAATTTTGGGTTTTCGGGTGGAAAATTGGGCGGATTTTTATGTCGCGGGGTTTTGAAAATCGCCTTGAATCGCGGACTTGCGGGGGGCGATTTTGCGCGGTCTTAGAGTTTGAAAGACTTTCGGGGCTGGACTCGGAAAATCGACCGTTTCGGGGGATTTTGCGGTTTTTTAAGTCGCTTATAAAAAGCCTCATAAAAATAAAAATTAAAAGTTGTTGACGCGCCCGCCCCAAAGGCAAAACTTGTTTGCATTGAAAGCGGTTTTCGGCCCGGAAATAAAAATTTTTCGGGTCGGGACAAGTCGGAATCGGGTGGGAGTCCCGAGCTTTCCCGCAACCGTGTGCCCCAAACAAAATGCACCCGCAATTTGGCGTCGCAAAAACGCCGCAGCGCGCGCAGGGGGCGAGCCGGTATCGCGCCGCTTTTTCTCCGGACTCGGCGGGTCGGTGTCCGCAACCTACAACTTCAATCAAGGGATTTTCCGCGCACGCGCGCCAAATCGGCAGTCTTCGGCGTCTTTGTTCGCCGTGTCCGCCACGCAGGTGCAGCAGCTACGGCAAAGTCCGACAAAAAATATAATGCGTACAGATATTAAAATAGTAAAAAGAGACGGCAAAATCGAGGACTTCTCCATCGACAAAATCGCCAATGCGGTTCGCAAGGCGTATGTCGCGGGCGGAGTTGCCGACGAAACGGGCGAAATTGCGAGAATCGCCGAAAGGGTTGCCGCCTCCATCGACTCCGACAGCATTACGGTCGAGCAGATTCAGGACAAGGTCGAGCGCGAATTGATGCTCACAAACCCCTACATCGCAAAAAAATATATCCTTTACCGCCAGTGGCGCAACACCGAGCGCGACAAGCGCACGTCCATGAAAACCGTTATGGACGGCATCGTCGCAATCGAAAAGAACGACATCAACCTCAGCAATGCGAATATGTCCTCGCACACGCCCGCGGGTCAGATGATGACCTTTGCGTCCGAAGTCACCAAGGACTATGCGCTAAAATACCTCGTCGGGGTAAAATACGCCCGCGCGCACCGCGAAGGCGACATTCATATCCACGACCTCGACTACTACCCCACCAAGACCACTACCTGCATTCAGTACGACTTGGAGGACATCTTCGAACGCGGCTTCCACACCAAAAACGGCAGTATCCGCACCCCGCAGTCGATTCAAAGCTACGCGACTTTGGCGACAATAGTTTTCCAGACCAACCAGAACGAGCAGCACGGCGGCCAGTCGATTCCCGCGCTCGACTTCTTCCTCGCCCCCGGCGTCCGCAAGTCGTTTGTAAAGCACGTTTGCGAAGGCATCGAGTTCTGCCGCTCGCTCGACGGGCAGGGCGAACCCGACGAAAAGAAGCTCAAGGCGATTGTCGCAAAGCACCTTACGACAATCGAGCCCTCCGCCGACGCGATAAAAAACCTTTCCGCCGAGCTTACCGAATTCGGCGCGCCCGTCTCCGAAAGGGAGCTTGAAACCTGCGTTTCGCAGTCGCTCGAAAACACCCGCAAGGACACCCATCAGGCGATGGAGGGCTTTGTCCACAACCTCAACACGATGCACTCGCGCGGCGGCAATCAGGTTGTGTTCAGCTCGGTAAACTACGGCACTGACACGTCTCCCGAGGGCAGAATGGTTATCCGCGAGCTCCTTTCCGCGACGACCAAGGGGCTGGGCAACGGCGAAGTCCCCGTCTTCCCGATTCAGATTTTCAAGGTAAAGGACGGCGTCTCGTACTCCGAAGCCGACTGCGAAAAGGCTCTCGCCGACTTCCCCGCGGCGATGTCGGGCAAGATAAAATTCTCCGCCCCCAACTTCGACCTGCTCTTGGCGGCGTGCCACACGACCTCCACCTCTCTCTTCCCGAACTTCCTGTTCCTCGACGCCCCGTTCAACGTCAACGAAAAATGGAAGGCGGACGACCCCAAGCGTTATCTCTACGAAGTCGCAAGTATGGGTTGCCGCACGCGCGTTTTTGAAAATCTGCACGGCGAAAAATCGTCCGTCGGCAGGGGCAATTTGTCCTTCACTTCGATGAATATGCCAAGGCTCGCAATCAAGGCGGTTCACGAGGCGGAAGACCTTCTCCCCGGGGCGGACAAGCACGCAATCCGCAAGGAGGCAAAGTCCATTTTCCTCGAATCCGTGCGCTCGATGGCGTCGCTGATTGCCGAACAGCTCCACGAACGTTATCTCTATCAGCGCAAGGCTCTTGCGATGCAGTTCCCCTTCATGATGGGCAACGACATCTGGAAAGGCGGCGGCAGCCTCAAGCCCACCGACGAAGTAGGCGATGTAATCAACAGCGGCACTCTCGGTATCGGCTTTATCGGCGGACACAACGCTATGGCGGCAATCTACGGCGAGGGGCACGCCCACAACAAGGAAGCGTGGGATACCCTCTACGAAGCCGTCCAGACCATCAACGAAGTCGTCGATATGTACAAGCGCAAGTACAACCTCAACTACTCCGTTTTGGCGACTCCCGCCGAGGGACTCTCTGGGCGTTTTACGAAAATCGACAAGCGCAAGTTCGGCATTATCCGCGGAGTCAACGACCGCGACTACTATGTCAACAGCTTCCACATCGACGTAAAAGAACCCGTCACGATGTTCGAGAAAATCAAGCTCGAAGCCCCCTTCCACGCAATCACGCGCGGCGGGCACATCACCTATGTCGAGCTCGACGGCGAGGCAAAGAAAAACGTTTCCACGATTCTCAAAATCGTAAAATGTATGCACGACACCGGTATCGGCTACGGCTCGATTAACCACCCCGTCGACACCTGCCGCGACTGCGGATACCGCGGAGTAATCTACTCCAAGTGCCCCGCCTGCGGAAGCGAAAACATCTCCAGAATGCGCCGCATAACGGGCTATCTGACTGGCAGCCTTGAAACGTGGAACTCCGCCAAGCAGGCGGAGGAACGCGACAGGGTAAAGCACGGTTCGAAATGAGACCCCTGCGCGTCCTGTACGTTTACGACGAAACCATCGCCGACGGCGATGGTTTACGTCTATCTATATACTTCTCGGGCTGTTCCCACAACTGTTTCGGGTGTCATAATCCCGACAGCCACGACCCCGAAAAGGGCGTCCTGCTCGACTCCGTTTTGGCTGCGGAAATCGTCAACAAGGTCAACACCAACCCCCTCTTGGACGGCATAACCCTAAGCGGCGGCGACCCGATGTTCAACCCCGAGGCGTTGCTCAAATTCCTAAAATTCTTAAAAGAAAAAACCAAAAAAAACATTTGGTGCTATACGGGCTACACCTACGAGCAATTACTAAAAGATCCGCTTCGGGCGGAGTGTCTAAAATACATAGACACGCTTGTTGACGGCCCTTTCATCATGGCGTTGCGCGACCCGTCTTTATCATTCAGGGGCTCGACCAACCAAAGAATTTTACCTCTAAAAAACGGGCAAATTTTTTAAAGAGGGGGCGGCAACCCCCTGCGGCGGGATTGGCTACGCCACTCCCGCCTACCCCCGCTTGG
>DJPO01000106.1:9963-26521 GCA_002437405.1 Opitutia bacterium UBA6410 | reverse complement strand
TGATTTCACGCGCCCAGCGGGGGTAGGCGGGAGTGGCGTAGCCAATCCCGCCGTAGGGGGCAAGACCCCCTGTCTAAAAATCCCCGTGCAAAATTGCCCCGCAATTTTGCTGACTATTCCAAACTCAACCAGTCCGCCATTATCCGCAATGCCTCGCGCAACTGCACATCAAACGCCGGAGGCTCCTCCGAATCCAACTCCGATTCGATGTCCTCAGGCATTCCAACCCCTGCCTTGCGCTCCTGCGCCTTTTTCTCGGACTCCGCCTGCTCAGTAGCTTTCGCACTCTCGAGCAAGACTTTTTCCTTTTTGAAATTCAGAGCCGCCAACGCCTTTTCTCGCTTTTTGGAGGCGTCCGCAAAAGCTTCGTCCTCCGCCAGCTTCTTTTCGCGCTCGGCTAAATTCACACTCCAGTCCTTCGTGTTCCAACGCGCCTTCACCCTGTCGATTTGGGAATTCCAGAACGCAAATTCCTCGAGCTTCTTCTGACGCTCGACGGACTGCTTTGTTAGCTTTTCGACAAGCTTGTCCGCCTCGTCCTTCGGAAGCCCGTAGCCCCAAAGCTCCTGAATTTCGTCGGGCTCAATGCAATCCCACTTTAGGGCGTAGTCCTTGTACTGCTCGCCAATTTCCATATAGTCATACGGAGACGGCAGCACAATGTCGGGGTGGACACCCTTCATCTGAATCGACTCGCCATTGGGCGTGTACCACTTTTGAATTGTGACCTTTGCGGCACTTTTTTGCTCGGGGTCGAAATTGCCGAGATTGAGAACCGCCTGAACAGTGCCCTTGCCGTGCGTGCTCTTGTCGCCAACTATAATCGCGCGCTTGTGGTTCTGCAACGCACCCGCCACGATTTCGGTCGCGGAGGCGGAGAGACGGCTTACCAAAATGATTAACGGCCCGTCCCAAACTACCTTCGAGTTCGTGTCCCATAGCTTTTCGACACGCCCAGCCGCATTGCGCACCTGAACTACAGGGCCTTTTTTGATGAAAAGCCCCGCCAGATCGACAGCCTCGGGGAGGAAGCCGCCGCCGTTGCGGCGCATATCCAAAATTATCCCCTTAACGCCAGCAGCCTTGAGCTTGCCGAGAAGCTCCTCGACGTCCTTCGACGCGCTGAACCCCTTGCTTTCGCCGTTGAAGCCGCCCTCGCCGTAGAACCCCGGGAGGTCGATTACGCCGACGGGAACGGTCTTGTCGCCCACGGGGACTGTGTAGATTTCCGCTTTGGCGAGCTTTGTCGTCAACTTGATTTCGCGCCGCACGAGCGTTATCGTCTTGCGGGCGGACGGATTCGACGCGGGCTCGATTAGCAGACGGACTTTCGTGCCGCTCTTGCCGCGAATCATTCTGACGGTGTTGCGCAACTTTACGCCGATGACATCGACCATTTCGCCCGTCTCCTGCCCTACCGCGAGAATCTTGTCGCCGTTGGAAAGCTGCTTGGACTCCTCCGCGGGCCCGCCCGCCATAAGCTCGGCAATCACGCAATAGCCGTCCTTGTCCTGAAGCATTGCGCCGATTCCCACGAGCGCGTTGCGCACCGAGATGTCGAACTCCTCGAGATAGTATTCGGAAAGGAAGGACGAATGCGGGTCGTAGAAATGCGAGAGGGTGTTCAGATAGATTTCCTGAATTTCCATCGCGTCCGCCTTGCGGTAGTTTTCGATTAGCTTTTCGTAGCGCGTCAAGACCTCTTTTTCCGCCTTGGCGAGCTTTTCCTCGAACGTCTTCGGCTCTTTTTCCTCTTCGCGCGCGACCTCGGCTTCTTCGGACTCGATTTCCGATTCCTCGGCAATGTCCGCAGCGTCGTCGGCGGATTCGCCGTCCGTTTGCGCGACGGATTTGGGGGCGGATTCGCCGCCCGCGGGAGTTTCGGATTCCGCGCCCGACTCAGCCTTTTCGCCTTCCGATTTAGCGTCGGCATCTGCAACCTGCGCCGCCTGTTCAGTCGCGGGAGTCTGGGAAGCGGCGGCAGATTCGGCAACCTGCGCGGACTCGGCAGCTTGCGCCTTTGCGGCGGATTTCTCCTGCGCCTTTTTCTCGGCTTGGTGCTTCTTGGCGGAATAGGAGAGGATTTCGTTTACAATGTCGTACTTGAGCCTGTTTTCCCAAAGTTCGTTCGCCGCCTGCCAGTCTTTCGGCCACTCGGATTTGCTGCGGTCGGGGCGGAATGTCGCGTTCTGGGTGAAATCGAACGGCTTTTTCATGCGCTCCTTAATCCACTGCAAACGCGCGTCGGCGCGGTCGAGGAATTTGTCGTATATCGAGAACGCGGGCAGCAGCGTGCCCTGCCGCAACATAACGTCTATCGACGGAGAGAAAAAGTCCTGAAAATGCTGGACGTCGCCCGTTGTGAAAAAGAGCTTGAAGAAATCGACGTTCTGCATGTATTCGCGAATGAACTCGCGCACGTCAAGCTCGGAGACGGGCATTCTCAGATAGTGCCCGTGCTCCATACAATAGACGAGCCACTTGGACTCGTTGCGCATTTTCTGCGATGTCTGGAGGGAAATGGGCTTGCGCGGCGCGGCCGCCTTTTCGGGCGCGGCAACGGCTTCGGCAAATGCGGGCGCGCCTAAAAACGCCGCCGACAAAAACGCGAGCAGTATAGATAAATTCTTTTTAATGTTCATCTTCTAAAAAAAAAATGTGTCGTCGTTGGATTTTACGGTTTGTTCGGGTCGATTCTCCGACGGGCTTCGGCGAGCGTCCGCCGCTCGGCGTCGGTCAGCGAGGCAAACCCGCGTTCGCCGATTTTGTCGAGAATCCTGTCGACCTCCTTTTGGAGGGCATCGGGGTCGGAAATATTGACTCTGAAATTGTAGTCGGACGCCCGCTTTGTATATTTTTCGGATTTTCGCGCAAACGCCTTAAGTGAAATCGAATCAAGGAAATCGAACTTCCCGCGGCTTATCGCGCGGGCGCAAAGCAGACCCGCCGCAATCCCGCCCAAGTGGGCGGCGTAGGCAATGTCGGAGGGGTATCCCGCGAAAGTCGACAGAAGCCCGAAAACTTCGATTGCCGCCGCGACTTTCAACATAGTCATCGGCTTTGCGGAAATCGGGAGGACGAAAAACAGCAAAAAGGTAATCGGAACGGGCGGATAAAACGCGCAAAAGCACGCGAAGACCGCCATCACAGCCGCCGAAGCCCCCACGAGCCCCCCGCCGCCGAACGAAACTCCGAGCCACACCAAAGCTCCGCCCAGCGCGCCGCAAAAATACACGGCAAGAAAACGCCGCCAGCCCAGCCGAGCCTCGAGCGGTGTGCCCATAAAATACAGGGCTATCATATTGAATGCGATGTGCCACAGGTTGCCGTGCAAAAACGCGTACGTCAGAAGAGTCCAAACCTTCCCGCGCGCCAAGCCGTCCCACGAGAGGTCGAAGAGCATCAAAAAGCTGCCCGCGCCGTACAGCCTGTCGACAAAAGCCTCCAGAACGAATACCGCGATGTTTACGAGAATCAGCAACTTTACTGCGGAAATGTTCGCGAAGAAATCCGCCGCGGCACTCCCGCCGCGCCGCCCGCGCATGTAGTCTCTTTCGTATATCGACATTTTTATATATTGATATTCGGAAATTCGATTATGTTCATTTTCGGGACAAAATTTCCCCGAGCGCCAAATTTGCGAGCCGCAACCCGAACGTCCCAGCGACAATCGCGCAGCTGCCGATTATCTTCTTTCCGCCGTCCGCCGCGCTTGAAACGTGGGTCGAGTCCGAAATCGGCTCGTCGGAAAACACGCATTTGCAGCCGCCCGAGTACCCGCGCTGGCGAAGCATCTTCCGAACCCGCGCCGCGACGGGACAGCCGTAGGTTTTCATAACGTCCGCCTGCATAATCCGCGACGGATCGGTGCGCCGCGCCGCCCCCATGCTCGAGACCGCCGCAACTCCCGCCGCCTTCGCCGCAAGAATGAGCTCGACCTTCGCCGCAAGGGTGTCGATTGCGTCGATTACAACGCGCCGCCCCGCGCCCGAAGCCCCGACGACCCGCGCCGCATTTTCGGCGCAGACGAATTCGGGGAAGATTTTTATGTTTGCCTCGGGGTTTATGTCCAAAATTCTCTCGCGCATTACTTCCGCCTTTCGGCGGCCGATTGTCGAGCTTAGCGCGCAAATCTGGCGGTTGATGTTGCTTTCCTCGACCGCGTCGAAATCCCAAAGCTCGAAGCTACCGACCCCCGTGCGCGCGAGCGCCTCGACTGCGAACGAGCCGACCGCCCCCACGCCGCAAACGACAACACAGGCGTCGCGGAGAATCGGGTATGTCGATTCCCCGAAAAGGATTTCGGCTCTCCTGAATCTTTCGGGCGTCATTTTGAATAAAAGGTGTGGAAATTTGCGAAAGTCGCGTCGGCGATTTCCTCGGCGGACGCGCCGCGCACCTGCGCGAGCGCCGCTACGGTGTCCGCCAAAACGCGGGCGTCGGCAGTGTCGCCGTCGCTTTCTACCAGAATTCTGTCAAGCCGCGCGGCTCTGGCG
Source organism: Opitutia bacterium UBA6410 (assembly GCA_002437405.1). Taxonomy (GTDB): domain Bacteria; phylum Verrucomicrobiota; class Verrucomicrobiia; order Opitutales; family Intestinicryptomonadaceae; genus Merdousia. Next base: position 22,025 of record DJPO01000106.1, on the reverse strand, counting down.
CACTCAGCCCCGCGCTTTGTCGAAAGCTCGCGCTTTCCGAACGAAAAGTACGCGCCGATTTTCGAAAACCGCTCCGTCATTTCCGCAGAGCACGAAGCCGCGTGGAGCAAAAACCTGTTCTTGGGGGAGGCGGTGTCGAAGTCCGATTTTTCGAAGCCCTCGATTACGCGCTCGCGCGATGAAACGGTGTCGAATACCGCGCCCCATTCGCCGACGCAATGGACGACAAACGGCAGATTGTATTTATATGCAAGCGCGAGCTGCGCGCAAAATATCCGCTTTTGCATTTCGGGCGGGACTCTGTCGGATATGCGCGAGTCGAGCCCGATTTCCCCGAGCGCGTCGGCGTCGCCGAGGTATTTTTCAAGCTCGGGCAGGTATGTCGAAAAAACCTGCTCGGTCGCCGCCTCCGCATCGTCGAAGCGCGAAATTTCCGTGTCGGGGTGGATTCCGAAAACCTTTTTGACGCTCGCGCGCGACAACTTTCCAAGCTCCGCCCATTCGTTCGCAAAACACGCGCACAGCGCGCATGCGGCGACTCCGTCGGGCGGAAGCGGCTGCGCCGCCGTCGCGTCCGAAAAATGCCTGTGCGCGTCTGTGAGGTTTTCGGGCATCTGAATCAGAGCAATCCGCTTACGACGGATTCGTCGAGCGTCTTTGTGTACGACTTCCCGATTCCGTCAAGCAATACAAAGCGCAGCGAGCCGCCGACCGATTTTTTGTCGCGGTGCATTGCCTCAATCAGCTTGGGGCGCGAAAGTTTTTTGGGAAGCTGGGTCGGGAGCGCGCAATTTTCCAGAACCTTTTCGATTCTCTTGACGTCGGACGCCGAAAGTGTCCCGAGCTTTTCGGAAAGTTTGGCGGCGAAGACCATTCCGATTGCAACTGCCTCGCCGTGCACGAAAGTCCCGTAGCCCGCGCATTTTTCGACTGCATGTCCAAGCGTGTGCCCAAAATTCAGCAGTGCGCGCCCGCCCTCTTTGGCGGTTTCGCGCTCGTCGGCGGAAACTATCGCAGCCTTCAGCGCGCACGAGCGGCGCACCGCCTCGGGCAGATAGGGGGAATCGCAAGTGAGGGTTTTGCCGAGTTTTTCGAGTTCGGCGAAAAGCTGCGCGTCGCCCAATGCGCCGCATTTTACGACTTCCGCCATTCCCGCGGCAAACTCGCGCGCGGGCAGCGTCTTCAAAAAGGAGATGTCGGCGTAGACCGCCCGCGGCTGGTGGAATGCCCCCACGAGGTTTTTGCCCGCCGAAATGTTTATGCCCGTCTTGCCGCCGACGGACGAATCTACCATCGAAAGCAGCGTCGTCGGAATCTGGACGAACGGCAGCCCGCGCATATACGTTGCGGCGGCGAATCCAGCGAGGTCGCCGATTACCCCGCCGCCCCATGCCGCGACCGTCGATTTTCTGTCCAAGCCCGCCTGAGCAAAGGCTTCGCAGAGGCTCGCGTATGTCGAAAAACATTTCGAGCTTTCCCCGCCGTGGACGGGTATCGTCCGAACTCCCGCGTCAACGAGTGCTGCGGCGAATTCGGGGTACAACTGCGGGAGCAGCGCGTCCGCGACGCAAACTACTTTCCCGCCCGCCTGCGTTATGCCGCGCAAATCGGCAAGCGCGAGTTCGAAAGCCCCCGCGCCGATGTGAATCGGATAGCTTCTCTCTTTTAGCGAAACAGTTTGTTCAATCATTTTATTCAAGCCCGAATACGCCGTTTACATAGGCGCGTATGTTGAATTTTTGGAGGTCGTCCGCCTTTTCGCCGAGACCGACGTAAAGTATCGGAAGTTTGAGTGTCCTGTAAATTCCCGCGAGCGCGCCGCCCTTGCCCGTTCCGTCGAGCTTTGTGATGATTATCCCGCTCAGCCCGAACGCCTTGTGGAACGCCTGCGCCTGCACTATGCTGTTCGTGCCGATGCTTGCGTCGATTACAAGCAGGGAGTTTTGCGGCGCGGTGGAGTCGTTTTTCGCCAGAACCCTGCGGATTTTGGCAAGCTCGCCCATCAGGTTTTCCTTCGTGTGGAGTCTGCCCGCGGTGTCGATTACGAGCCATTTTGCGCCGTCCGCCTTCGCCGCCTGCCAGCTATCCCACGCGGTCGCGGCTGCGTCAGCGCCGTGCGCACTCTCGACGAGCCTCACGCCCAGCCGCTTTGCCCACTCGCGGATTTGCTCGTTTGCCGCGGCTCTGAAAGTGTCGCACGCGCCGAGGACGACTCCGCCGTCCGCCGAAAGCGATTTTGCGAGCTTTGCGGCAGTCGTAGTCTTGCCCGCGCCGTTGACGCCCACAAGGCACACGACCGACGGATTCCCGCCCTGCGCCGCGACGAGTTCGCCCTCCGAGCCCGCCAAAATGCGCGCCAGAACCTCCGCTCCGATTTCCGCCGCCCGCCGTCCGTGCAGCTCTTTGTCGCGGCGGTATTCCGCCTTAATCGCGTCGACGATTTCGCAGACGGTATCGTAGCCGAAGTCCGCCTCCATCAGCGTTTCCTCGATAAGCTCGATGTCGGCGGGGTCGATTTTTTTCTGAAAGAGCCCCGCGAGCTTGCCGAGCGCGCCGCCCGCCGTCCGCCTGAGCCCCTCCCTGAACTTTTTGAAAAGCGAAAACATTTAGCTGCGTTTTTCGGCGGTTCTGAGCGGACGGGTAAGCCCGCCCTTCACGTTGTCGAGTACGCCGTTGATGAAGCGTTTCGATTCGGCGGTGGAATAGGTTTTCGCCAAGTCTATCGCCTCGTTAATCGAGACAATCGGGGGAATATCGCCGCGGAAGAGAAGCTCGAAGACCGCCAAGCGCAGAATCGCCAAATCGACTTTCGCGATTCTGTCCATACTCCAGTTCTTCGCGCTCTTGGAAATCGCGGCGTCCACCTCCGCCGAATGTGCTTCCATTCCCTCGATAAGCTCGGTCGCAAACGCGTAGACTGCGCGGGGCTCGTCCTTCGTTTCGAAAAAGGCGTCGAGCGCCCGATCAAGCGGCAATTCGGGGTTTGCTGCGCGCATGTAGGCGAACTGCATTGCCGCGGCGCGGTTTTCGCGCCGCCCTATCTTAAAAGTTTCCTGACTCATTGATTGTAGCCCTTTCCGTCCTGCGGGTCTTGCGATTCCAAGAAATCCCTATCGGCCTCCTCGAGCTCGTCGAGCAGCACGTCGGTCTGCCACGCCATTTCCATCGCGGCCTCCGCGAACTCGCGCCCGCGGGCGATTTCGCCCTTGGTGCGGGCAACCGCCTGTTCGCGCGTGTTGGCGACGATTACCCCGTTTATGACGGGAACGGTCGTCGCGAGCGCGACTTGCTGAAATGCGCCTGCGGTGCTGTTTGCGATGATTTCGTGGTGCGGCGTTTCGCCCTTGATTACGACTCCGAGTGCGATTATCGCGTCGTACTGGTCGGTCGCCGCGAGCAAATTGCACACGTGCGGCAGCTCCGAAGCCCCCGGCACGCGCACGAGCCGAATGTTTTCCGCGTCGACCCCGCATTTGTGGAGGGTATTTACGGCGTCGCGCACGAGCGCGTCGACCAGTTCCTTGTTGTAGCGCGAGGCGGCGACCGCAAAGCGGTAGAAGCCCGCGTCGATTTTCGGCATTTTACCTTTGTCGAGACTCATCTTTTAAAGGGGTATTTGTTCGGTTATTTCGAGTCCGTAGCCGTCCGAAAGGACGTGGCTGCCGGGGTGGGTTGTCAAAAGGCGGATTTTCTTGAATCCGAGCGCGCGGAGAATCTGCGCCCCGAGTCCGTAGTCGCGGCGCGAGGGCAGTTCGGGGACTCCGTCGGGGACGACAATCCCCGAGTCCGCGCGGCTGACGTACACAACCGCGCCCGCGCCCGCCTTCTCGATTTCCGCCATCGCCCGCGCGAATGTCTGCGAGCCGTTCAAAAACGACGAGTCCGCGAACATATCCGCAAAGACGTTTTCGGAGTGCACGCGCGCGAGCGTCGGTTCGGCGGTGATTTCGCCCTTGACGAGCGCGAAATGCGTTCCGCCCGAAGTCGCCTTCAGCCCCACGAGTCTGAACTGCCCGTAGCGGGTGTTGAGCGGCTTTTCGAAAATCTTTTTCACGAGGCTGTCGCGCTTCATTCGGTATTCGATTAGGTCGGCTACACTCATTAACTTCATCGAATGCGCCTTTTTGAATTCGACCAAATCGGGCAGGCGCGCCATTGTGCCGTCGTCCTTGATTATCTCGCAAATCGCCGCGCACGGGAAAAGCCCCGCCAGTTTCGCCAAATCGACCGCCGCCTCCGTGTGCCCCGCGCGTTCGAGGACTCCCCCCGCGCGGGCGCGGAGCGGGTTGACGTGGCCTGGGGTTACAAAGTCGGAGGCGGTCGCCGAAGCCGTGCCCATAAGGCGGATTGTGCGGGCGCGATCTGCCGCGCTTATGCCCGTCGTTATCCCCTTGGCGGCGTCGACGGTCACGGTGAACGCCGTCCCCTTTGCGTCGCGGTTCAGGCGCACCATGTCGTCGATTCCAAGCTCCGTGAGCCGTTCGCTCGTCGTCGGGACGCACACGAGCCCGCGGGCGAGTTTTATCATCGTGTTTATGGATTCGGGCGTGATTTTCTCAGCCGCGACAATCATATCGCCCTCGTTTTCGCGCGATTCGTCGTCGGCGACTATCACGATTTTGCCCTGCGCAAAATCGGCGATGCACTCCTCGACGCTGTCGAATATTTTTTCCTTTTCCATAATCGTTGCCTTTAAAATGCGGGGTTGCGCAAAATCTTGTCGATGTCCGACTTCCCCAAAACCTTGACCGCACCCTCGGGTATGCGCCGCAGCACGAACGAGCCTATCTGGAAGCGTTTGAGCTCCTTGACGAAGTAGCCCATCACCTCGAACATTCTGCGGATTTCGCGCTTGCGCCCCTGCGCCAGCCAGACCTCGGCGCGGCGGGCGTCGAGCTCGGACGAATCCGCCATCGGGTGGGGTATGATTTTCAGAGCCTTCAGCTTTTCGCCCTCCGAGACAACTCCGCGCGTGAGCACGGGGATAATCGAAGTGTCGAGCGCGCGGTTGAGCGTAATGCGGTAGCGTTTCACGATTCCCGACGACGGGTGCGTTATGCGGTTTGCAAGCTCGCCGTCGTTGGTGAGAATTAGCAGCCCCTGCGAATTTTTGTCGAGCCTGCCGCAACAGAAGAGCTTCATTTTATTGAACGGAGACGGCAGTATGTCGAAAACGGTCTTGCCGTCGAACGGATCATCGTTCGAGCAAAGGTAGCCCTTGGGCTTGTTCATCGCCAAGACGATTTTCTCCTCGACGACGCCCTTTAGCACAACGCCGTCGACTGCGACTTTATCCTTTTGCGGGTCGATGTCCTGCCCGATTTGGGCAAGTTCGCCGTTTACCTCGACCGCGCCCTCGAGGATTTTCTCCTCCGCCGCGCGTCGGGAACATACTCCGCACTGGGAAATGTATTTTTGTATTCTCATAAACAACTTTCGTACGCCTCACGGCGGACTCTCTTATATTAAAGGGATATATTGGACGGAACTTTCCCGCGCTTCAAGCAAAATAACTTCCGGCAATTTTCAAAAGGCTTGATTTTTCGCGCCGTTTGGCGTATAAGCTTTCCTTTCAAAACAAATATTAGGAGTAATAAATATGTCATTCGCACTAAGATTCAAATTGAGCACGATGATGTTCCTGCAATTTATGCTTGTCGCCGTGTTCTGGGTTCAGCTCTCCAGCTACCTCGACAATATGAAAATCACGGGACTTATGTTCTCGATGATTATGTCCACAATGGCTATCGGCTCGATTTTCTCGCCGCTGGTGGGCATGTTCGCCGACAGAATCGCCAACAGCGAAAAGGTTCTGGCGATTCTCAACCTCTTCGTCGCAATTATGCTCGGCGCGGCGTACTTCACGGGCGACCACATTCTCATTTTCGTGCTCCTGACCCTCGCAATGTGCGCGTATATGCCCACTTGGGGCTTGACCTCCTCCATCGCGATGACAAACAGCACTCCCGAAGCTTTCCCCTATATCCGCGTGTTCGGCTCGCTCGGCTGGGTCTGCGCGGCGGTCTTCGCGCTCGGCGCAAAATTCCTCTTCGACAAGTCCATTGACGGCACGAACATTCCGCTCGCGTGCGCCGCTGGCGTCGCCTTCGTATCGGCAGTCTTCGCGCTCTTCCTCCCCGCGACTCCCCCCAAGGCGAAGGGCGAACCGATGTCCGTCTCCGACGCACTCGGCCTCCGCGCTTTCGGAATGCTCAAGGACAAGAACATCGCGGTATTTATGGCGTGCGTAGTCGTCTGGACTATCGCGTTCACGATTTACTGGATGTACGGCTCGTTCCTCGCGTCGCTCGGCGTCAAGGAAATCACCCCCGTGCTCAGCATCGGGCAGATTTCCGAATTGGCGTTTATGGTCGCAATTCCCCTTTCGGTCAAGGTCATCGGATTTAAAAACACGATGGCCATCGGTATCTTGGCGATGCTCCTGCGCTATGTGATGAGCGCGCTCGCCCCCGAAGTCGGCGGTCTCTATTTCGGCGCAATCGCGGTTCACGGCGCAATCTTCGGCTTCTTCTTCGTCGCGGCGCAAATGTACATCGACAAGAAAGCCCCCGCTGACATCAAGGCGCAAGCTCAGGGCTTGTACTTCTTCTTCTACGGTATCGCCCAGATTGTCGGCACGTTCTTCTCCGAAAAGCTCATCTCCTCTTACACGACTTCCCCCGTACAAGGGCTGGCACAGGTCGCGCAGACGACGAACTGGGGCTCGATTTTCTGGATTGAAGCGGCAATCTCCGCGGCTCTCTTGGTATTCTTCTACCTCTTCTTTAAGAACGACGTAAAAGAATAGGGCGCATAGCCCCTGCCCGAACGGCGGACGCAACCGCGCCCGCCGCTAAGGGGATACAAGCCAAGAAAAAAATCTGCGGCGGTTTGCCCGAAAAACCGAGCCCATCGCCGCAAAAAAAACAAAAATTCCGCGAACGCGTACATTGCGCAGGTGTCCGAATATACTTGCGCTTTGTTTTTTATATTGCATTTGAAATCCCGCTTTGTAAAGTAGTCGATTCACTTTAATAATAAGGAGGTTCTCTTGAGAGAAGAATATCTTAGACAGGCACAAAAAATCATTCCCGACGCGAACATTCTCATCAATGTCGTGTCCCGTCGCGTAAAGCAGCTCAAATACGGCGCGCGCCCGACGGTCGAATCGCTCGAAAAGCTCTCGCTCGAGGACATCGCCCTCTTGGAAGTAATCAAGGGCAACCTCAAGTACGAGCTCTACGAAGCCCCCAAGGAAAGCGAAGAGGAATAACATTTCTTCACGAACCGCTCCCCACGCCCTCCGCGCGGGCATCGGCTAAAAAACAATGAACTCCGCGCGGATTTCCCCACGCGGATTTTTTATCGAAATGTCCAAAGAAAAAGACAACCGTCTCTCAGAGATTCGCAACCGCAAGGCGAATCACGAATACTTCGTGGGCGAAACCTTCGAGGCGGGAATTGTCCTGACGGGCACGGAAATCAAAAGCCTGCGCGAGGGCAAGGCGCAGATAAACGACGCCTTCGTGCGCGTCGACAACGGCGAGGCTCTGATGTACCAGTCGCACATTTCGGAATACGACTTCGGGAACATCAACAACCACAATCCCGTGCGCGTGCGCAAGCTGCTTTTGCACAAAAAGGAAATCCTCAAACTAAAGTCCGCGACGGACTCGGGCGGCGTTGCGATAATCCCGCTGAAAATATATTTCAAAAAAGCGCTCGCGAAGGTTCTGATTGCCCTGTGCACTGGCAAAAAACTCTACGACAAGCGCGAAGACCTCAAAAAGCGCGAGGCAATGCGCGAAGCCAGCAGGGCTTTGAGCGACCGCAAATACAGGGGATAAAATGTCCGAGCCCGCCTTGCACATAATTTTACACAACCCGAAAATTCCGCAAAACACGGGCAACATAGGGAGAATGTGCGCCGTAATCGGCGCGAGGCTGCACCTAATCCACCCGCTCGGGTTCACCATCACCGACGCCAAGCTAAAGCGCAGCGGAATGGACTACTGGAAGTCGCTTGACGTCGTCCACCATGCGGACTGGGAGGTGTTCAAGAAATCGCCGCTCGCCCCGAGCCTCGAACGCATTTGGCTGTTTACGACAAAATCGCAGACCTGCTACTGGAACGGCAAATTCGCGCGCGGCGACGGGCTGCTTTTCGGCGCGGAGGACGCGGGCTGCCCCGACTACGTCCACGCGGACATCGTGGAACGGCGCGTGAAAATCCCGCATTTTGTGGACACGCTAAGGTCGCTGAACCTCTCGACTTCCGCGGGAATCGCGGCGTACGAGGCTATGAGGCAGATTTGCGTATCCGAGAACACCGAACTGAAATTCGGCGAAAACTTTTTCTAACCCCTGTATTCGGACGGCCGCCGCCCGAAGAACTCCGCAAACGCCCGCGAGAACGAAAACTGGTTTGCGTACCCGATTTTCTCGGCGGCATACGCGCAACTTTTGCCCTCGGCAAGCAGACGCGCCGCGCGGCGCATTGCGAGCGAATGGACGTGCTTCGAAAAATTCGCCCCGCGCGTTTGCAGACAAAATCCGTCGATTTCGCGCCCCGAAACCCCCAGCTGCGCGGCGGCCTGCGCGAGCGGGACGATTTTCGCCGAACGCCCGAGCTTTGCGACATATTCCGCCACCGATTTTTTCGCCGCTTCGGTTTGCCGCCCCTGCGGGGAGAATTCGCGGCGCAGGGCGTAGGCTATGGCGTCGGCGCAGTTTTCGAGAACGGAGGAATCCGCCTGCGAAAATATCTCCGACTCGTACGCGCGCGAGAGCGAAAGCAGCAGCGGAAGATTCCCGCATTTGCCGAAAACCGTATCGCGCCTGCCGCGCGAAAGCCCGCCCCAACCGCGCCCGAGGTGAAACCACAGAATCTTCGCGGGCGCGCGAACCGCCGAAACCGTGCAGCCGCTGTCCGTCGGCACGAGGAAAAATTCGCCCCGCCCGACGACCGCCGTCGTATCCGCGCCGCGCACGCGCAGGCTGCCCGAAATCACCGCGACGAAATTCGCGTAGCCGTGGCGGCCTATCGTATGGAAATATCCGCGCGACTTCTCCGCGAATCCGCCCGCGATAATCCCGCGCGCGGAAAGCGCGTCGCGGGCGGGGGCTGCTGGGATTTTTATCGCCGCCGCCGCTCGCTGCTCGGCGTTCGCGGGGACGAAATCCGTAGGGCGTCCGAAATACCGCCCCGAGCTCCCGTCGGTCCAGAAGACCATATCGTTGTCGTCGCAGAATTTCCACGAGTACGAAACTTTTTCCCCTTTCGGCTGTATACCTATTTTCATAAATATACCATATTTTTTGTTTGCCCGTTTTGTCAACAGCCTTTAATATTACGGTATGAAAATTTCCACGATTATAAAATCCGTTTCCGCGGCAGCCCTTTTCTGCGCGTCGCAAAACTACGCGGCGGTGCAGACGGCTACCGACGGCAATCTGGTCGGCATAGACCACCTCGGCAGAAAGCTCCCCGAAGCGGGCGAAGTGCCCGCAAAACGCGAGGGCAAGACCGTCGCGCTTTTCTACTATCTCTGGCACGGGCAGCACGGCACGGAGGGCCCGTACGATGTCTCGAAAATTCTCGAGAAAGACCCCGACGCCCTCGCGCACCCCAACAGTCCCCTCTGGCCGAATCCCGACCACGTCCCCATGCTCCACTGGGGCGAGCCGCTCTTCGGCTACTACCAGTCGGAAGACGAATGGGTCTTGCGCAGGCACGCGCAGATGTTCGTCGACGCGGGTATCGACGTGCTGTTCTTCGACGCGACAAACGGGTACAGCTACAGACCCGTCTATATGAAACTCTTTAAAATTTTGTCGGAGCTGAAGGCGCAGGGCTTCAAAGTCCCGCAATTCGCATTCTACCTCTCTCCGGGGACGCGCGGAAGCGGCACATGCACGCTCACCGACCTCTGGCAGGATTTGTACTCGCACGGGTATTTCTCCGAATTGTGGTTCAAGTGGAAAGGCAAGCCGATTGTCATCTGCCACGACAACCGCCCGATGAAAAAGGAAATCCGCGACTTCTTCACATTCCGCCACCCGACTTGGCGCACCCCCGACATTCCCAACACTTGGTACTGGGAGGGCAACAGCAAGCAGCGCGTAGCCCGCGACGAAAACGGCAACCCCGAACAAATCCCCGTGAGCGTCGCCTGCGCGGGCTCGCCGAAAGGCTACTCCGTGGGCGTCAGCGAGGCGTACTTCGGCGAGAAAATCCTCAGCCGCTCGTTCACATACGAAAAGGGCGGGCTCGACAAACGCCCCAACGCCTCGCACTACGGATTCTTCTTTGAAGAGCAAATCCAGACGGCTTTGCGCGAAGACCCGCCCGTTGCGTTCGTGACCCAGTTCAACGAATGGCTCGTGCCCTACCTTACGCGCAAGACAAACACGCTCTACGAAATGCGCCACGAAATCCTGTTGCAAGACCAGTACGACATCGAAAACAGCCGCGACATCGAACCAATGCGCGGCGGATACAAGGACGCGTACTATTTCAAGCTCATATCGTTCGTCAGACGCTTCAAGGGGCTTGACGCTCCCGCAGTTGCAACGGAAAAAATCTCCGATGGGCTGAAGATGTCGTGGGGCGATTGGGAAAAAGTCTCGCCCGAATACGTCGAGCCGCTCGGCGACACCGCCCCGCGCTTCTTCAAGGGGTACGACGCGTGCGGAATCTACGAAAACAAAACGGGACGCAACGAGTTCGCAAAAATCAAACTCGCGCTTTCCGACGACAAGCTCTTCGCCTACGCCCAAACCGCCAAGGACATCACGCCGCGCGAGCCGAAGAACTGGATGACGCTGTTCATAAAAGTGCGCGCCAATCCCGACAAGGGCTGGAACGGATACCAGTTCGCAATCAACCGCGAAAACGCCGACGCCAACACCGCCTTCGTTGAAAAATACAAAAACGGCAAATGGGAGAAAATCGGCAAGGCGCAAATGAAATGCGAAGGTAAAAATCTGGTTCTGTCCGTCGACAGAAAAACGCTCGGAATCGAAAACGACGCCGACGCGAAGCTCGAATTCAAATGGGCGGACAACATCGCAAGCGACGACATAATGGACTTCTACGTCAACGGCGACGCCGCCCCGCGAGGCAGACTCAACTACCTCTTTGAATACCGCCCCGAAAGCAAATAAATCGGGCTATCGGGGAATCGGGAAGTTGGACACCCCCGCGCCCCGAAAAAAAATAAACAAAGAAAAAACTCTCCGAACCAAGCCGTTCGGAGAGTCTTTTCTTTTTTTTGTTTGTCTGCTTATTTGTTTTCGAGTTGCCTGTGGGCGGAAACCTGCTGCGACTCGGGAACGGAAACGCGGGTAGTCGGCCACACGGCAAGCAACGCGCCCGCGCCGAATCCGAGAATCAAAAACAAAATATACGCCGTGCGCGTTTTCAGCGCATTTTTAAAGAAGCGCGAATTCATCGCAAAGTGCAAAACGAACGCGACCGTGGCGACAACGCCGACCCACAAATGGCAGGTTTCCCACGTCTTTTTCCCGAGCGACAATACCGTCTGCGCGCCCGCGCCCTTCACGAACGAAAATTCCAGCAAAATTCCCGTTCCCGCCAAGAAGCAGAACGAAAAATACAGCACTATATCGTTTATAATTCTCGCAGTTTTCATAATTACAATAAAAGCGGATTTCGCGCAAAAGTTGCAAAATCCGCTTCATTTGTAAACTCTTTAATTTTCCGCGTTAAACGACAATTCCCCATTTTTTGAGGTCGGCGGCAAGCCCGTCGGCGTCGAACGCCCTGCCCTCGCGCCACTGCCCGCCGTACTCGAGCATAGGAACAACCCAGTCTTCGCCGCCGTTGACATCGACGATTTTTCGGACGACATCGGCGGGCTGTTTTTCGATGTCCAACGCCTCGAACGGGATTTTGTGTTCGCGCAAAAAATCCATAGTTTTGTGGCAATGCGGACACACGTCCCAATAGTAAACTTTTAATACCGATTTTTCTCCCATAATTAATATGACATTTCGCTGGCGGTTTTGTTGTAAAATTTTTACAAATTTCCCTTGACAGC
>DJPO01000106.1:396-9936 GCA_002437405.1 Opitutia bacterium UBA6410 | reverse complement strand
CCCCCCCGATATAATCTTTTTCGTATTCAACAACTAATATTATTCTTGAAAGGTAGTAAAATGGAAAGAAGGACATTTCTAAGAACATCTGCTTTTGCGGCAACCGCATTCGCAACACGCGGAGTTTTCGCAAAAACAAACGCCAACGATAAAATCGGGATAGCCTTGATAGGTGCAAGACGCATGGGTTGGGGCGACCTTGCCTCGGCAATGACAACTGGCGAAGCCGAATGCGTGGCGATAGCCGACGTAGACACGGATATTCTGCAGGCAAAGGGTGCGGAAGCAGAAAAGCTTTTCGGGAAGAAACCGATATTATATTCCGATTACAGAAAGGTTCTTGAAAACAAAGACGTTGACGCCGTAATAATAGGAACTCCCGACCATTGGCACTGCCTGATTTTCTGCGACGCCTGCGCGGCCGGTAAAGATGTTTATGTGGAAAAGCCGATTGCAAACTCCATGGCGGAATGCGATATAATGGTAAAATTTGCAAAAAAATACAATCGGGTTGCGGCGGTAGGACAACAACAGGACAGCTCGCAAATGTGGGATAAGGTCATTGGAATCGCACGCAGCGGAGCACTCGGGAAAATCGCGCGCACCGATGTTTGGGCCAATTTCAAATACGGCGCGGGAGCAGCAAGAGTTCCCGACGAACCCGTACCTGCGAATATCGACTACAATATGTGGGTGGGCCCCGCGCCAATGTCGCCGTATAATAAAAACCGCTTCCACGGACTTTGGAGAGTTCACTGGAACTACGGAGGCGGACTCATGACGGACTGGGGCGTACACCTGCTCGATATGGCGGTTAAAGGTATCGGGAAAACAGATTTTCCGAATAAAGTCACGGCTTTGGGCGGCAGATTTCTCTATCCCCAAAACGACTCGCAAACCTTCGATACATTAAACGTAAACTACGACTTCGGCGATTCGTCAATCAGCTGGAGCAATGTAAGCACATCGAATTATGCCCCGTATAACATGAACTATGGAGTGGCGTTTATCGGAGAAAGGGGAGTCCTCGCAGCCAACCGCGAGGGGTGGGAATTGTTCCCCAACACGGAAACAAAATGTATCGACGCGCCCGAACCGCAAAAAGGCAAACCGACAAACAACGAACATCTTGCACATTTAAAAAATTTCATACAATGTATACGTTCAAGAAAAACCGAAACCGCCTGTTCCATCGAAAATGGTGCATTCTGCGCAAAACTCGCCCACATGGGCAACATATCGGCGCGGGTAGGCAAAACGCTCTCATATGACGACAATGCGAAAACGTTTGCGGACGCCGCCGCCGATGCGTTAATCAAGCCGAAATACCGCGCCCCGTGGAAATTCCCGACAATCTAAAAAATTCCATGAAAAAAATATCAAGACGCATTGCAGTCAAGACATTGACCGCAACGGCAATTACAATATTTGCGGGTTGTACCCGTAGCGAAACGGGCAAAGGAAAGAAACTCCCCGTTGCCCTGAACTGCGGAACGCTCAACGGCTACAAGCTGCCGCTCGAAAAGCAGGTCGAACTTGTTTCACAAGCGGGATACGACGGGATAGAACCGTGGACGCGCGATATGGAAGAATATTTTTCGCGCGGGAAAAAACTTTCCGACGCCAAAAAACTCTTCGAGGACGCAAACCTCAAAGTCTGCAATCTGATAGGCTTTGCAAAATGTATGTCCGACGACGCAACCGAGCGAGCAAAAGGGCTCGAACAAATGAAGCGCGAAATTGAATGGGCGGCAGGAATCGGCAGCAAAAACATCGCGTGCACAATGCTCGGGGTCGAAAGGCTCGACCCGCAAAAATTCGACGAATACGCCGCAAGATACCGCGCGGTAATCGAAATCGCGACACCGTGCGGCGTGAAACCGCTGCTGGAACTTTGGGGACATCGCGCACTGCACAGGCTCGGCGACGCGCTCGACATCGCCGCGCGGACGGGAAGCGGACGGGCGGGGCTTTTGCTCGACTTCTACCATTTGTACAGGGGCGGAAATTCGTTCGATTCGCTCGCGTTGCTGAACTTGGCGGATATGGACGTTTTCCACATAAACGACTACCCCGCAAATCCGCCGCGCGAAAAACTAACGGATGCGGACAGAATTTTCCCGACGGAGGGAATCTGCCCGTTCGGGGAAATCCTGCCGAAGATGAAAAAGCAGGGCTTTAAAGGGTACTTGTCGCTCGAAATTTTTAACAAAAAGTACTGGGCAACATATCAACCCGAAGAGTTATTAAAAATAGGACTACAAAAGATAAAAGCGATAGCGTAATTCAGTCAAACAATCACCTGAAATTATTCCCGAAACAAGAAGATAGAGTATATTAGAAACCCTTCCGTTTTGAGGGGATAGGCGCAATTTGCTACGCAAATCGCCGTAAGGGGGCTTTGCCCCCTTCAATGGGAGGCGCACCTTGCGCCCAACGGTAGTTTCACACGCCCGCCCAAAACTTGCGGAGGTGGCGAGTTAGATTGGCTTCTGAGTCTAAGTCGCACTTGCCGTAAATCCAGTCCGCAAAATGCTTCGCGAAATACGGCGACAACGCATACCCCTTCGAGCCGAATCCGTTGAACGACAATACATTTTTGAACTTCGGGTGCTCGCCCAAATGCGGGCGGGTCGTCGCCGTGCACGGGCGGACTCCCGCGGAACGCTCTTGAACCTCCGCCGCTATCGGACGCTTGAACATTCTCGGCAGAGCCTTCAAAAGCTCGGCTTCGCCCGCGTCGGTCGGCTCGCAGTCGAGCTTTTCGCGCTCCCACGTCGAACCTATCCTAAAAGTGTTTGCACCGTTTTTCATAATCCAGTTGCCGCGGTGGATTATGTGCTCGGGCAGGAATTCGTCCGTCTTCATCGTCAGGATTTCGCCCTTTGCGGGGCGGTACGGAAGCCACGAAAAATACGGATTTTGAAGGACGCGCCAGCCGTCGCAAAATATCGTTTTTTTGAATTTTTCGCCGCGGTACGTGCCGTCTTCGGGGGAAAATCGGGTGAAGTCGAACGCGCCGACTTCGAGCACTCCGCGCGCAATAAAATAGTCGCGGAATGCGCGCATTATCGCGGGCGGCTCAACCCACGCGGAGTGTCCGATAAAATGCGCACCGAAAGAGTCGTCGAGCGCGCCGAATTTTTCGTCGGCGGGCGGCTCGGACATAAATTCGGCATACCCGCTTTCGCCCGCGCGCCTGCGCCAAAGCTCGGATTCTTCGGGCGACTTGCAAAGCTGCAAAATTTTGCGGTCGTGGAAAAACTTTCCGCAAAGCCGCGACTCGAGATTTTTGTAAAATCCGCGCGCGTAGGGGTGGGCGACGGAACTTCGCCAGCTCTTGACAAGCCGCTGCCCCGTAATGGGGTTTATGACGCCCGCCGCGACAAGACACGCCGCGCCGCGCCAGTCGTCGTCGATAATCGAGACGCTTGCGCCGCGCTCCAAGAGCTCGAATGCCAAGCACGAGCCCGCGATACCCTGCCCAACGATGATGAAATCCGCCCCGCGCATCTAAAAAAGCTTCCCCTGCGATTCTCCCGAAATCAGCCCGATTGCCTGCCACGCCTTTTCGGTCATAACCCTGCCCTGCGGCGTGCGGCGGATAAAGCCCTCCTGAATCAGGTAAGGCTCGTGGACTTCCTCGAGCGTGTCGGGTTCTTCGTTGACGGCGACGGCGATTGTCCCCATCCCGACGGGCCCGCCGTTGTAGTTTTGCGCCATCACGCGCAGCATTCGTTTGTCCATTTCGTCAAGCCCGTTGGAGTCGATTTCAAGAAGCTCGAGAGCGTCTACGGCGCATTTGCGCGTGATTCTGCCGTCGGAGCGTTCCTGCGCCCAGTCGCGGACAAACCGCACGAGATTGTTGACGATTCGCGGAGTCCCGCGCGCGCGGCGTGCGATTTCCTCCGCGCCGCCCGCGTCTACCTCGACGCCCAGAAGCCCGCAGGTGCGCTGGACAATCGCAATCAAATCCTTGCGCGAATAGTAGTCGAGCCGAGTCTGGAGCGTGAAGCGGCTGCGCAGCGGCGCGGTCAAAAGCCCAGTGCGAGTCGTCGCCCCGATTAGCGTGAACTTGGGGACATTCAGGCGGACGCTGCGGGCGTTGGGTCCCTGGTCTATCATGATGTCTATGCGGAAATCCTCCATCGCCCCGTAGAGAAACTCCTCGACAGTGCGCGAAATTCTGTGGATTTCGTCGATAAACAAGATGTCGCCCTCCTGCAGATTGGTCAAAAGCCCCGCCAAGTCGGACGCCTTTTCGATGACGGGCCCCGACGTTACGCGGATTTGCGCGCCCATCTCCTTGGCGAGAATGAACGCGAGGGTCGTCTTGCCCAGTCCGGGCGGCCCGTGGAGCAGAATGTGGCTTAGAGTGTCGCCCCTGCGCCGCGCCGCACCGACCATCACCTTGAGCCGCTCGACCGTCTTGGGCTGCCCCGTGAAGGAGTCGAAGCCCGACGGGCGCAACGAGGCGTCGAGCTCGTCTTCGCGCCGCTCGAGTGCCTGCTGAATGTAGTCCGTGCCCTTTTCCATACGCAATAATCTTTACAAATTCGCAATTAAATAAGACGCTATACGGGTTTTCGTTTTTGTGAAGATTAAATTTGCCAGACTCCAAAATTTCAGAAACGTCGGGTTCGCGGAAATCGGGCTCGGGGCGGACTCCGTGTGGATTTGCGGGGCGAACGCGCAGGGGAAGACGAACCTGCTGGAAGCGTTGGGGCTGCTGGCGGCGGCGAGATCCTTCAGAACGTCGGACATATCGGCGACGATAAAAAAGGGCGAAAGCGCGGCGGCGGTACTCGTCGGGCTCGAGACCGAAAACGCGGGGGACTCGGAAGTGCGCATAGACATTTCGCGAACGCGGAAAATTTCGGTGGACGGCGAGGAACTGCCGAGACTCGGCGACTTCATCGGACGCTTCCCCGCGCTGCCTATGACTTCCGAAGACGTGAAATTTATCCGCTCGTCGCCCGAAGTCAGACGCAGGGACATCGACATGTTCATATCGGGGCTCGACCCGCAGTATTTCGAGTCGCTGCGCCGCTACCACAACGCCCTGAGCCACCGCAACGCCCTGCTGCGCGACGCCCAGACCGCCGAGGAGCTCTACCGCCCCTTCGAAATCCAAATGGCAACGGCGGCGGCGACGATTTCCGAAAAGCGGCGGGAAAGACTCGGGCAAATCGCCGAAATCGCGGGCGAATGCTACGCAAGGCTCGCGGGAGAATGCGGGGAATCCGCCGAAATTTCGCTAAAGCCGTCGGCGAAGTCCGCAACCGCCGAGGAATTCGAAAAACAGTTCGCGGACGAAAGGCTCGGCGACATCGAAAGGCGCACGACCCGCAAAGGCCCGCACCGCGACGACTTCCCCGTCTTCGTCGGCGGGCTCGAGGCGAAGACGTACGCGTCCGAGGGGCAGCAACGCTCCGCCGCGCTTGCAATAAAGCTCGCGCAATTCGAGATTTTCAAACGCGAAAAGGGAATCGAGCCAGTGATTTTGTGCGACGACATTTTGGGCGAACTCGACGCCGCCCGCCGCGCCGCCTTCTGGGAATGCGTGCCGCAAACGGCGCAGGTAATTTCGACCGCGACGACCGAAGCTCCCGACTGCCCGTCGCGCAGGGGCTGGAAAACCGTCAAGGTCGAAAACGGCAAATATTTCTCCGATTGATATGAAATCCGCACGCGAATTTTCCGCTTCGCCGATATGGCGCAAGCTCGCAACGCTCCCGCAGCCCGCGCCGTGGGGGGAGGTCGTGAACGCCGCGCTCTTTGACCCGCAATTCGGGTATTATCGGAAAAACCGCAGGCGCGTCGGCGGCGACGGCGCGGACTTCTACACGAGCGTCTCGCTGAAAGGGCGCGTGTTTTCCGAGCTAATCGCCGAGGCTACGGCGGAGTTTGCAAAAACGGCGGGATACGGCGCCGATTCTCTCGAGTTCTACGAAATCGGGGCTGAGCCCGAAACGCAGATTATCGCTGGCTCGCGCGTGGCGCGGCTCGGCGACAAAATCGAAATCCCCGAGCGCGCGATTGTGATTTCAAACGAGCTGCCCGACGCGCGCCCGTTCGAGCGTTTTGTTTTTAGCGGCGGCAAGTGGCTCAAAAAATTTCTCGAAATCTCCGAGACGGGCGGCGGGAAAATCCGCGCGGAGGAGTCGCTTTCAGCCCCGTCGGAAACCGAGCTTTCGTTCGTCGAAAAATATTTTTTCCCCGCCTCAGTCGAGGGATTTTCGCTCGACATATCATTCGACGCGCTCGAATTGTTCGAGGGCATCTGCGCGCAAAACTGGCGCGGTGTGCTGATTTTCGCCGACTATTTCAGGAGCGCGGCGGAAATCTGCGAGCTGCCCAACGGCACGGCGCGCACCTACAAAAACCACAAAGACTCCGCCGACATTTTGTCCGACCTCTCTGAGGCGGACATCACGCATTCGCCGTGCTTCGAGCCGTTCGCGGACATCGCAAAACGGCACGGATTCGGGGTCGAGCCGCAGATTTCGCAGGAGCGGTTTTTTATGAAATTCGCGCGGCGGAAAATCGAATCGATTATGAATACGCCCGACCCGTTCGATATGCGAAAGCGCGAGCTCGCCCAGCTGCTCTCGCCCGTCTTTATGGGCTCGGCGTTCAGGGTACTCGCCGCCGCGAGATGACGCCGCAAAAAATTCCGACGCTTTCGGCTTGCGAATCTTTTTTCCGGCAAATATTTTTTTCGGCAAATGGCAATTTTTACGGGAAATATGCACTCTTTCCGCACGGTCTGTCTGCCGTGCGCGCGTCTGCTTTGCGCGGTTTGCGCCGCCGCATTTTTACTCCCGCAAGCCGCAAACGCCCAAAGCGACTCCAACGCAAGGCTCGAAAAAAAGTACCCCGACACCGTGTATGTTGCGGACTTCGGGGCGACCCCCGACGACGGGCTCGACGACACCGAAGCCGTAAACAAGGCCGTCGCCGCCGCGAAGTCGGGCACGCGCATCGTCTTCGGAAAGGGCGTCTACGACTTCAAAAAAATGACGAAAGCAATCGCCGCAATCATCGTCGAAAAAAAGGAGGGCATAGCCCTCGACGGGCGCGGCGCAACCCTGACGGCACACGCCGAGGGCGCGT
This sequence comes from Opitutia bacterium UBA6410, assembly GCA_002437405.1. Taxonomy (GTDB): domain Bacteria; phylum Verrucomicrobiota; class Verrucomicrobiia; order Opitutales; family Intestinicryptomonadaceae; genus Merdousia. The sequence continues at coordinate 2,820 of DJPO01000106.1, read as the reverse complement.
ACATCGCAATTGCTGGCAGCCAAAACATCGGCATTTACGGCTTCAAAATCAAGCAGGCAGCCCCCACCCACGCGCTCGCGAAAATCGACAAAATCGACAAGGCGGCGGCGACTTTCGACTGCTCGCTCTTCGAGCCGTCCGTTGCCGAGCAAACCTACGTCAAGGCAATCACGTCTTTCGACCCGATAAAAAGAATCTTCACGCCCGACTCTGACATCTACCAAACGAAATTCAGGAAGTTCGCCGAACCGATAGATTCGTGGACTTTGCGCGTGCCGCTCGCAAACCCCGCGGTTTCGCTCGACGAGGGCGCGACGGTCGTGCTACGCTACCAAGTCTACGCGCCGCCCGCGATTATCGCGGCGAACTCGCGCAACATAACGCTCTCGGACATAGCGATTGCATCGCACGCGGGCATGGGGGTTTTCGCCTGCAACTGCGAAAATATCCACGCCGAGAAAATCGCAATCGCCCCAGATTCCGAATCCGAAATGATTTCCACAACCGCCGACGGAATCCATCTGGCAAACTGCCGAGGGAAAATCCGAATCGAAAATTCCGTCTTCGACAAGTGCGGCGACGACTGCATAAATATCCACCAAAACTATTGGGTGGTTGCGGAAATCACGGGCGCAAATTCGATGAAGCTAAGGCTCGGGAAAAAATTGGGCGGGCTCGTAAAAGTCTTCCAGCCCCGAAAATTCGACATTCTCGAAATCGGAAGCGCGGAAAATTGGGTGCGCCCCGCCTATTTCGGGGAGGTCGTCGAAAGCGTCGCCGACGCGAAATCCGCGGAAGTGTACATAACACTGCAAGACCCGCTCCCGAGCTGGATTGCCCCCAATATGCCCGTGACAAACGCCTCCGCTCTCCCGAAAGTCGACATCGAAAAATGCTCTTTCGGCTCGAACCGCGGCAGGGGGATTATTTTGCTGACCGACGGGGCGGAAGTCGAGCAATGCACTTTCGAAAACACCGCGCTGCCCGCAGTCTATATGAAATGCGACTACGCAAAATGGATGGAAGGCCCTGTTCCGCGCAACATAAAAATCGCCGACTGCAAATTCAAAAACTGCAACCACTGGAAGCTTGAAGACGGCGCGCCCGCAATCTTCGCCTCGGCGAAAATCCCCGACGGAATGCCCGCAGACGGCTGGCTATCCGAAAATATAAAAATCGAAAACTGCACTTTCGAAGACTGCTCCGACTCGCCCGTGCGGCTCGAAAATATGAGGGACGCGGCGGACACCGCAGGCACTAACGCCGACGCAGACACACCCAACGGCTCGACAGCCCCCGCGCCCGCCGCCGACGGCAAAAAATCTCCCAACGCGCAGGCGGCGCAATAAATTCGGCGCGGGCGGCAGGGGAACAGAGTCGGCGGGCGAAAAAATTGGTTGCCCGAACAATCTTTTTATACGATTATTCAGAAAAATGGACTGCTTTTTAATAGACGGATTCAATCTCGGGTTTCGGTGCTTTTACGCGATGCCCGACCTCTCGCGCTCCGACGGCTTCCCCACGGGCGCGCTGCACGCGTTTTTCCAAAGTCTGCTGAGGCTCGCGGCACTCGACGCGCCGCACGCGGGCGCGGTATTTTTCGACAAAGGCGGCTCGATTCGCCACCGCGAAATCTACCCCGAATACAAGGCAAACCGCGTCGAGACCCCCGAAAATTTCAAACGCCAGCTGCCCGCAATCCGCGACCTGTGCGAGCTTTTCGGAATGGAGAACGTGATGCAGGAGGGAATCGAAGCCGACGACCTGCTGGCAAGCACCGTCGAAAAATTAAAACCGCTCGGCGGAGTCATAACAATAGTGAGCGCGGACAAAGACTTTGCACAGTTAATCTGCCCGAAAGTCCGCCAGCTGCTGCCACCGAATTCACGCGAAAAAAATTGGACGCCGCTGGACGCGATAGGAGTTAAAGCGAAGTTCGGAGTAAGCCCCGCGCAAATCCCCGCGTATCTGGCGATAATAGGGGACTCGGCGGACAACATAAATGGGATATTCGGAGTGGGCCCGAAGACGGCGGCAAAGTGGCTGAAGGACTTCGGAGACATAGAGACGATTATAAGAAGGTACGACTGGCTAAAGCCTGAAAAGTTCAGAACGGTAATAAAGGAAAACGAAGGGTTGCTAAGGCGCAACTTGGAATTGATTACGCTAAAGACGGACTACGAGGTAGAGTTGCCGGAGAAAAAGGATCCGAATTTTCCGGAATTGATAAAATTTCTGGAAGAAATGGAAATGAAAAAGTCCATAGTTAATCTAAGGAAGTTCGCCAAAGACCACTACAGCTGGGACGCGTGAGCGGCAGGGCGCAAGGTGCGCCTCCCATTGAAGGGGCGTTGCCCCTTACGGCGATTGGCATAGCCAATTTCGCCTATCCCCTGTCCAGTCCTCCGTACGCACACCATCGCA
>DJPO01000106.1:0-266 GCA_002437405.1 Opitutia bacterium UBA6410 | reverse complement strand
CCCCTTTCGTAGCCGACAAGCCCCGAATATTACAGCAAAATTGCAAAGCAATTTTGCGAAGTAGAATAACTGGAATTCACACTTTAAGCAAAAGCTTAAAGAAAACAGAATAAGCAATCCTTTAACCCCAGTTCGCCAACCCGTCGGAACGGAATGCCTTTGACGTCTCGAACGCAAAAGTTTATTTTATCCGAAGCGTAGCGAGGTTATAAAATAAAGCTTTTGAGAAGGATAATTTGCGGAGCAAATTACCCCGAAGGGGCGAG
>DJPO01000064.1 GCA_002437405.1 Opitutia bacterium UBA6410 | reverse complement strand
GGTGATTTCACAAGCCCAAAAAACCTCCCGCACTGGTCACAATTTTATAAGATTATAAAATTGGGTTATGTCTTCTATGATGCGCTTGCAGATGTAGACATTCGATGGAGTCTCGGTGATGTAGCTGGTTCTGCCGAATATCGCAAGTATCGTCGCCCCTATGAAGTTTTCGGGCAGGTCTTTTATTTCTCCGCGCTTTATCGCGTTGTGTATCACTTTTCTTGCCTTGTCGAATTGCGTCTGCGCCTCGTTCTTGAACCTCGGCTGGCATTGCAGCATCGCCGAATATAGCGTGTTGTATTTCAAAATGTCAACCTGCGTCCCCTCCAAATTCGTCATCGCCGCAACCGCCTTTTCCGCGTATTCGAAAAACTCCGCGAGCGTCAGGTTATCGTAGTCCAATTCGGGGAAATATCTGTCGTAAAAATACGTCCGCGCCGCCTCAAAAAACAGCTCCGACTTGCTCTTGAAATAGCGGTACATCAGCCCGCGCGAAATCCCGAGCGTCTCCTGAATGTCGCTTACAAGCACTCTGTCGTAGCCTTTTTCAAGCAACAGCAAAAAGGTCGTCTTTAGGATTTTGTCTCGGGTGTTTTGCGGCATTTTGTTATATTTTTCGCGCCATTTTTCCGAAAATCGGCGCGTTTGGCAAGGCGAAATCTTTTTTATATTGCCCGATAGCCTGTTGCGGGAAATCGTGGCTGGCGGCGTCCGCTTTTGGTTGACGCGCCGCCCGATTTCTGGAAGGCTCTTTTTCAACGGTATCGGAAGTGCCCGCGCGGAACTTCCCGTCCGCAATTCGGAACAAATTAGGCGAAAAATGAAAAAGATTCCCATTTTGGCGGTAATGATGTTTTTGCTTTCGGCTGCCGTCGCGCTCGGCGCGGACGTCGAAGATGTGCCGTATCCGATTCCGCTCGACGAGTATCCCGAGGCGGAAACGCTTTGGAAGACCCTCTGCGAGAGGGTGAAAATCGAGCCGTTCAACCTCTACGCCACGGTGATTTTCCTGTGTGCCGTGGTTCACACGTTTTGCCACAAGTTTTTTGTGGACATCTCGGAGCTTATCAAAAACAAATCCAAAAGCTCGGGAATCGCCTATCTTGACGGCGCGAGCGAGCAGGCGCGCGACATCTATTCCAAAATTTTCCACCTGCTCGGGGAAGTCGAGCTCATTTTCGCGTTCTGGCTGATTCCGCTGCTTGGCGGCTTTTGGTACGAGTTCGGCGGCGACGCTTTGTCGGCGTTTTTGGACAATATGGCGTATGTCGATCGAAAGTACGAAGAGCCGCTTTTCGTGATGGTCATAATGCTGATATCCGCGAGCAAGCCGATTGTCGATTCCGCGGCGTGGCTGATTAAGCGCGTCGCCGACCTCGGGGGCGGGACGGTCGCGGCGTGGTGGATTTCGATTATGTGCATCGGGCCGATACTCGGGTCGTTTATCACAGAGCCCGCGGCAATCACGATTTCGGCGATGCTGCTGATGGGGAAATTCTTCGAGTTCTCGCCGTCGCGGCCGCTTAAGTATGCCACGCTCGGGCTGCTTTTCGTGTCGGTTTCGATAGGCGGCACGTTTACGCATTTCGCCGCGCCGCCCGTTTTGATGGTCGCCAGAACTTGGGGCTGGGACACGTTTTTTATGTTCATCACATTCGGCGACAAGGCGTTGGCGGCTATCGTGATTTCGACGCTCGCGTACTATCTGTTTTTCAGAAAGGAGTTCGCCGAGCTGGAACGCCGCAGGCAGGCGGACACAAAACTTTCGATTGCGGCGATGCCGTCTCCGCGCTGGTTGCGGCTTTTCAATATCGCGTTTTTGGTTTTCGCGGTGCTGGTTATGCACAACCCGATTTTGCTGATTTTCACGCTGATGACGTTCATAGCGTTTTGCGACGTAACTTCGCAGAACAATTTGCAGTACAAGTCGCCGATACTGGTTGCGATTTTCCTTTCCGCGCTCGTCACCCACGGCACGTTGCAGGGCTGGTGGATTGAACCCGTTTTGATGAGCTTCGACACGCACGAGCTGTTTATCGGGGGCATCGCGCTGACGGCGTTCAACGACAATGCGGCGATTACCTATTTGGCGTCGCTCGTGCCCGCGTTTACGGAGTCGATGAAGTATATGATAGTTGCGGGTGCGGTGACCGGCGGCGGTCTTACGGTAATCGCGAACGCCCCGAATTTGGCGGGGCTTTCGGTGATGAAGTCGCAATTCGCCGACGGCGTTTCCGCAAAGTTTCTGCTTTATTCCGCCGCGGTGCCGACGATAATTACCGCGACGATTTTCTACATCTTTCAATAACCCCCAAACAAAAAATCTACATTATGGCTGAACAGGAAACTAAATTCGCATGGAGGTCTTTCAAAGACGGCGAGTGGAGCAAAGGCACGGACGTGTCGGACTTCATAAGGCTCAATTACACGCCCTACGAGGGCGACGGTTCGTTCCTCGCGCCCGCGACGGACAGGACGAAGAAAGTCTGGGGCAGGGTGCTCGAGCTTATGGACGAGGAACGCCGCAACAACGGGCTGCTCTCGGCGGACGTTTCGACTCCGTCGGCGGTGGACTCGCACGCGGCGGGGTACATCGACCGCGACAATGAAATTATCGTCGGGCTTCAGACCGACGCCCCGCTTCGCAGGGCGATAATGCCCTACGGCGGCTACAGAATGGTTCGCTCTTCCTGCGAGGCGTACGGACTCAAGGAGGACGAAAAGGTCAAAGAGGTTTTCACCAAGTACCGCAAAACCCACAACGACGGCGTTTACGACGCCTATACGCCCGAAATCCTCGCGGCGCGCAAGAGCGCGATTATCACGGGGCTGCCCGATGCCTACGGGCGCGGTAGAATCATCGGCGACTACCGTCGTCTGGCTCTCTACGGCGCGGACTACCTAATCGCCGACAAAAAGGCGCAAAAAGCGGACTCCGACAATGCGGATATGACCGAAGAGGTAATCCGCCAGCGCGAGGAGCTCTCCGAGCAAATCAGGGCGTTGGAGGCGGTCAAGAGAATGACGCTTTCGTACGGAATCGACGTATCGCAGCCCGCGAACAATTTCAGGGAGGCGGTGCAGTGGACGTATTTCGCCTATCTGGCGGCAATCAAGGACCAGAACGGCGCGGCGATGTCGCTCGGGCGCGTCTCGACGTTCCTCGACATCTACGCGCAGCGCGACATCGAAGCAGGCGACATCACCGAATCCGACGCGCAGGAGGTCATGGACGACTTCATAATCAAGCTGCGCATGGTGCGCTTCCTGCGCACGCCCGAGTACAACGACCTCTTCAGCGGCGACCCCGTTTGGGTGACCGAATCGGTCGGCGGTATGTGCTCGGACGGCAGGACGTATGTTTCAAAAAACTCGTTCCGCCTGCTCCACACGCTTTCGAATCTCGGGCCTGCTCCCGAGCCGAACATAACGGTCTTGTGGTCGGAAAAGCTCCCGCGCGGCTTCAAGGAATTTTGCGCGAGAACGTCGGTGGTATCGTCGTCAATCCAGTACGAAAACGACGACCTCATGCGCCCGCTTTTCGGCGATGACTACGGGATTGCCTGCTGCGTCTCGCCGCTTGTAATCGGCAAGGAAATGCAGTTCTTCGGCGCGCGTGCGAACTTGGCGAAGGCGCTGCTTTACGCAATAAACGGCGGCGTCGACGAGCGCACGGGGGCTCTTGTCGCAAAGGGCTTCGAGCCGATACGCGACGAGGTTCTCGACTACGACAGGGTAATGGAAAAGTTCGACAAAATGATGGATTGGCTCAGCCGCACGTACGTCAACGCGCTGAACATTATCCACTATATGCACGACAAGTACTATTACGAAAAGGCGCAGCTGGCGTTTATGGACAGGGACGTCGTGCGCAAGCTCGGGTGCGGCATTGCGGGGTTCTCGGTTGTGACGGACTCGCTTTCGGCGATTAAGTACGCAAAGGTAAAGCCGGTTCGCAACGAAAACGGCATTGCGGTAGATTTCGAAATCGAGGGCGATTTTCCGAAATACGGCAACAACGACGACAGGGTCGACGCAATCGCGGTCGATTTGGTCAAGCGGTTTATGGAGAAAATCCGCAAGTTGCCAACGTACCGCAACGCGATACACACGCAGTCGATTCTCACGATTACATCGAACGTAGTCTACGGCAAGAAAACGGGCAACACTCCCGACGGCAGAATGGCGGGCGTGCCGTTTGCCCCTGGGGCGAATCCGCTCCACGGGCGCGACACGAACGGCGCGTTGGCGTCGCTGTGCTCGGTCGCGAAGCTGCCGTTCAAAGACGCAAAGGACGGGATTTCCAACACGTTCACGATTCTTCCCGATTCGCTCGGCAAGTCGGACGGCGAAAAAATCTCGAATTTGTGCGGCTTGATAGACGGGTATATGTCGAAGAATGGGCAGCACTTGAATGTGAACGTCCTGAGAAGGGAAGTTTTGGAGGACGCGATGGACCACCCCGAGAAGTATCCGCAGTTGACGATTAGGGTATCAGGCTATGCGGTGAACTTCATTAAGTTGACGCGTCCGCAGCAATTGGACGTAATTTCCCGCACTTTCCACACAAAATTATAGTCTATTTAAATAGAGAAGGGGGCTG
>DJPO01000001.1 GCA_002437405.1 Opitutia bacterium UBA6410 | reverse complement strand
TGATTTCACAAGCCCAAAAAAACGTGGGCTTGGTTCACCCCCACCGACAAAATATTCTTGTCTTTCTTTGTTTATTTTGAGAGCTTGCCCCAATGGAAACTCAAATCGATATCGATTACGTCGCCAAACTCGCGCGCATCGAGCTCACCGACGACGAAAAAACTACCTATTCCCGCCAACTCGGGCAGATACTCGAGTACTTTGAACGCCTTTCGAAAATCGACGTTTCGGGGGTCGAGCCCAGCGCCCACGCCCACGCCATCTACAACGTAATGCGCGACGACGTCGAAACACCCGCTATGTCCGTCTCCGACGCGCTTATGAACGCCCCCGCTTCCCGCGAAAACCAAATATGCGTCCCCAAGGTCGTGGACGACGCATAGCCGCCCGCCGAAAATTTTCCACAATTTTACGATATGAGCCAGCCTCTCTATTACAAAACAATTTCCGAACTCGAAACAATGCTCGATAACGGGGAGATTTCCGCCGTCGAGCTTGCCAAAGTTTTTATCGAACGCCAATCGTCGGTCGACGGCAAAGTCGGCGCATTCCTTTCGGCGGACGCCGACGGGCTTTTGTCCGCCGCCGAACAGTCCGACAAACTCCGCGCGCAGGGCGGCAAACGCGGCGCGCTCGAGGGCATTCCCGTCGGGCTCAAGGACGTGCTCGCGGTTCGCGGGCAGAAACTCACCTGCGCCAGCAAAATTCTCGAAAACTACGTCTCGCCCTATACGGCTACTTCGCTCGAAAAAATGTCCTCGCGCGGGGCTTTGTTCTGGGGCAGGCTCAATATGGACGAGTTCGCGATGGGCTCTTCCTGCGAAAACAGCGCATTCAAGCGCACATGCAATCCGTGGGACTTGTCGAGAATCCCTGGCGGAAGCTCGGGCGGCTCGGCTGCGGCAGTCGCGGCGGGCGAATGCGCGGCGAGTCTGGGTAGCGACACGGGCGGCTCTATCCGCCAGCCTGCGTCCCTCTGCGGCGTCGTCGGAATGAAGCCCACTTACGGGCTCGTAAGTCGCTACGGCTTGGCGGCGTTCGCCTCGTCGCTCGACCAAATCGGGCCTTTCGCAAAGTGTGTCAAGGACGCCGCGATTTTGCTCGAAGCCGTCGCGGGGCACGACCCCAAGGACTCCACGAGCGTCCCGTGCGAAATCCCGAATTACGCGGCGAACCTCGCGCCCGACGCATTCAGGGGCAAAAAAATCGGTCTTCCGAAGGAATATTTCGCCGCGGGCATCGACCCCGAAGTCAAGGCGGTTGTCGAAAAGGCTGTTGACGACTGCCGCGCGCTCGGCGCGGAGGTTGTCGAAATATCGCTTCCGCACACCGACTTGGCGATTCCCGTCTATTATATTATCGCGACCGCCGAGGCTTCGTCGAATCTCGCCCGCTACGACGGCGTGCGCTATACCCGCCGCAGCCCGCGCACGACGGACGTAATCGATATGTATTTCAAAAGCCGCGCCGAGGGCTTCGGCGAGGAGGTCAAGCGCAGAATCATCTTGGGCAGCTATGTGCTCAGCTCGGGCTATTACGACGCCTACTACCTGCGCGCCCAAAAGGTCAGAACCCTCATCCGCCGCGACTTCGAATCCGCGTTCGAAAACGTCGATGTCATCATGACGCCGACTTCCCCGACGACCGCGTTCAAGTTCGGCGAAAAGACTTCCGACCCGCTGGCGATGTACCTTAGCGACATTTGCACAATCAACGTAAACCTCGCGGGCTTGCCGGGGATTTCCGTTCCGTGCGGATTCACCGCAAACGGTCTGCCCGTCGGTCTGCAGATGATAGGCAAGGCGTTCGACGAGCAGAATCTGCTTTCGTACGCGGCGGCATACGAGGCTGCGAACGACTGGTCGTCGCGCCGTCCAAACCTTTAATTTTTCGAGGATTTTTCGCAATATGGAATACGAAGCCGTTATCGGACTTGAAGTACACGTCCAAATCAAAACCAGAAGCAAAATGTTCGCCTCCGTCGGATACCGTTTCGGCGAGCCGCCGAACACGCTCACCGACCCCGTCGTATGGGCACTCCCCGGCGTCCTGCCCGTGCTCAACCGCGAGGCTATAAAAAAGACGATAATGGTCGGGCTTATGCTCGGCTGCAAAATTCCCGAAATCACTAAGTGGGACAGAAAAAACTATTTCTATCCCGACAGCCCGAAAAACTACCAGCTTTCTCAATACGACCAGCCGCTTTGTTTGGGCGGCGGCGTGGAAATCGAGCTTGCGGGCGCGAACGCCTCCGAAATGGGCGAACACAGGGTCGTCAAACTCACGCGAATCCACTTGGAGGAGGACGTGGGCAAGCTCACGCACCTTTCGAAGGAGTCGCTCGTAGACTACAACAGGGCGGGGACTCCGCTTATGGAAATCGTCTCCGAGCCCGATATGCACTCGGGCGACGAAGTTTTCGCGTACCTCAATTCGCTCAAAAACACGATTTCCTTCGCGGGAATTTCCGACTGCGATATGGAAAAGGGGCAGATGCGTTGCGACGTAAACATCTCCGTGCGCCCCAAGGGGTCGGACAAGCTCGGTATGAAAATCGAGATGAAGAATATGAATTCGCCCTCGAATGCCCGCGAATGCGTCGAGTACGAAATCAAGCGGCAAATCGACTGCATTAAAAAGGGAATCCCGCTCGTTCAGGAAACCCGCCGCTGGGACGCAAATTTGAAGGTCACCCAGACGATGCGCACGAAGGAGGACGCCCACGACTACCGCTATTTCCCCGATCCCGACCTGATGCCCGTGAAGATTTCGCGGGAGTATCTCGACTCGGTTCGCGCGGAGCTGCCCGAAGTGCCGTTCGACCGTCAACGCCGCTATATGTCGGAATTCGGGCTGCCGTATTCGGCGACTTCCGTGATGTGCCATGTCCCCGAAATCTGCGAATATTTCGAAAAGGCGGTCGCCGTCTATCCCAAGAACCCGAAAGCAATCGCAAACCTCATCGTCAACGACCTGCGCCGCGAGCTCATCGCCCAGCGTCAGGCGCGCGCCGCCGAGGCAGCCGCGAAGCTCGAGGAGGAAAATCCGTTTGAAGAACCCGCGGCGGAAGCGCGCGTAGAGCACGAGCTGGGGCTTTCGGAGTCGAAAATCACGCCCGAGAATCTCGCGAAGCTCGCCCAGATAATCGACGGCGGCGAAATCTCCAAGCAAATCGGCAAGGAGGTTTTTGCGGAAATGTTCGCAACGGGCAAGTCGGCGGCGCAAATCGTCGAAGAAAAGGGGCTCAAGCAGAACAGCGACAGCTCCGAGCTCGAATCCTTCTGCATTGCCGCAATGCAGGCCAACCAAAAGGCGGTCGACCAATTCAAAGCGGGCAACGAAAAGGCGATAAACGCGCTAATCGGCCCCGTTATGAAGGCGTCCAAGGGCAAGGCGAACCCCGCGATGGTGCTCGAGATTATGAAAAAACTCATAAAATAGGCGATGACTACCCCCGTAATAGTCCTGCTTGTTTTGCTCGTTCTGAAATTCGCGGTCTCGACGTGGCTTGACGTGCTGAATATGCGGTGTGTCAAAGCGCATTCGGGCGAAGTGCCCGCGCCGTTCCGCAAATTCACCGACTTGGCGTCCTACCAAAAGGCGGTCTCGTACACGCTCGACAAAACGAAATTCGGGATTTTCGAGAGCGCGTGTACGGCGGTCTTCTTGGGGGTTGTTCTCGCGCTCTGGATTCTGCCGAAAATGTTCGACTTCGGCGTCGATACGTTCGGCGTGTCGGTCTGGGGGCAGGCGTTGACGCTCATTTTCATGGCGGTGATTCTCTCGCTGCCCGAAATACCGTTCGAGCTTTACGCGCAGTTTGTAATCGAGCAGGAATACGGGTTCAACAAAAGCTCGCTCGGGCTCTGGATTAGCGACAAAATAAAAAGCCTGATTGTCGGGATAATCCTCGGCGCTCCGATTCTCACTCTGATTCTGTGGTTCTCGCAGGCGTTCCCCGACACTTGGTGGATTTGGGGATTCGCGGCGGTGGCGGTCTTTCAGGTCGCGATGATTGTCGTATATCCGCTTTTGATTCTCCCGCTTTTCAACAAAGTCGAGGACTTGCCCGAGGGGCAGCTGCGCACCGCGCTTTTCGCGATAGCCGAGAAGGGCGGATTCAAGGCGAGCGCGATTCAGGTAATCGACGGAAGCCGCAGAAGCTCGCACTCCAACGCGTATTTCACGGGGTTCGGAAAATTCAGGCGCATAATGCTCTACGACACGCTAATCGACCAGCTTTCGCAGGCGGAGCTCGAGGCGGTTTTGGCGCACGAAATCGGGCACTACAAAAAAGGGCACATTTTCAAGATGATGGTGCTTTCGTTCGCGATAACGTTCCTTACGTTTGCGGTGATGGGGTGGCTTTCGCAAAGCGAGTGGTTCTATCTGGGCTTCGGCTTTTGCGAGGCTTCGGGCTTCGGGCCGATTCTGCTGATTTATTCGATGTTCTCGGGGCTTTTTACGTTTTGGCTCACGCCGCTGCTCAACGCGTTCTCGCGCAAAAACGAGTACGAAGCCGACAGATTTTCCGCGCGCCTGTGCGGCTCGGGCGAGCCGCTTTGCTCCGCGCTCGAAAAGCTCCACAAGGAGAACCTCGGCAACCTCACTCCGCACCCGATTTACAGCGCGTTCCACTATTCGCACCCGACCCTCGTCGAGCGCGTCGACGCAATCTCCGACTCCCGGAAACTTTAGTTTCGGAAATCGCTTGACTGCCCCGATTTTTTGTTTTTTTATATTCCCACTGCCCCGCGATTGTCGGGGCGCGGTATCTTTATTTTGTTAACTATTATACATATTCTCAAAATACATTATGGATAGAAGAAAGTTCATCAAAAATGTCGCGACGGCTTCTGCAGCAACGTTCGTGTTGCCGAGATTCTCGATTGCGCAGACTAAATCGCCCAACAGCAAGCTCAACGTCGCGTTCGTCGGTGTCGGTGGCGTCGGCGGCATGGCCATCAACGGCATGAGCAGCGAAAACGCCGTCGCCTTCTGCGACGTAGACGACAACAGATTCTGGTACGACTGGAAAAAATGGCCCAAGGCAAAGCGTTTCCACGACTATCGCGAAATGCTCGACAAAATGGGCAAGGACATCGACGCAGTCTGCGTTTCGACTCCCGACCACTCCCACTTTAAGATTACAATCGATGCAATGCAGTGCGGCAAGCACGTCTGCGTCCAAAAGCCCCTCGTCCACAACATCTGGCAGTGCCGCGAACTCGAAAGAGCGCGCAAGTACTACAAAGTCCAGACCCAGATGATGAATCAGGGCCACGCGACCGAAGGTATCCGCCTGCTCAAGGAATGGTACGACACTGGCATCGCGGGCGCAGTTCGCGAAGTCCACGTTATGTGCGGCGGCCCCAACTGGTGGAACGGCAATCCCAAGATGACCCGCTACTTCTGCAAGCCCTTCAACGGCCTCCCGCTCCAAAAACAGCCCGTACCCAAAAACCTCAAATGGGATTTGTGGCTCAATCAGGGCAAATACTCCGACTACAACGAAGTCCTCGCACCCCTCAGCTGGCGCGGTTTCTGGGACTACGGCACGGGTATGCTCGGCGACTGGTTCTGCCACACAGGCGACGCCCCCGTTTGGGCTCTCGACCTCAAGGGCGACTGCACCGTCGAACTTCTCGAAGCCGACTGCTCGTACGACCAGAAAGTCTTTATCCCCAATTCCTCGACAGTCAAGTGGTCGTTCCCCAAGACCGACAAGCGCGAAGCGGTCGATATGTACTGGTACGACGGCGCAAAGCAGCCGATTACCACCCCCAAGGATTTGGACAAGGGCGCGCAGACAATGCGCTCGGGTATGTACATGATCGGCGACAAGCACACGCTCCAGCACGGTGCGCGTCCCGACAGCCCGCGCTTTACCAACACCGAATTCTTCAACGAATTCAAGCGCAGCGGCAAGGCGAAGGACAGAAAGATTCCGCGCGTGCGCAACGGCAGCCTCTACTGCGAATGGATCGACGCAATCAAGGGCGACGGTCCCGAAGCGGGCTCGAACTTCAGCTACGCTTCGCAGATTACGGAAGTCGCGCTCTTGGGCGCATTGGCTCAACGCTTCGGCGGAAAGCTCGAATGGGATTCCAAGAATATGATCGTCAAGAACCGCCCCGAACTCGCGCCGTTCATCAAAGAACCCGTGCGCGCGGGCTGGGAATCCAAAGACGTTCCCACTCCCTCGTTCTGGGAACGCCTCTTCGGATAGTCAATATTTAGTCTAATAATTTCGAACCCCGCAATCTTTGCCATTGTGGGGTTTTTTTGTGTTTTTTATTTCGGAGTTTGCCCAAGTTTGGGAGGAGAAACGGCGAGGCTCGGGGGTCGGACTGTTTAAATCTGCCGCTTTGATTTTTGGGGGAAAGATTTTGGTTGTATTATGGCACATATAAAAAAGTCTGGGATTGCCCCATAAAAAGACTTGCCAAAGAAAAAAATTTTTGTTCAACTTATAGGACAATTACGCCAGCTTAGCTCAGTTGGTAGAGCAGTTGATTTGTAATCATCAGGTCGTCAGTTCAAGCCTGACAGCTGGCTTACTTTAAAACAAAAGGTTTTTCCGTTTGGGAAAGCCTTTTGTTTTTTTTTTCGGAGCTGGGTATGTGCGTTCTGCCGTTTTTGCGACCGTATAAAAACGTGTTTTTTTCATGCGCGGTGCGGTGCAGGTTTTTGAGTCTATAAGTTTTTGCGCTCATCGTCAAAAGTTGTGGA